>JAICQR010000049.1 GCA_025937755.1 Gemmatimonadales bacterium | reverse complement strand
GGGCCTTGAAGCTGCCAGTCGGATTGACGGATTCGTCCTTGAGCAGCAGCTGCGGCGCACCCAATCGCCTGCCGGTGCGCTCCAGGGCGAGCAAAGGCGTATCTCCCTCGCCCAGCGTAACGGGGGACTCATCGGGCCGCAGCGGCAGAAAGGCACGGAAGCGCCACATGCCGGCGTGCCGCCGCAGCTCGGCCCGCTCGAGCAGCCCGGGAGCGCGCGACGGATACTCGACCACCCAGGGTTCGCCGCAGGTGCACACCGTCGGCATGCCGGAAGGCGATGTGGAGTTCCCGCAGTGGAGGCACGACAACAGCCAGTCCATCAATGCTCCTTCAGGTGATCCAGGATTCTCCCGGCGAGTGCCGTGGAAAACCCGGGCACCGTGGCGATTTCGCGGGCCGTGGCGCTGCGCACCCCCGCAAGACTTCCAAAGCGCTCGAGGAGCGCGCGCCGTCGGGTGGGGCCCACACCGGGAATGGCAAGCAGCTCCGAGGTGATGGTCCGCGCGGTCCGACGCTTGCGGCTGTACGTCACGCCGAACCGATGCGCCTCGTCCCGGGCACGCTGCAGCAGCCGCAAGGCGGGAGAGCGGCGGCTCAGCCGAAGGGGCTCGCTCCTGCCGGGAACGAACACTTCTTCGTCACGCTTGGCGAGACTGGCGAGCGGAATGTGATCGAAGCCGAGTGCCTGCATGGCATCCATCGCAGCGTTGAGCTGGCCCTTGCCGCCATCCACCACGATGAGGTCGGGAATCTTGGCGCCGTCATCCCGCCGCCGCGTAAGGAAGCGTGTCAATACCTCATGGATCGCGGCGAAGTCGTCCTGTTGTGCCAGCCCCTTGATGCGATAGCGCCGGTACTCGCTCTTGCGGGGGCGGCCGGCCTCGAACCAGACCAGGGAGCCCACCATGTCACGGCCCTGATTGTGGGAGATATCCACGCAGATGAAACTTCGCGGCACCGAGGTCATTCCGAGGTCGCGGCCCAGTGCGTACACCGGATCCTCCGCCCGCTCCTCGGTCTCGAAGCTCTCGATCCTGAGTGATTCCATCAGGTGACGGGCATTCTGGTCGGCCAGTTCAAGCCAGCGTGTCAACGTGCCGCGCTGGGGGATGATCCAGTTGCTCTGGGGCAGCAGCTGACGCAGGGGCTCCCAGTCCTCGGGGGGAAATGGCACCACCAGCCGGCGCGCTCTTCCCTCGAGCAGCGCGTAGTATCGTACCAGGAAGGCGGACAGCACCGCATCGTCGCCGGTATCCTCGATGCCCTCGAAGAAGCGATGCTCCCTGCCGATCACCCGGCCGTCGCGCACCCGCAGCAGGACGCCCACGCCATCGTCACCATCGCGGGCAAATCCCAGCACATCCGCGTCGCCGGTGCCGATCACCTCGACCACGCCCGGTGCCTCGAGCCGCTCCAGCCACTTGAGCGCGTCGCGCAGCTCCCGGGCGCGCTCGAAGTCCTCGCGTGCGGACGCCTGCAGCATCGCCTCTCGAACCCGCTCGCGCACGTCGCCGGTCCGACCCTCGAGAAAGTCCAGCACGTCGCCGATCATGACCCGGTAGTCGGACTCCGCCTGCCAGCCGACGCACGGTGCCTTGCAGCGCCCGATATGGTAATCGAGACAAGGGCGTTCACGGCGTTCGCGCGGAATATCGTCGGGGCAACTGCGCACGGTGTACAGGCGCCGGATGATCGCCAGCGTCTTCCGCAACTGGCCAACATCGGTGAAGGGACCAAAGTAGCGGGCACCGGGGATATCACGCCGGCGGGTCACCAATACCCGCGGGAATGGCTCGCCCAGCGTTACGGCGATGGAGGGGTAGCTCTTGTCGTCCTTGAGGACGACGTTGAAGCGGGGCCGGTACTCCTTGATCAGGTTGTTCTCGAGCACCAACGCCTGGGCTTCATCCGGCACGACGATGGTTTCGACGTCGGCCAGCAACCGGCGGAGCAGCGTGTTCTTGGGGCTGTCTCCTGGATCGGTGTTGACGTAGCTCCGCACCCGGGACGAGAGTCGCTTGGCCTTGCCGACGTACAGCACCCGACCCTCGGCGTCCTTCCACAGATATACGCCGGGACCATCCGGGAGTGTCGCGAGCTTGCGCTCGAAGGCGGAAGTGGGCCCGCTCATCGGCGGAGCCGGCCGGCGAGCGTACGGGCCTCCTCCACGCCCAGCACGCGGGTGACGAGCAGATAGATCGTGCCATACGTGAGCAGTACCAGCACGCCCACCGGCCGCGGACCCGATACCGGCACCCAGGTCAGCACTGCCCATCCCGCAGCCGCGGAGAGCAGCGCAGCCAGCCAGAGCCGCACCAGGAAATGCACGGGCACGCCGACAGCGCCGATCCTGCCGGCAAGCCCGCGACGCAACAGCGCGAACTCGAGCCACGCCGCGAGGCCCGCAGCAGCGGTGAGACCTGCCCCGCCCCAGTCCGGAGGCAGCCCGAGCAAGCGCGGGAGGTGCAGTGCGGCAAACCACCCGAACGCGATGTTACAGGCGACCCGGATGGTCGCGTAGCGGAGTGGCGTATGAGTGTCGCGCAGGGCATAGAACGCCGAGCTGAATAGCCGCCCCATTGTCGCTGCCAGCAGGCCGACTGCAGCACCGCCGAGGATGGTCCAGACGATCATGCTGTCACGCGCAGTGAAACGGCCGCTCTGGAACAGGACCCCGGCGAGCACATGCCCCAGCGCCAGAAACGCCACAGCCGACGGCACGACAAAGTACGCCAGCTGGCGGAGGCCCCGGGCGAGCCGCGCCTGCAACTGAGAACGAGCATCGTTGCTGAGCTCGCCGGTATCGCCTGCCGTGCGCGACATGGCCGGGAGTTCCGCGGCCGAGACCGCGATGCCGAACAGGCTGATGGGGAGATACGACAGCAGCTGCGCATATCCCAGGCTCGCGAGCATCCCCAGCGGGAGAAACGATGCGATGATGGTGTCAACGTACCCGCCGATCTGGGTCACGCCGCGGGTCACGAACGCCGGGCCGAACCGTGACAGCACGGTCCGTATGCCACTGTCTGCGAGGGAGAGCCCCAGCGGCATTCCCCGTACCAGCGGCAGCACCGCCGGCAGCTGCACCAGCAGTTGCAAGGCGCTCCCGGCCACGGCTCCCCACGCGGCAAAGATGGCGATGTCGCTTCCGCTCCGGTGACTTCCCGCAGCCACAAGTGCCACGATGATCGCGATGTTCCACGCCACCGGCGAGGCATAGGCCAGGTAGAACCTGCCATGGCTGTTGAGGACGCCGAGGCACCAGGCGGACAGCACCAGCAGCCCAGTGCCCGGAAACACGATCCGCACCAGCCGGATGGCCAGTTCTCGGCGCTCCCCTTCGAAGCCCGGGGCTATCACCGACATCAGCCAGGGTGTCGCAAGCATTCCCAGCAGCACCAGGCTCGCGACCAGCAGCCCCAGCAACGCGATCACACCGCCGGCAACGGTACGTGCCTCCTTCTCCCGGCCCTGGCCCAGCAGGCTGGAATAGACCGGAATGAACGACGCCGACAGCGCGCCTTCGCCGAACAGGTTCTGCAGGAAGTTGGGAATCCGGAAGGCGGCCTGCCATGCATCCGCCGCAGCACCGGCACCGAGGAAGTGAGCGACCGCGGCGCCACGAATAAAACCGACGATGCGGCTGGAGAAGATCCCAGCCGCCACCATCAAGGCCGGGCGACGGGTGGTCAGGAGGTTGCGCGTGGCGGCAGTTGCTGCCGCGCAGGCGCGTCCTCGATGAGCCGCTGGAGGAAGGCGTTGTCTTCCTTCAGCGACTCGACGGCGCGGGTGAGGTCGTCCACTTCCGACTCGAGCAGCTCCACCTTGCGGCTGAGCAGCCCCAGTTCGGTGGGCAGCGGCTCGCCGCCTTCAATCCGGCGGGCAATTGCCTTTCCAAGCGGAGAGTCAAGCAGGATCCCGAGAATCGGAATGCTCAGGGCGAGCAGCAGGACGACGAGGAAGATCCACATGGGGTCGAGTCTACGCCGGAACCGAACGGCCTTCAAGGGCAGGCGTCAGATGCGCCCGGGCTGCTGCCATCACCGCATCGAGCAACGGTGCGCCGTGCCTGCCCACGAGGTCCAGCAGCGAGAGGAGGCGCTCCTGCGGCCGGTCCAGCGGCAGCAGGGCCGTGCGGGCGCGCGCCAGTTGGCGAAGCTGGTCGGCGTGGCGTCGCTTGAGTGACCGGACATACCGGCGCTCGATGCGATTCAGCTCAAAATCGATCCGGCGCCGCGAGCCCTCGATCGAGCGTCCGAGGGGCTCCTCTTCTTCCCTGCCACGTTCCACCAGCGAGGCGAGATCGCGTTCGGCTTCGGATCGCAGGCGACGGAGCGCCGCGGCCACCGGCGCCGGCATGGCGTCCGCGGCGGCCAGCGCCAGCACGTCAGCGGCGGGATCGAGCAGGGTCTCGAGGTCTATGCCGAACTTCTCCATGGCGCGGAGCACCGGCGCTTCGACCACGACACCAGACCACCGCGGGACCGCTGCGGGCCGCACCTGCTCCATCTGGCTGAAGACCGGTTCGGTCAGCGGGAGGTAGCGTAGCTCCCCGGGGCCGGCGCAGTAAGCCACCGTCGGAAGCAGGGCGCTCTCGATGACGGGACGAAGGAGGACGTTGGGAGAGAGGCGGCGGGGATCGTGCCGGGCAATCTGCTCGAGTTCCGCCCGGGAAAAGCTTTCTCCCGAGCGCCGCAGCTGATAGCCCGAATGGTGCCGCACCAGCCGGTCGCGGCCGGCACTTCCCTCCAGCATTACCAGGGTGGCGCCACCGCCAGTCGCAATGCCTGGAGCATGACCCGAAGCGACCAGCGCGGCGTGGTGCTCCTCCAGCGACCGCTCGAGCTGCTCACTGGAATCCAGCGCTGCCAGCAGATGCTCAGCCGCAGCCGCCTTGAAGGCGGGATGCGTGCTGTCCAGCACCAGGATACCGAGCGGCGCCAGCAATTCCGCCAGCGCGGCCCCCGACGCGCCCGCGAGCGTCGCGTCCGCGCTGTGGGTGCGGGAAAGGATGCCGCCGATGCCTTCCATCCACGGTGATAGCGGCATCGACTCGACAAACGACCGGACGGCCTCCGCCATCGCCGGTCCGCCAGGCGAACGGTACAGCGGAAGCATCGGTGCCGAGGTATCGCGCTCAGGGAGGCTGGCTGCGACGACATCGCCACCGGCAGTGCGCCACCATGCCGTTCGCGCCTCGTCCCAGTCGTGGTCATCGCCGGCATTCCAGAACACCGGTATCACGGGGCGATTCCACCGGGCCCGCAGTTCCGCCGCGAGCGCCGCCGCGGTCAGTGCCTTGTGCAGCGTGTAGGCCGGGCCCAGCAGCAAGGCGGGTTGCTGCCCTGTGGTCACGATCAGGGTTCGCGGGTCGGCCAGCTGCTCGAGCAGCGGTGCGGTGCCGGGAGCCGGAAGCACGGCCTCGAGCACGGCGCTGGCTGTGCCGCCGGCGCGGGGCTCCGGAATCGGCACCGGGGCCGACAGCGGCGTGGAGTGCAGCTGGAAGCTCACGCGCGCCGGCCCGCCAGGATGACCCGCGGTCTGCCGGCGGCGAGCGGGCCGCCGTCGTAGTCGCCAAACCGGAGTTCCACGCTCACCGACGCCCGCTGCAGCATCGCTTCAAGCTCGGCCGCCGTGAGGAGCCGCACCCGTTCGAGCCATTCGCGGCCCCCTCCCATCCGGATGCGCTTCTCGACGAAGCGCCCCGCATCCACGATGCGCCGCGTCACTTCGACCGGGACGCCGTCGCTCTCCGAGTTGCTGCGGGGCACCAGCGTGCTGGCGACGGACTCCGCATTGAGAAAATCGATGACGAACCACCCGCCCGGCCGGATAGTCGCGGCCATCTCGCCGAGCGCGCGCTGGTGCTCTTGGTCGGTGCGGAAGTAGCCGAAACTGGTGAAGAGATTGACTGTGAGATCCATGCTTGCGGCGCGCACCGGGAGGTAACGCATGTCGGCCCGGATCAGCGGTGCATCGGTCACGAGCCTCGCCCGCTGAAGCAGCGTGGCAGAAAGATCGAGTCCGATACATCGGGCACCCGCCGCCTCGAGCGCGCGGGTGTGGCGTCCGGCACCACAGCCGACGTCGAGCACCTGCCAGCCCGCGCGCCACGGCAAGGCATCCTGCAGCAATCGCACCAGCCGCTCGGCGTCGCCTGCATCGCGATGAGGATAGAGTGCGAGGTACTCCTCATTGAACCATTCCTTGAACCATTCGGTCATGCGGGCCTCAATCCGGGCGCCCCTTGTGGTACGGCTCGCCGAGAAGGATGGTCCATGCCCGGTACAACTGCTCCAGGACTACCACCCGTGCGAGTTCATGCGGCAGCGTCAGCGGACCCAGGCTCCACACCCGCCCGGCCGACGCGATCAGCGATGGATCCAGCCCGTGCGAGCCGCCCAGGAACAGCGCAACCGGACGCGCCGCCACCCGCCAGCGCTCGAGTTCGGCAGCCAGCTCGGCGCTCGACCACGCGGTGCCCTCGCGGGCGACCGCAACTCGAAACGCGCCGGCGGGAGCGCGCGCGGTCAGGCGTGCGCCCTCGTCGGCGCGCTCCAGCGCCACGGAGGGAGTCCGGCCGGCTTCGCGGAGCTCCACCTCGTCAAAGGTGCAGTACCGCTTCAGCCGGTCCGCATACAAGTCACATGTGCTGCGGAAGTGCGCTCGCAGGCGCCCGATCGCAAGCACGGTGATGCGCATCAGGCATACATGCCGCGGAGCCGGTGGACTTCCGCCACGCGCTCGATGGCCAGCATGTAGGCGCCGATCCGGTTGGTGACGCCGTGGCGAGCCGCCATGTTGGCCACCTCCTCGAACGACTGCACCATGATCCGTTCGAGCCGCGAATTGACGGTTTCCTCGTCCCAGAAATAGCCGCCCCGGTCCTGCACCCACTCGAAGTAACTGACCGTCACGCCGCCGGCATTGGCGAGGATGTCCGGCACCACGAACACGCCCTTTTCCTCCAGAATCGCGTCGGCCTTGGCGGTGGTCGGGCCGTTGGCACCCTCGCACACGATGCGGGCCTGGATGTCCGGAGCGTTCTTGCTGGTGATGACGTTCTCCAGCGCCGCGGGAAGCAGCACCTCGCATGGCAGCGTCAGCAGCTCGGCATTGGTGATTGCTTCGCCATCGGGGTAGCCGGCCAGCAGCCGCTTCTCGAGCACCCAGTTCTTCACATCCTGTACATCGAGGCCGGCCTCGTTGTAGATGCCGCCGGACTTGTCGCTCACCGCCACGATGCGGGCTCCCTGCTCCTGCAGCAGCGTGGCGGCAATCGAGCCCACGTTGCCGAAACCCTGGACCGCAATGCGCGCCCTCTCGATGGGCATGTCGAGCCGCTTCAGCGCCTCCCGGGTGACGAACATACAGCCGCGGCCGGTTGCCTCCTTGCGGCCCAGCGACCCGCCCATCGAGATCGGCTTCCCGGTCACCACGGCCGTCACCGTATGGCGCTTGGCCATGGAGTAGGTATCCATGATCCACGCCATCACCCGCTCATTGGTATTGACGTCCGGCGCCGGCACATCGGAATCCGGCCCCAGCGTCTCGATGATGCCGCTGGTGTACCGGCGCGTGAGCCGCTCGATCTCTCCCGGCGACATCACAGACGGATCGCAGACCACGCCTCCCTTGGCGCCGCCGAAGGGGATGTTGACCACGGCGCACTTCCACGTCATCCATGCCGCCAGCGCGGTCACTTCCTCGAGGGTCACCGCCAGGTCGAACCGGATGCCGCCCTTGGCCGGACCTCGAGACGTATTGTACAGCACCCGATGTCCGGTATACACCTCGACCTCGCCCGAATCCAGCAGGACCGGAATCGACACCGTCACCTGCTTCTCGGGATGGCGGAGAATCTTGTACAGGCCCGGGTCGAGATTGAGTTTCTCGGCGGCGAAGTCGAACCGCGACATCATCGCCTCGAACGGGTTTTCCTCGGAGAGAAAGTGGTCCTTGTCTGGCCGGATGATCCGGTGGGGCTGCACCGCGTCAGCGCACATGAATAGTGGGAAGTGGGAAGTGGGAAGTGGGAAGTGTGGATCAGGGGCGGCCGGAAGGCCGACCGCTGACACGTCGTGGCCGGACGGCCGCCCGCGTCACGCCACCGAATCCGGCAGGTCCAGCGCGGAAATCACGGCGTCGCCGTCGCGTTCCCAGGTGAGGTCGAGCACTGCGACGAGTGGTTCCGCCACTCGCGCCGGCCAGCGATCGCGCAGCTTGACGGCGTCGGCTTCGCTGACCACGACGTGATCGGCCCGGCGCGCGGCATGCGCCAGCCATGCCACATCGTGATCGCGCATGTCGTCGTCCGCCTCCCACTGGGCCACCTGCACCGCGGCGCCTGTGGCCTTGATCTGGGAGATGAACGCGCCCGGGTCCGCGCTGCCGGATGCGGCGACCACCCGCCGGCCACGCAGCAGCGAGGCCGGGTGCTCCGTGCGAGACACCAGTCCCTCGAGATGTCGCACACCAAGGTGGGCGACGGCGATGGGGGCGGAGGTGTGCTCCCGCAACCGGGCTGCCAGCGCGAGCGCTGCGTCGAGGGGCGCGCGCTTCCGCGCCACCACCACGGCATCGACATCACCCAGGCGGCTCCATCGCTCGCGCCACGGGCCGGCCGGGAGCGACCAGCGCACCGCCGCGGAGGTCTCGGCGCCGACCACCGCGATGACCCGGTCGGGGCGGATGTCCAGGACCGGAATCCGGGACTCCATCACGATGGCGCGCGCCCCGCCATTGGCGAGTTGCACTGCGCCCTGCATGGCGTCACGCGCGCCACGCACCGGAACGCCGGGCGCCGCATGCTCGAACGCGGCCACTCGCCAGGGCGAATTGCCGCGCAACAGCAGTCCCGGCTGGCGGCCCTGTGCGTGCAGGTGCCGGGCGATCCAGACCATGACCGGTCCCTTGCCGGAGGCGCCGACGGTCAGGTTGCCAACGCCGATGGATGGCAGCGGGAGGGTATCCTGGCGCAGCCAGCCGCGTGCATAGGCCCCGTCACGAACCGCAGACGCGGCTCGCCAGAAGCCGGCCGCAGGCAACAGCGCGATCCGAGCCAGCCGGGCGTCGAGCCTGCGGCTGGTCCAGAGCCAGCGAACTACGCGATGGGTACTGCCACGTCGAGCCATGAAACTCGCAATTCCGGTGCATGCAATCTAGCAGGCGTGGCTAACGGTCCACCACCCGGGCCATCATGTCTGCCTCGCACACCAGGGTGCCGTCCACGAACGCCTCCCCTCGGAGCTTCACCGTCGCCCCGCGGTTCTGGACCACGTCCACCACCATCCGCAACTGGTCGCCCGGCAATACCGGCTTCCGGAACCGCACCCCGTCCAGTGCCATGAAGTACACCACCTTCGACGCGGCGTCGGCCATGCGGGAGAGCAGCAGCACCCCGCCGGTCTGCGCCAGCGCCTCCACGATCAGCACGCCGGGCATGATCGGATGCCCCGGGAAATGGCCCTGGAAGAACGGCTCGTTGATCGTCACGTTCTTCAACCCCACGACGCGGGTCTCACCCTCGGTCTCGAGGATGCGGTCCACCAGCAGGAACGGGTAGCGATGCGGCAGCGCTGACAGGATCTGCTGGATGTCCATCAGTCCTCCCGAATTGCAGGGCTGTGATGGCCGAACAGGCGGCCGCCGATCACCGGGGGCCGCCTGCGGGCTGGAGTCGTGTGGCTTAACTGCCGCCGGAAGACTTGAGCGCGGCGATGACGCGCGACGTCAGGTCGAGCGAGCGATCGGCCGTGATGATGTTGTTGGCCTGGGCGCTGATGTCGAAGACGATGGTGTAGCCACCGGCGACCCGCTGCGCCTCGACCACGGACACTGCACGCGCCTGGATCGGATCGAGCAGTTCCCGCTCCCGGTCTGCCGCGCGCTGGTTGAGCTGCGCCAGCCGGGACTGCAGGGTGTCCTGCTGGGCCTGCAGCTCGTTGCGGCGCGCCTGCCGCGCAGTGGGCGACAGCACCGTCGCCTGCTGCTCGAAAGCCGCCGCTGCCGAGTCCAGGCGATTCTGCAGCTGCTGGAACTCGCCGCGCCAGGTGGTCATCTCCTGGACGAACGTGCTCTCCGCCGCCGCGAAGCCCGGAGTCGAATCCATCACCTGGCGCATGTTGACGAACGCGACCCGACCCGTGGGGGCGGCATCCTGCGCCGAGAGCACCGCGGCCTGCAGCGGCAGCAGTGCGACCAACGACAGCGCGAGACGGCCAAGGACTGACACCTTCATGCGAAACAAGCTCCGTGAAGAGGTGGCGGCCCGGCAACCCACCTAGAACAGGTTGCCGACCTTGATGTGAAACATCCAGCCTGGCGCAGGCCGGCCGGTGGCGTCCTTCTTGTCAAAGCCGTAGGCCAGGTCAACGCCGATGGGGCCCAGGGGCGAAATCAGTGCCACACCCACGCCGGCACCCCGGAACAGCCGGGTGGGGTCCCACTGGCGCGCGGTGCGGTACACGTTGCCCGCGTCCATGAAGGCGCTGACGTAGAACGACTGGTTGAGCCGGGCCCCGGCCTCCATCGTGAAGGCCGCGTACGACTTGCCGAAGGCATCCGGGCTGGCCTGGCTGCCACCTGCAGCGGGATCGAAGCCATCGGGCGTGATGGCGAACTCCTCGTAGCCCCGGAGCGGCACCCCGAACTGGACTCCGCCCAGCGAGTACTGTTCGAACGGGAAGTTGTCGGCCTCGCCGAAAATGAAGCCCGACTTGGCAGTGATGCCGAGCACGAACTGGATCCCGGCCCCGATCTGCCCCCCGCCGCCAAGTGTCCCCAGCGGCGCATACCAGCGGCCTTCGACGTCCACTTTCCGGTAATTGCCCGAGCCCCCGAGGACTCCCCCGTTGAGCTCGCCGCTGGCCTGCAGCTGGGAGCCCCCGGTGGCAAACGGCAGCCCGACCCGCGTATCCCTGATCACACTGGTGCCCAGCGAGGATCGCGTGCAGTTGTTGCACACGAAACGCTCCTGCAGCTCGGTCGAGCCTTCGGAGTAGCGCACCCGCTGCAGGCCATAGGTCGCGAACAGCCGGGTGTAGCGCGCGCCGAGGAACGGAAAGCCGAGCTGGAGACTCCCGCCGGTCTGGCTGCGGCGGCCCAGGTCCCGAATGATGAAACGCTGGCGTGAGTCGAACAGCGAGATGGTGCCGCTGATCCGGCCCTCGTTGATGGCGGGATCGGTGTAGCTCAGCACAAAGTCGTTGATGTTGGCGCCGAACTGCCACTGGAGCCGGCCGCGCTTGCCCCGGCCGAAGAGATTGGGCTCCTCCAGTCCGAGGAAGCCACCCAGGCCGGTGCCCTGCCCCAGCGATGCGCCGAAATTGATGTTGCCGGTGCGACGCTCTTCCACCCGGAACGTGATGTCCACGTCAGGCGGGCAATCCTCCTGCCGCACGCCCTGGGGACATGGCATCGGGTCGACGCCCGGGAACGCCAGCGGCTGCTGGAAGAAGCCGATGTTGGAGACGTTCTGGTAGGAACGGACCAGTGCGTCCTGGTTGAACACCTGGCCCGGGAGGAGCACGATCGCCTCGCGGATCACGCGCTCGTGGGTCACGTCGTTGCCGACGATGACGATCCGGTTGATGTTCGCCACCCGTCCTTCACTGATGTTCCACGCGAGGTCCACCACCGGGCTGCCGTCCGGCAGCGTGCGTCGAACGACCTCGGGACGGACCGAGGCGTAGATGTAGCCGTTGTTCCCGTACAGGGTGGCGATACGCTCGCGTGCGGCGTCCCAGGCGCCCTGATCGAACACCGGCATCGAGTCGGTGCTGGCCGCAAAGGGATAGAAGGTCCGGAGTTCCTCGGTACTGAACCGGCGGTTGCCCCGGATCTCGAAGCCAGCCACGCGATACCGGGGGCCTTCCTCCACCGTGAGCGACAGTACCGCCTTCTCCGCCCCGGGCGTCGAGAGCAGCGTGTCACTCGCCACCCGGAAGTCGATGAACCCCTTGCTGGCGTAGTGCCCGGGCAAGCCGCTTCGGATATCGTCGTCCAGCCGTTCCTCGGTGAACCGCCCGTTGCGGAACCACCAGAATCCCTCGGGCTGGGTGGACATCGCCCCGACGACTTCGTCGTCCGGCAACGCCTGGTTCCCCTCGATCCGCACCTGGCTCACCGCCACCCGGTTGCCCTCGGTGACGTTGAAGACCACTTGCACGCCCCGGGAGGAATCGGCCGGGACCACATTGGCCGACACCCGCGCGGCGTAGAACCCCTTCTCGCGATAGAGCGAATCGATGGCCGCTTCGCTCTGGGCCATCGCGGCCCGGTCGAGCGGACGGCCTTCCAGCAGCTTCACCTTGCCTCGCACATCCCCGGGCGTGAGTTGCCTGGCGCCCTCGACCGACCAGGACGTGAGCACCGGCCGCTCCACCACGCGAAGCACGACGAGGTTGCGGCCGTCCACGATGCGCTGCATCACCGTCACGTCATCGAACTGGCCGGTGCGGAACAGCGCCTCGATGGCGCGCTGGATGTCGCGGTAGGAGGCGAGCTGGCCGGCGGTGAGTCCGCTGGCGCTCAGCACCTGGGCCGAGGCAACACGGACGTTGCCCTCCACCGCCAGGGTGTCGATGCGGGGAGGTGCGGGATCCTGTGCCAGGGCCGGCGCCGTAGCGCCGGCCAGCAGCAGGAGGAGAACGATCGGAAGTCGTCGCATCAAGTGGTAGCGGCGGGTGAGGCCCGGTGAACCGGGGCGCCGGCCGGTCAGGCCTTCTGGCTGGTGAGGGTGCTGAACGTGAGGCGGTCCTTGTCCTCCGCCAGATCGACTTCAATCTCGTCCCCACGCCCGAA
The DNA here is from genome assembly GCA_025937755.1 of Gemmatimonadales bacterium. Taxonomy (GTDB): domain Bacteria; phylum Gemmatimonadota; class Gemmatimonadetes; order Gemmatimonadales; family GWC2-71-9; genus CAMLHP01. The sequence goes on along the minus strand of JAICQR010000049.1, from coordinate 343 downwards.
CTCACCCAGGAGTATCCGCTCGCTCAGCGGGTCCTCGATGTAGCGCTGGATCGACCGCTTCAGGGGACGGGCCCCGAAGCTCTGGTCGTAGCCCTTGTCGACCAGGAAATCGAGCGCCGCCGGCGTGAGCCGAACTTCGTCGCCCAGCCGCCGCTGCACTTCCTTGAGCAGAATCGTGACGATCTCCGCAATGTGCACCTTGCTGAGCGGGTGGAACACGATGATGTCATCCAGCCGGTTGAGGAACTCCGGGTTGAAGACGCGGTTGAGTTCCTCCTTGACCCGCTCCTGCATCCGCTCGAAATCCTGGCCCGCGTCGCCGTCATGGAAGCCCAGCGTCTTG
>JAICQR010000203.1 GCA_025937755.1 Gemmatimonadales bacterium | reverse complement strand
GTGAAGTACTACCTGCTCTTCGCCAGGAACTTCCCCATTGTGGCGATCCAGGAGATCAAGGAGATGATCCCGTTGCCGCGCCGCCGCGCCGGGGGAGGGCACCACTGATGGCGCTCCCGTTGCCCCGGCCGAAGGTCGTGCCCGGCGTGCTCGCCTCGTTCGAGCAGGTCGACGCCGCCTGCGACGCCATTCGCGCGCTCCGCGATCGTGGTCACCGCGACCTTACCGTCTACACCTCCCACCCCAACCACGAGGTGGAGGAAGCGTGCGGGCACAAGAACAGTCCGGTGCGGCTCTTCACGCTCATCGGTGGGCTGACCGGCTGTGCTGCCGGCTTTGCCATGACGATCTGGATGTCGCGCGACTGGCCCGTGCTGGTGGGCGGCAAGACCATAGGTTCGATTCCGCCTTACGTCGTCATCGCGTTCGAGCTCACCATTCTGCTCGGGGCCTTCTTCACGCTGGGCAGCGTGGCCCTGCTCTCGCTGGCCAAGGCCGGCCGCAAGGTGCTGTACGACGAGCGCTTCACCGATGATCGGATCGGTGTGTTCGTGCCGGCCCGGGCCGACCGCGAGGCCGAGCTGACGTCGTTCTTCCGGGACGCGGGTGCGGTGGAGGTGCGCCATGGTTGAACCGAGGCGCTTCCGCTACCTGTTGCTGGCACTGGTCGCGCTCGGCACCGCCGGATGCGAGGTGTGGTACAACAAGGTCCCCTCACCGGACGATCTCTGGTACCGCATTCCCTGGTTCGATCACATGATCGCGCAGCGCTCGGTGCATCCCTACGAGACCGCCAGCGTGCCCCGCAACACCCCGGCTGGCGCGGTGCCCATCACTGGTGCTGAAGGCGACTGGTCGCGGGAATTCCTGAGCGGCAATGCCACCACGGCCGACCAGCTGGTCAATCCGTGGTCAGGCGGTTCCCAGCCGCAGCAGACGGCCTCGGGCCCTGAGGTACCCAATATCCCCGCCACCTTCGAGGCCCGGGGCGACACGCTCTACGGCACCTTCTGCGCCGTGTGTCATGGCTTCGCCGGTGATGGAAAGGGCACGGTCGGCCCGCGGGTGGGCGCGCCGAGTCTCCTGACCGACCGCGCCCGCGGATTTTCCGACGGCTACCTCTATTCGATCATTCGTTATGGACGGGGAGTGATGCCACGCTACGGTGACAAGATCTATCGCGTGGACGACCGGTGGGCGGTGGTGAGCTACCTGCGGACCCTCCAGGCCGCAGCACCAGCCCCGGCCCCGGCCGTGGCCGCGGGAGCGCCGCAATGAGGGCGGCCGAATTGCGCACCCGGCTGGCCGCCCACTCGATCAGTGGCCGCTACACCAACATGCTGGGCGTCGGCCTCGGCCTGGCGGTGCTGGGCCTGGTCCTCGCCTTCCAGGGTCTCCGCACCGCACCCGACCGGGTGTGGCAGCTGCTACACGTCAACTGGCTCTTCTTCACCGGGCTGATGTTCGGCAGCGTCGGACTGGCGGCATCGCACAAGATCGCCAATGCCAAGTGGTCCGGGCTGGTCATCCGCTTCGCCGAGGCGGCTATCGCCTTCCTGCCAATCTCGCTGCTGGTGATCGTGCTGATCTTCACGGTGGGATACCCCGCGGTTTACGGCCCGATGGATGAGCAGCTCCATGGCCTGTTCCACGGCAAGGCGGTCTGGCTCTCGAAGCCCTTCATGTTCGCGCGCATGTTCCTCGGCACCGTGATCCTGGGCTGGCTTGGCTGGCGTCTGGTCAAGGCCGACATGCTGCCCGACGTCCACGCCGCCCGCGCCAGTGTGAGTGGCGGACGGCGCGCGCTGTTCGAGAAGTGGACCCGCAACTTCGATGGATCAGCCGAAACCCTGGCCGCCAACGAGGTTCGGCTCCACCGCCTCGCGCCGACGTACGTGGTGGCCTACGCGCTCATCATGTCGCTCTTCGCGTTCGACGGCATCATGGCGCTGCAGCCCCACTGGTTCTCGAACCTGCTGGGCGGCTTCTACTTCATGGGCTCCTACCTGGGCGGCCATACCCTGCTGGCGCTCACCATGCTGTACGGGGTGAGCCAGCTCGGCATCGGCGACCTCGTGTCGCCCAAGCAGCGTCACGACCTGGGCAAGCTCTGCTTCGGCTTTACCGTGTTTTGGGCTTACCTGATGTGGGCCCAGTTCCTGGTCATCTGGTACGGCAACATGCCGGAGGAGACCGGCTTCGTCTTCGCCCGTCTCTGGGGTCACTGGCTGCCGGTGGGGCGCTGGGTCCTGCTCGGCATGTTCATCATCCCCTTCGCCGGGCTGCTGGGCGTCGCGCCCAAGAAGAACCGCTGGAGCCTGGCGTTCTTCTGCAGCATCAGCCTCGCTGCCCTCTGGCTCGAGCGCTACCTGCTGGTGGCACCATCGATCTCGCCGCTACCGGGCCCGTCGTTCGGCGTCGCCGACATCGCCCCGACGTTCCTGCTTGCCGGGCTGTTCCTGGT
>JAICQR010000138.1 GCA_025937755.1 Gemmatimonadales bacterium | reverse complement strand
GCGATCACCAATGCCCGCTGCTTCTGGGCCTCAGCCTTGTGCTCCTGTTCGACCGCGACTGCCAGCGCGCGCCGCTCTTCGGCCTTGGCCTGGGCGATTCGCTTGTCGGCCTCGGCCTGGTCGGTCTGCAGCTCGGCGCCGATGTTCTTGCCCACGTCCACGTCGGCGATGTCGATCGAGAGGATCTCGAACGCGGTTCCGGCATCGAGACCCTTCGCCAGCACCGCCTTGGAAATCATGTCGGGATTCTCGAGCACCTTCTTGTGCGACTCCGCCGAGCCGATGCTGCTGACAATGCCCTCACCCACCCGGGCGAGGATGGTTTCCTCGCCCGCACCGCCCACCAGCCGCTCGATGTTGGCGCGCACCGTCACCCGGGCCACTGCCAGCAGCTGGATGCCGTCCTTGGCCATCGCCGCCACCTTCGGCGTGGTGATGACCTTCGGATTGACGCTCACCTGCACCGCCTCGAATACGTCACGGCCGGCGAGGTCGATGGCCGTGGCCTGGGTGAAGTTGAGCGGGATGCCGGCCTTGTCGGCGCTGATGAGCGCATCGATGACCCGCTTGACGTTGCCACCCGACAGGTAATGCGCTTCCAGCGCATTGATGTTCGGCTTGATCCCCGCCTTGTTGGCCTGGATCAGCGGCATCACGATGTGCGAAGGGTTCACCTTCCGGAACCGCATGCCGACGAGCGTGGCAAATGATACGCGCACGCCGGACGCAAGCGCCGTCACCCAGAGCCCGACCGGGATGAACCGGAAGAAGATGGACAGCACGATGAATCCCATGACTATGGCAGCCACGATGATTCCGATGGACAGCTGGCTGTCGTTCACGTTTCGCTCGATGCAGGAGGTTGAAGCGGCAGCTCGGCCGGAGCCGAGCGAACGATATGGCGGTAGCCTTCCGAGCGGACGATGCTCACCCGGCTGCCTTCCGGAAGCCAGTCGCCTTCGGTCACCACGTCGACGCGCTCGCCACCGAAGTCGGCGACGCCCGAGGGACGCAGCGCGGTGATCGCCCGGCCGGTCTGGCCGTGCAGGTCATGCCGAAGAGTGCCGGAGACGTAGCCGGCCGAGCTGTCCATGCTGTCGCGCAACAGGAGGCCCCGGAACCGGTCGCTGGTCGGAAGCCTGCGCACCCAGGCGTAGATCGCCGCCCCGGACACCGCCGTTGCGGTCAGGATGGCCATCAGGGCAGCCGCCACGTCAGAGGTATTCGGAGTGGGGCCCAGCATGGAGAGCAGCACGGCGGTACCCATCAGCGCTACGCCGAGCACGCCCGCCACTCCGAATCCGGGCAGCAGAAAGACTTCCACGGCCAGCGCGAGACTCCCCAGCAGTGCCAGCAACACCTCGACCCAGCCGCCCAGCCCCATGGTGACGCTGGCGGCGAAGAAGAGCCCCATCGCCACGAAGCTCACCAGAATACCCAGCCCCGACGCTCCCGCCTTGAGTTCGGCGGCGATGGCGATGACTGCGATGGCCACCAGCAGCGCACCCACGAAGGGGTTGGCAATGAGCGCCAGCAACGCCAGCGCCAGTTCCGGCAACGCCATATGAAGGGACATGCCGGAATCTATCGCCCACGGGCTGCGCACGCACCCTGCAGGGCGTATAATGCGCCATGCATCGCCAGCGAAACCTCGCCCATCGGGGCGCTTCGGGATACGAGTACGAGAACAGCCGAGCAGCCTTCCGCCGGGCCATCGCGCTCGAGGCGGATGGCGTTGAGCTCGACGTGCACGCCACCCGCGACGGCGGATTCGTGGTCCACCACGATCCCAGCCTGCCGGGCGCAGGACCTATCGCCCTGCTCGCGCTGGACGAGGTGCGACGTTGCCGCCTGCCCAATGGCGAGGCGGTCCCGACACTGGCCGAGATCCTGACCATCATGGGGCCGCATGAGGTCTGGGTCGAGGTGAAGTCAATGCCGGCTCCCTATGACGATCGCCTGCTGCAGGTGCTGGCAGAGGGCCCGCATCCCGATCGCTATGCGGTGCACAGCTTCGACCACCGGATCATCCGCCGGCTGGGCCAGCGGCGGCCCGACCTCAGGCGCGGGGTGCTGCTCTCGGCCTACGTGCTGGATCCGGTCGCGATCCTCGATGGCGCGGCCGCCTCGACCTTATGGCAGGAGCAGAGCGTCGTGGATGACGAGCTGGTGGCCGCCGTACATGACGCCGGCTGCGAGCTCATTGCCTGGACGGTCAATGATCCGGGCGACATCTCCCGGCTCATTCAGCTGGGAGTGGACGGACTCTGCGGCAATTTCCCTGACCGGATCCGGGTGGAACTCGGAACCCAACCCTACAACCAGGACCGTTGATGATGCGTTTCGAACGTGCGGCGGCGGCAGGACTGGCGTTGCTCCTCGGGTGCGCCACTTCGGCAGCACCCGACCCGACTCCCGATCCGGCGCAGGCCGGCGACACGCTGCAATCGTGGCAGCGGCCGCAGTACGCGTCGACGTATGAACGCCATGAGTCAGCCCCCGTGGTCATCCGCAACGCCACGGTGCTGACCGCGGCGGGTCCCGAGCTGCAGGGCGCGTCGGTGGTCATCGCGAATGGAGAAATCGTTGCGGTCGGTACGGACGTCGCCACTCCTGCAGGCGCAACCATCATCGAGGGTCAGGGCAAGTGGGTCACGCCCGGGCTCATCGACACCCACAGCCACATCGGCGTGTATGCCTCGCCCGGCACCGCTGCCGAGAGCGACGGCAACGAGGCCACCAGTCCGGTGACTGCCGAGGTGTGGGCGGAGCACTCGATCTGGCCCCAGGATCCGCAGATTCCGCTTGCGATCGCCGGTGGCATCACGGTGGCCCAGATCCTTCCCGGCTCTGCCAATCTCATTGGCGGGCGCTCCGCCACGATCCGGATGATTCCCGCGCGCACGGTGCAGGAGATGAAGTATCCGGGCGCGCCCTACGGCATGAAGATGGCCTGTGGCGAAAACCCCAAGCGGGTCTATCGCTCGCGCGGGCCGTCCACCCGCATGGGCAACATGGCGGGCTACCGCGAGGCGTTCATCGGCGCGGCGGACTATCGCGACACGTGGGACAAGTGGAGACGCGAAGGCAACGGCAGCCCGCCCGATCGCGACCTGTCGAAGGAGACGCTGGCCGGCGTGCTGAGCGGAGAGATCCTGGTCCACAATCACTGCTACCGCGGCGACGAGATGGCGCAGATGCTGGACCTGGCGAAGGAATTCGGCTTCACCATCCGCTCGTTCCATCACGCGGTCGAAGCCTACAAGGTCCGCGACCTACTGGCCGAGGCCGGCACCGCAGCGTCGGTATGGGCCGACTGGTGGGGGTTCAAGATGGAGTCATACGACGGCATTCCCCAGAACGCTGCACTGCTCGAGACCGCAGGAGCGCGCACCATCATCCATTCCGACGACGCGGGTGGCATCCAGCGACTCAATCAGGAAGCCGCCAAGGCGCTGTATGCCGGGCAGCAGGCCGGGCTGGCGGTGACCCGCGAGGACGCCATCCGGTGGATCACCGCGAATCCGGCATGGGCGCTGGGTCTCGAGGACGAGACCGGCACACTCGAAGTTGGAAAGCACGCCGACGTGGTGCTCTGGTCGGGCGATCCGTTCTCGGCCTATGCCAAGGCAGAGAAGGTATTCAACGACGGCTGGCTGGTGTTCGACCGGGACGACCCGGCGCATCAGCCTGCGACAGACTTCAACCTGGGGCAGTCTGTCCCGGGAGTCGGCCAGTGAGATACGCGTCCCTGGGCATTGCCCTCGCTGCTGCATATCTCGTTGCGCTGCCGCTCCAGGCGCAGACTATTGCCATCACCGGCGGCACCGTACACACGGTGGATGGTCCCGCCATCCACGGCGGAACCGTCCTTGTCCGGGGCGACAGCATCGTCGCCGTTGGCCGCAACGTCACGGTGCCCAGCGGCGCCAGGGTCATCGACGCGCGCGGCAAGATCGTCACGCCAGGCCTGATCCACGCCAGTTCCGACCTGGGGCTGCTGGAAGTGGGATCGGTCTCGAGCACCAGCGAGCGCTCGAGCACAGGCGAAATCACCCCGTCCTTTGACGTGGCGGAAGGCATCAATCCCGCTTCGGTACGGATTCCGGTGGCGCGGATGGAAGGCGTCACATCGGCGCTCGCGGTTCCCTCCAACGGCGTCCTTGCGGGGCAGGCTTCGCTGGTGGCGCTCAATGGTGACGACCTCGGCGCCATGCTGCGCCATCGCAAGGCCGCCATGGTGGGCGACCTGGGCAGCGACCTCCAGGATTACGGCGGCGGATCGCATGCTGCCGGCTTGGGCAAACTGCGCCGGCTGTTCCGCGATGCGCAGGAGTATGCCCGTCGCCGCGCCGACTACCAGCGACGCGACATGCAGGACCTGTCGGCGCCCGCAGCCGAACTGGAGGCGATCCTGCCCCTGCTGCGGGGAGAACTGCCTTACTATGCCGACGCCAATCAGGCGCGCGACATCCGCAACGCGCTCCGCCTGGCAGAGGAGTTCGATCTCCGCTTGATCATCCGGGGAGGCGCTGAAGCGTGGCAGGTGGCGGATGACCTGCGTGCCGCGAACGTGCCGGTTGCGGTGAACGCCTTCGCCAACATCCCCGACTTCCAGAGCCTGGGTGTGCGGTGGGACAACGCCACCCTGCTCGACTCAGCCGGCGTGACGGTGGTCTTGTATGAGGGCGAAACCGGCGGGCCGCGCAACCTGCGCTATGCCGCCGGGCATGCGGTGCGGAACGGCATGCCGTGGGAAGATGCGCTGCGGGCGGTGACCCGCACGCCGGGCGAGCTCTTCGGCGCGGCAAATGGCGCCGGCGTGCTCGCGCCCGGCAGGCCAGCTGATGTGGTGGTGTGGAGCGGAGATCCATTCGAGATCTCGAGCCATGCCGACGTCGTGATCATCGGCGGACAGGAGACCGAATTGAGCAGCAGGCAGACGGAACTTCTCGACAAGTATCGAGAACTCGACTGAAAAGTGGGAAGTGGGAAGTGGGAAGTGGGAAGCGGAGAGTGGATGGAAGGAT
>JAICQR010000225.1 GCA_025937755.1 Gemmatimonadales bacterium | reverse complement strand
TAGGGAGATCGCGTAGGTGAGAGGATCTGCCGCTTGGCCGCCACGGGCGAATGAATTCGCGGCAACAACCACGCGAAGTCCGCCTGCGCGGACTGCACCTCCACCATCTGCCCGGTAGCCTCCCTCTCCGCCCCTCCGGGTGAACGGCAGTCCGGGAGGCTTTCCGCGGTTGTTGCAGCGGCGTAACTGTTCAGTGGGCCGACAGGAGCTTCGGCGCGGGAGTGCCTGAGCGAAGGGCCTCGATGGAGCGGGTGACGAAGTCAAGCGGATGGATTTGCTGCTGCTGGCAGGTCGCGCCAACCGAGAGGATGCGCTCGGCGTAGCGAAGCCCGGTTTCGCTCTGGTTGCCGAAGCAGTTCTTCCTCCACAGCACGGGCTTGCGCAGCGCACGCTCCGCGGCGTTGTTCGTCAGTTCGATCGGCTCGTCGAGGAAGGTCCAGAGCGACGGCCACAGCTTGAGCAGGTTGCGGCACATGCGGGCTACTCGGTGGTTAATCGACTCCGCGCCGCGCTCAACCAGACACCGGAAGGACGCCTGGATATCGAGTACCCCGCGTTTGAACTCTTCCCGGCTCAGGCTTCCTTCCAGGTAACTTCGCCATCGCTCGAACACCCGATCGCAGATCTCCTCCCCCTCGGCCGCGAACTCGGCAGCCATCCCGCCTCGCAGCCCCAGCTTCTTGAAGTTCCTCAGCAGGTGCGCCCAGCAGAGTTGCCGCTTCGAGCAGGCCTGGTACGAGCACCACCGGTCGCTGCTGACGATGCCGTCGAACTCACCCAGGAACTCCTTCAGCTCCGTTTTCCCCCGGCTCCATCCCAGCCGGAACGCCGTCGCCCGCTCAGCTACCCCCACCCACAGCCACATCTTCCGACCGCCCAGCTTCCACGGCGTCTCATCGACTCCCGCCCACCAGCTCGTTCTCACCTCCGCCCGCACTTCCTGGTACGCCGCCTCCAGCGCGGCGCTCGTCTCCTGGGTGCAGGCCTCCGTGCTCCCGAGCGAGGGCGGCGGCACGTCCAGCAGCCGGCCCACCAGGTCTCTCAGCGACCGCCGACTCATCCGGTAGTGCCCGGCCAGCACCCCCACCAGCCCGGTAAGCCGCGGGCCGAAGTGCCTGCCACCTACTGCCGACGGCATCGGCGCGCGCGTCAGGCTCGAACACTTCGGGCAGCGCAGGCACACCATCCGGTGCTCCTTCACCTCCGCGCGGATCTGCGGCAGTTCCACCACCTGGTGCACCTGCACCGGTCGGCCTTCCTCCGCTCCCGCCAGCGAGTGTCCGCAGGAACCGCACGATACCGGTGTGTGCAGCACGACTTCGTTCACCCGCTCGGGCGCAAGCAGCATGCGGTGATGGCCCCGGTGGCCCGGCTGCCCTCCGCGCTTCTTCCCCTTTGGCTTCTTTCCAGGCCGAACCACACCCGGCGGGTCCGACGACGGCGGTTTCGACGAGTTCGTCGAGTTCTGCCCCAGGCGCGCCTCCAACTCGCGGATGCGCTCCTGCAACTTCACCACCGTAGCCTCGAGCCCCTCCAGCCCCGC
>JAICQR010000181.1 GCA_025937755.1 Gemmatimonadales bacterium | reverse complement strand
GCTGCTGCACCTGCTGCGCGAAGAGCAGATCGAGATCGCCGAGATTCCGGTGGCGCGGATCGCCGACCAGTTCCTGCAGTCCATCCATGCGCTGGGCCTCAACCAGGCCGCCGACTATCTGGACATGGCCAGCCGGCTGGTGCGGCTCAAGGCGCAGATGCTGCTGCCGCGCCGGACCGACGACGAGGGCTGGGAAGACCCGCGCGCTGAGCTGGTGCGCCGGCTGCTGGAGTACCAGCAGACCCGCGAGATCGCCCGCTGGATGGGCCAGGCGGTGGCCCGCCGTGGCCTCCAGTCCGCGCGCGGCTATCTTCCTCCTCCGCCGCAACTTCCGCCACCTCCCCTCAAGTTGGACTTGATACAGATCCTGGAGGGTGTGGAGCGGGTGATCGCGGCGATTCCGTCACCCATTTTGCACAAGGTGGTGGCCCGTCCCCTCGACGTCGAAAGCGCCACGCGCCGTATCAACGCGCTGCTCGAGGAGCGCGCAACGTTCTCGTGGGCGGAGGCGTTTGGCCCCCGGCCCACCATTGTCGAGGTGCTGTCCACCCTGCTAGCGCTGCTGGAGCTGGCGCGGCGTGGCATCCTCGCCGTGACCCAGCAGGGGGCCTTCGCCCCGCTCATGGTGGCCCGTGATGATTCCGCTCGCCCAGCTGCTTGAAGCCGCGTTGTTCGCCGCCGACCGTCCGCTGGCGGTGGAGGAACTGTGCCTCCTCGACGCCGATGCGTCGCTGGCGGATGTGCGCACCGCCCTGGACCAGTTGCGGGAGCACTACGACTACGAGGGACACGGGGTGGAGTTGGTCGAGCTGGCGGGCGGCCACCAGATCGTCACCCGTGCGGTCCATGCCGAGGCGCTCGAGCGAGCCCAGTTCTCCCAGCGCACCCCACGCCTCAGCGCCGCGACGCTGGAAACCCTCGCGGTGATCGCCTATCGCCAGCCGGTGGGACGGGCCGAGATCGAGGAGATCCGGGGCGTCTCGGCCGGCGGCGTCTTGCGCACCCTGCAGGAGCGCGGGCTGATCGAAGTGGTGGGACGGGCCGAAGGACTGGGCCGGCCGCTGCTCTATGGCACCACGCCCCTGTTCCTCGAACTGCTGGGACTGCGCGACCTGTCGGACCTGCCGCGGGCCGAGGAATTGAGCGTCGCGCTGATCCCGCATCAGCCGCTCGACAGCGAGCATGCCGAGGAGGCGAGCGTCGCATTGCCGTCTGACGGATGAGTGAAATGCGACTGCAGCGAGCGCTCGCGCGCGCGGGTGTCGCGTCGCGCAGGGCGGCGGAGACGCTGATCCGTGAGGGCAAGGTGCGGGTGGATGGAAAGGTCGCGGAGCTGGGCAGCAAGGTGGACCCGTTGCGCCAGAAGATCACGGTGCGGGGCCGCAGGGTGCAGCTGGTCGAGCGTCGCTGGCTTGCCTTTCACAAGCCGCTGGGTGTCGTCACCACCGCCTCCGACGAGGCGGGCCGCCGCAGCGTGTTCGATTTTCTGCCCAATGCTGCGGGCCTCACGTACGTGGGGCGGCTGGACGTGATGACCACCGGCCTGCTCCTGCTCACGACCGATGGTGAGGCGGTGCACCGGCTCACCCACCCGCGCTATCGCATCGAGCGCCGCTACACCGCGCTGGTGCACGGCAAGAGCACCAGCGAGATCGAGGCGGCCACCCGCGAGAAGGTGGTGCTGGACGGCCGTCCGGTGGAACCGAAGGACGTGCGTGTGCGTCCGGGCAAGGATGGGCGAAGCATCCTGGACGTGACCCTGCTGGAAGGGCGGAACCGGGTGGTGCGGCGCTGGTGTGAGGGCATGGGCCTCAAGGTGGACCGGCTGGCGCGGCTGTCGTACGGTCCGGTGCGCCTGGGCGACCTGGCACCGGGCCGGTATCGTCCCCTGACGCCGGCCGAAGAGCGAGCGCTCTACAAGGCTGTGGGCATGGACCCGAACGACGAATGACGAGGAGCGGAATGGCGGAGCAGCAGACGGCGGAAGCGCTCGGCGCGCGGATCACGGCCGAAGTCGGCAAGGTGATCGTGGGGCAGGACGAGATGGTGGAGCGGCTGCTCATCGGGCTGCTGACCGGCGGGCACATCCTGTTGGAGGGCGTGCCCGGCCTGGCCAAGACCCTGGCGGTGCGCACCCTGTCGCAGGTGGTGCACGCGTCGTTCTCCCGGATCCAGTTCACGCCCGATTTGCTGCCGGCCGATGTCATCGGCACCATGGTATTCGACCAGAAGAGCCAGGACTTTCACGTCAAGAAAGGTCCGCTCTTTGCCAACATCATCCTGGCCGACGAAATCAACCGCGCGCCGGCCAAGGTGCAGGCAGCGCTGCTGGAAGCGATGCAGGAGAAGCAGGTCACCATCGGCGGCAACACCTTCGTGCTGGACGAGCCGTTCCTGGTGCTTGCCACCCAGAACCCGATCGAGAACGAAGGCACTTATCCGCTTCCGGAGGCCCAGCTCGACCGCTTCATGCTCAAGGTCCGGGTATCCTATCCCACGCGCGACGAGGAGCGCGAGGTGTTGCAGCGGATGGGTGGCAACAAGGCGATCGCGGTGCAGGCGCTGCTGCAGCCGAAACAGATTCTCGCCGCGCGCGACGCCATCGCCAATCTGTACATCGATCCCAAGGTGGCCGACTACATCGTGGACCTGGTGCGTGCGACCCGCGATCCGTCGTCTGTCGGGCTCGCAGATCTCAAACCGCTGATCGCCTTCGGGGCCTCGCCCCGTGCGTCGCTGGCGCTTGCGGCCGCCGCCCGCGCCCATGCCTTCCTGCGGGGCCGGGAGTATGTCGTGCCGGAAGACATCCGCGCGCTCGCTCCTGACGTCATGCGCCACCGCGTGGTGCTGACCTTCGAGGCCGAGGCCGAGAACGTGACAGCCGACGACGTCGTGGGTCGGCTGCTGGAGGCGGTCAAGCAGCCATAGACCGGTTCCCACTTCCCACTTCCCACTTCCCACTGATTGGCATGCCCACTGTCTCCCCGGACGTACTCCAGCAGGTCAAGGCGATCGAGCTCCGCACCCGCGGGCTCGTGACGTCGCTGTTTGCTGGTGAGTACCGGTCGATGTTCCGGGGGCAGGGCATGGAGTTCGCCGAAGTCCGCAACTACGAACCGGGCGACGATTTTCGCACCATCGACTGGAATGTTTCCGCCCGGATGGCGAGTCCCTACGTCAAGACGTTCACCGAGGAGCGCGAGCTCACGGTGATGCTGGTGGTGGACCAGAGCGGCTCCACCCGCTTCGGCGAGCCGATGACCAAGTCGGCGCTGGCGGTGGAAGTCGGCGCGGTGCTGGCACTCGC
>JAICQR010000168.1 GCA_025937755.1 Gemmatimonadales bacterium | reverse complement strand
GTGACCTTCACGGTGCGGCCGGGGACGCTGCACGCGCTGCTGGGCGAAAACGGCGCCGGCAAGTCCACCCTCATGCACATCGCCTACGGAATGCTCCGGCCCGAACTGGGTACCGTCCGGGTGGATGGTCATTCGGGGAAGTTTCGCAGTCCGCGCGATGCGCGTGCCGCCGGGATCGGGATGGTGCATCAGCATCCGACGTCCATCTCGGCGATGACGGTAGCGGAGAACGTTCGACTCTTTACCGGAACTGCAACCGCAGATTCCAACGATTACGCAGATTGGCTGGTGCAGTTTGCTTCCGGATTGGGATTACCGGTGGATCCGTTTGCGAGAGTGGAATCGCTTTCCATTGCCCTCAGGCAGCGGCTGGAGATCGTCAAGGCGATCGCGGGCGGAGCGCGGCTGCTACTGCTGGACGAGCCCACTGCGGTGCTGGCTCCGTCAGAAGCGGCCGAGCTGATGTCGGTGGTCCGGAACTACGTGGCGCAAGGCAACTCTGCTGTGCTCATCACCCACAAGCTGGCCGAGGCGCTGGCCAACGCCGAAGAAGTGACGGTACTGCGACGCGGCATCGTGACGCACCGCGGTCGGGCAGACGAAACCAGCGCCGACGAACTGGCCGAGGCGATGATTGGAAGAAAGTATGAGGGTGTGGGGGAGTATGGGAGTATTGGGGAGTATGCGAGTGTTGGGCAGTATGGTGAACCGCTGATTGTGGCGCACGAGCTCGTGCTTCGCGGAGCCGCCGAGCCGCCGAGCCGTCGAACCGTCGAGCTTTCGGTCCGCGCCGGCGAGATCGTGGGCATTGCGGCGGTCGAGGGCAACGGCCAGCGGGAGTTACTTCGCACCGTCGCCGGCCTGATTCCGCCCTGGTCGGGGCAGCTCGACGTGAGGCATCCCATTGCCTTCATTCCGGAAGACAGGACCACCGAAGCACTGGTGGCGGAATTGACGCTCACCGAGAACGTGGTGCTGGGTGATGCGCCGCTCTTGGGATGGCGAGTGGATTGGAACGCCGCGGAGCGTCGCACCGCGGAATTGCTCCGGATCTATCAGGTGCGGGCTCGGGGGCCCGGTGCACGAGCGCGCTCGCTCTCGGGCGGCAACCAGCAGCGGCTGGTGCTGGCGCGCGCGCTGGCCCAGGAGCCCCGGGTGGTCATCGCGGAGAATCCAACCCGGGGGCTGGATGTGGCCGCGGCCGCAGCGGTGCATCGCCGGCTGGAAGAAGTGGCCGAGGCCGGCGGAGCGGTGATGTTCCACTCCACTGACCTGGACGAAGTGATGGAGCGGAGCAATCGCATCCTGGTGATGCGCGAGGGCGAGCTGCTTTCGGCTCCGGCCGGCGCGAGCTACGAGGAAGTCGGCCGCCTCATACTGGGCGCCGAGTGATGGCAAAGAAAGTTCTTACCCGAATTCCCAAGGAAGAGCGGGAAGAGACGCCGCTTCGTCGCCGGCTGCGCGTGGCTCGGCACACGCTGCTTCCGGTGCTGCTGATTGTGGTGACGACCCTGCTGGTGCTGGGTGCGACGCTCTCACTCGCCGGCTATGACGCGGGGCAGGCAGGAGCGGCGCTCTGGCGGGGCGCGTTCGGCTCGTGGCACGCGATTACCTCCGCTACCCTGGTGCGGGCGACGCCGCTCATCATCCTGGCGCTGGGATTTGCGTTCGCGCTCCGGGGAGGCGCGCTCAACATCGGCGGTGAGGGACAGTTCTACGCCGGCGCCATTGCGGCGGCAGCAGTGGGGCTGCATGTAGCAACCTGGCCGGCAGGGTTGGCCATAGGCGCAACCTGGACTGCTGCGTTCGTGGCGGGCGTGGTGTGGATCAGCGTACCGGTGCTGCTCAAGCTCAGGTTCGGGGTGCTCGAGGCGATAAGCACGCTGCTGCTCAACTTCGTGGCCGAAGCGCTGGTGAGCTGGATGGTGCAGGGGCCGTTGCAGGAACCCACCCACATCTATCCCCAGAGCGCCACGATACCGGAGAGCGCGGTGCTGCCGCTGCTGCCGGGCACCCGGCTGCACGCAGGGTTTGCGCTGGCGCTGGTGCTGGCTGCGGTGCTGTGGTTCGTCTTCAGCCGGACGCGGTGGGGATTTCATCTGCGTGCGGCGAGCTATGGGCCGCGAGTGGTCGAAATCATTTCCCGGCGGAATGTGGGCGGAATGCTCGCCGTCGCATTGCTGGTGTCCGGCGGAATCTCGGCGCTGGCCGGCGCGACGGAAGTCGGGGGTGTCAGCCGCGCCCTCTACCAGAACCTTTCACCCGGCTATGGCTTCACCGCCATTGCGGTGGCGCTGCTGGCCCGGCTCCGGCCGGGCGCGATCATCCTCAGTGGTGTGTTCTTCGGCGGGCTCGAGGCGGGCGCTGCGGCGATGCAGCGCGATGCCGGCGTCCCGGCGGTGGTGGTCTACGTGGTCGAGGCGGTGGTGATCATCACACTGCTGCTGATCGAGGCCCGTGGCTGGCGGCGGCGGGAGGCGCTGGCAGGGGCGTGACGGAAGTCCTCATTGCCGGCTTCCTGGCCGCCACCGTGCGGGTGGCGACGCCGCTGCTGCTGGCAGCACTGGGCGAGTTGCTTGCCGAGCGGGGCGGGTCGATCAACCTCGGCATCGAAGGGTCGATGCTGGCGGGGGCGCTCGCGGCGGCGATGGGGGCCGTCTGGTACGGCACTACCGCGGGGATGGTATTCGCCGTTCTGGCAGGCGCCGCACTGGCGGCGGTGTTTGCGCTGATCACGGTCAAATGGGGCGCGGACCAGATCATTGCCGGCACCGCGATCACGCTTGGCAGCATCGGCCTCACCGGAGCGGTGTACCGGATGGCATTCGGCACCGGTGGGGCGAGGTTGTCGATACCCACGGTGAGTCCGATCGATGTGCCGCTGTTCTCGAAGTTGCCACTGATCGGGCCGGCGCTGTTTGCGCAGCCGCTCACCACATACATCGGCCTGGCGCTGGTGCCGGCATTGTGGTGGTTCCTGTTCCGGACCCGTGCGGGGCTGCAACTCAGGGCCACCGGTGAGGACCGTCGCGCGGCGACGGCCGCGGGCGTCAATACCGTCATGCACCGGGTGCTGTCGCTGGTTGCGGGCGGGATGCTGGCAGGCCTGGCGGGTGCCACCCTGGTGCTGGCGCAGGTGGGGACCTTCGCCGAGAAGATGACGGCGGGACGAGGCTTTGTGGCGGTGGCGCTGGTGGTGCTGGGGCGGTGGCATCCGGTGGGAGCGTTGCTGGCCGCGCTCCTGTTCGGGGCGGCGACCGCGCTGCAGTACCTGTTCCAAGCCATGGCGCTGGACGTGCCGTATCAGCTGTTCATCGTGCTGCCGTACCTGCTGGCGCTGGTCGGACTGGCAGGGGTGCTGGGACGAGTGAAGGCGCCGGAGGAGCTGGGGAAAAGCTAGACGGCTGGACGGCTAGACGGCTGGACGAATGGACGACCCGTGGACAAGCCCACTACCTCGGCTTCCACATCGCTGCATCCAGGATCGACCAGAGGTGGATCAGCCACCCCAGCAGGATGATCCAGAGCAGGGCGGCCAGCACGAAGTGCGCGATCGCCATGCCGAGACGACCCTGGATCAGCTGGCCCAGGCCCGGGATGAAGAAGCTGGCCAGCGCCGCGATGACGTTGCCGGTCGAACCTTGTCCAGCCATGGGGAACCTCCTTCGGGACCACGACAAGATAGCGGCGGGCATTAGCTTCTGACGTGACTGTTATCCGCGTACTCCTCCTGTCCGCCCTCGCCCTCGCGCTTGCGCTGAGCCTGCCGGCCTGTGCTGCCACCGCGGTCCGCTCAACCGGTGATCCCCTCCACGGCCGCACCATCGCAGTGGACCCCGGCCACGGCGGTACCGCCGCCACCGACACATACCGGGTGGGGCCCAGCGGCGAACGG
>JAICQR010000044.1 GCA_025937755.1 Gemmatimonadales bacterium | reverse complement strand
TCCGATCGGCACCGGCGAATTCCGGAGAATCCATTCCCGGGTTTCGTGGATGTCCCGGCCGGTGGAGAGATCCATGACGGTATCGGCGCCCCAGAGCGTGGCCCAGCGGAGCTTCTCGACTTCCTCGTCGATCGAGCTCCGGACGATCGAGTTGCCGATGTTGGCGTTGATCTTCACCAGGAACTTGCGCCCGATGTTGGTGGGCTCGAGCTCCGGATGATTGATGTTGGCCGGGATGATGGCACGCCCCCGCGCCACTTCGCTCCGCACGAACTCGGCCGGCATGCCTTCCCGCAGCGCCACGAACTCCATCTCGTCGGTGATCTCGCCCAGCCGCGCAAACTCCAGCTGGGTGACCGCCGAACCGCCCCGCCGAGCCGCCGAGCCGCCGAGCCGCCGAACGGGCCGCAGCCCTTCCCGCACCTCCCACGTCTCAGGCCCGCTAGTGTCATGCACCCGGAGCGGCGGCTCGCCACCCGAGAGCGCAATCTCGCGAAAGGGAACGCGCAGCCCGCCCGAGGTGGTCTGGTAGACCTTGGTCGAGTTGGGATAGGCGCTGCTGAAACGGGATGCGTCATCCGCAGGGGATGACGGCGTGGGCGCGACCTGGGTGGCCATGAAAGGCTCCTCGTGCGTGCGCCGACGGAGGGACTGCCGCGTGCCGCGCTCCCTCCGCCGGTGTCAACCGGATCAGGTTCCAAGGGTGGCGTCTCAATCGTGGCGATTCACGATGCCCCTGGCGGCACCTTGAAGCTAACCGCGCCGCGGCTCAGCCGTCGAGCGCCTCGCGCACCTTGGTGGCCAGCTCATCGGGCCCAAAGGGCTTGGGCAGGAAGGGTGTGCCTTCCGGTACCGGCGCCGCCTCGCCATGCTCGCCGGTGAAGCCGGACATTACCAGCACCTTGAGTCCCGGCATCCGCGTCCGCAGCGTAGCCGCAAGAACCAGCCCCGACCCACCCGGCATGACCACATCCGTGAGCAGGAGCTTGATCCCCGGATGCTCGGCCGCGAGTACTTCCGCCTCCGCGACGTTCCGGGCCACCAGCACCGTGTAGCCGTACTGGCGCAGCACCCGTTCGGCCAATCCCCGGATCGTGTCCTCGTCCTCCACCAGCAGTACCAGTTCGGCCCCGCCGGCGGGCCGGTGCTGACCGGCAACGGCTTCCGTCTCTTCCGCCTCGGCGACCGCAGGGAGATACACATCGAAGCGCGCACCCTCGCCCGGGCGGCTTTCCACCAGCACTGCGCCATGATGTTGCCGCACGATCCCGTATACAGTGGAAAGGCCGAGACCGGTGCCCTTGCCGGCTTCCTTGGTAGTGTAGAACGGTTCGAATGCGCGTTCCAGCGTTCCGGCGTCCATACCCTGGCCGCTGTCGGCCACCCGGATCACTGCGTAGTCTCCCACCTCGAGGTCAGCGTGCGTGGTCGCCATCATCACACCGACCCTGGCGTTACGGGTGTTGATGGTAAGGACGCCGCCGTCCGGCATGGCATCACGGGCGTTGACCGCGAGGTTGACCAGCACCTGTTCGAGCTGTCCGCGGTCGACCCGCACATGCTGCAGGTCAGGGTCGAGTTCCGTGACCACGGCGACATCGCTGCCCAGCAGCCGGCCCAGCATGGCACCGACCGCGGTGATCACGCCATTGGCATCGAGCACGCGGGGCTCCAGCAGCTGCCGTCGCCCGAATGCCAGTAGCTGACGCGTGAGCGTCGCGGCCCGGAGCGCGGCAGACTTGATCTCGCGCACGTCGTCCACCGCGGGATCAGTCGGCTGCAGTTGGTCGGTCACGAGGTCGGCGAAGCTCAGGATCGAGGTCAGCAGGTTGTTGAAGTCATGCGCGACGCCACCGGCCAGCCGTCCGATCGCCTCCATCTTCTGGGCCTGCAGCAGCTGCTCCTCGCTCTGCCGCAGTGCATCCTCCGCCTTGCGCCGGTCGGTGATGTCCCGGATGAACGCGCTGAACTGGAGCTTGCCGTCGAGTTCCGCATGGGACACCACCAGCTCTACTGGCAGCTCGGAACCGTCCTTGCGACGGCCAACCAGCTCAAGCGGCCAATTGATCTGCTCCTGATTCGTCGCCGCAAGGTGCCGGTATGCCCGGGCGTGGGCATCGTAGTAGCGCTCCGGGATCAAGGTGTTGGCCAGCGACCGGCCCACCGCTTCATCCCTGGTCCAGCCAAAAATGGCTTCGGCCCTGCCATCCCAGCCGGTGATGATGCCCTGCTCATCGGCGCTGACGATGGCGTCCACCGCGCTTTCCACCAGCAACTGCATGCGCTGACCCGTGTCGGCCGCCTGGCGTTCCGCCTTGAGCAGGCCACTCACGTCTTCGTATACCCCGATAGCTCCGATGATCCGTCCGTCATCATCGTGCATTGGGGACGCGGTCATTTCGAGCTCGACAGTGTGACCATCGCGGTGAACCCGCCGCAGTGGCTGGCGCACCAGCCGTTGTCCCCCCGCCAGCTGGCTGCGCAACTGCTCGGACTCAGCCGCTGAATCCGGAGGCACGATCCTCAGTGGGTGGCCGATGGCCTCCTCGGCAGTCCAGCCGAACAGGTCGGTGGCGGCACGATTCCAGGTAATCACCCGGCCCTCGAGATCCAGCACCGCTATCGCATACGGCGAGCCGTCGATCACGATCTGCCGCACGCGCGCCACCGCCCGGACCTCACGAAGCGCATCGTGGCGCTCGTCCGTGGCCGCGCCCAGCAGTACCGCCAGCACCACGGCAAAACCTGCCACCACCTGCAGGTTGAACGCGGACTCGATGACCGTTCCTCCGACGAGCGGGCCCAGGCCGGACCCGGTCGATGTAGCCGCAATCACCACCAGCACCATGCCGGCCAGCGTGCCGCCACGCAGTCCAAACCGCAGCGACGCCCAGACAAGCATGCTGTAGGCCACGGCTGGCGGGATGCTGCCACGCATGAAGGCGAGGTAGGACAGTGTCAATAGCGCCGCCGCCAGCAGCAGCGCTTCAATACCACGCTGCCAGGACCGGAAGCCCACTGGCAACCCCGCCCAGGCCAGCAGCAGCGGTGCGGCCAGCAAGGTCCCGAACGCATCACCCGACCACCACATCAGCCAGGCCATCGACGTCGCTGCGCCGGTCAGCATGCCCCCCGTGGCGAGAACTCCGATGCCTATGGTCGCTGAGATCACTGGCGCGAGGGCCGCAGCGGCCAGCAACCGGATCGCGTCTTCCAGCCGGGTGAGCGGACGCTCGCGGCCAGCGAGGGAGCGGCAGATCCAGGCCCCGGCGAGTGCCTCCAGCGTGTTGCCAACTGCGACAGCCAATGACGTGGCCGGGTCCACTGCCGTCAGATTGACCACGAACGAGCCGACCAGCACGGCGGGCCAGAGCCGCCGGCCGCCCAGGATCAGCGCGGCCAGCGCAACGCCGGTCGGCGCCCAGAGGGGCGAGATGATGGGATGCACCACCGACAGTCCCTGTCCCAGCCTCGCCACCAGCAGGTACGCCACCGCGAGCAGGCCCAGGCGCAGGAGGTACTGAGGAGTCGAGAGTGCGGCCTGCACCTGTCGCCGCGCGTTGCCCACCGTTTCCGTCATGTGCCAACGATAGTCTGTGAAGCGCGCTTCACAATCAGTTGCCCCGGTGTTCATCGCGGGCAGGGTAGGTTTCCGCCATGCAATGGCTCCTGATGGGCTTGCTCGTGGGCCTGGGTGCGCCTCTGGTGTGGCGCACGCTCGTCGGCATGGCCCACGGCGAGTTTGCTGCCGATGTGGTGGCCTCGCTGGCCATCATCGCGGCCGTTGCCCTGGGCCAGCCCATTCCCGGCCTGGTGGTGGTTCTCATGCAGCGAGGAGGAGAACTCCTCGAGCGACGCGCCGCCGGCCGGGCGTCCCGCGCCGTGGAGTTGCTGGAGCAGTCGGCTCCCCGCACGGCGCATCGGCTGGGCTCCGGGGGCGGAGCCGACGTGAACGTCGACGAGCTTTTGCTCGATGACCTGGTGCTGGTACGCCCGGGTGCGCTGATTCCCGCCGACGGTGTCGTCGAAGCGGGCAGCTCCCACCTCGACACCGCCAGCCTCACCGGCGAGCCGGTGCCCGCACGGGTCCAGCCGGGCGACCAGGTTGCCAGCGGCAGCATCAACCAGGAATCGCCGCTCACTGTTCGCATCACGGCGCTGGCGTCGGAGAGCCAGTACGCCCGCATCGTCGCGCTGGTGCGGTCCGCCGAAGCGAGCAAGGCTCCGATCCAGCGGCTGGCCGATCGCGCAGCGGTGTGGTTCACCCCGCTCACGCTGCTGGTGGCTGCTGTCGCGTGGCTCATGTCGGGTGACCCGCTCCGGGTACTCAGCGTACTGGTCGTGGCGACGCCCTGCCCGCTCATCCTGGCCACGCCGGTGGCCGTGATCGGCGGACTCAATCGCGCCGCGCGTCACGGGATCCTGTTTCGCGACGGCGGCGCGGTCGAGCGTATCGGCGAGGTCGACGCGGTGATTCTCGACAAGACCGGTACCCTGACCGAGGGGATGCCCACGCTGCTGGACATCAGGCCGCTCTCGCTTCCGGCGGATGAGGTCCTTACACTCGCCGCAGCCATCGAGCGGGGTTCGGGCCACCTGCTTGCCCGCACCGTGGTCAGCGCGGCCGATCATCGCGGGCTGCCCCGGCTGATTCCCACCGATGTGCGCGAGACCGCTGGCCGGGGGGTCCGCGGAATCGCAGGCGGTCGGGACGTCGCTGTCGGATCCCTCGCGTATGTGCGGGCCGAATTTCCCGACCTGACTGAACTGCCGGTGGATGGCGTGGGCGCAGTGCATGCGCATGTCATGGTCGACGGCCAGCCAGGGGGACCACTGGTGTGGGCCGACCAGCTCCGCCCCGGCGCAGCGGAGGCCGTGACGGAACTCCGGCAGCTTGGGGTGGAGCGGGTGGCGCTCAGGTCGGGCGACTCAGGCGAAAACAGCCGCATCCTGGCGAAGAGTGTCGGCATCACCGATGTGGCTGGGGATCAGCGCCCCGAGGACAAGGCGCAGGAAGTCGAGCGGCTCGAGGCGGAGGGGCACCGCGTCCTGATGGTGGGCGACGGAACCAACGACGCGCCTGCCCTCGCCACGGCCAGGGTTGGCGTTGCGCTGGCGGCCCAGGGCGCGGGGATCTCCGCCGAAGCTGCTGATGTGGTGTTGTTGCGTGATGACATTGCGTTGCTGCCGCTCGCCATCCGGATTGGCCGGCGCACACTCCGCATCGCGAAACAGAGTATCGGCGTCGGTCTCGGTCTCAGCGGTGCGGCGATGATCGCGGCGGCGCTGGGTTACGTGCCGCCGATCGCTGGTGCGCTCTATCAGGAAGCCGTGGATGTGGCGGTGATTCTCAATGCCGTGCGTGCTTCGCGCGGCCCACATGGAGCAGAATGATGTTCGACACCATCCTGGTGCCACTCGACGGGTCCGACCTCGCCGCTGGCGCGCTGGAGCCGGCTGCCGAGATCGCGAGCCTCGCGAGCGGCAGGATCCACCTGGTGCGGGTTCCCGACCTTCCGGTGCACGCCATTCTCGACCAGTTGCCCGGCGATATCGCGCGTGAGACCGAGGCCGCTCGCACCGAGGCGGAGGCTTCGCTGGCAGAAGCCGCGAGGCTCCTCACCGCCAGGGGACTGGCGGTTTCGACGTCGATCGAGGAAGGCCCACCCGCTCATGGGATCGCGCGGGCGGTGGCGGACACCGGCGCGACATTGGTGGTGCTGACGTCGCATGGCCGGGGTGCAGTGGCGCGCGCGTGGCTGGGAAGCACTGCCGACCGGCTCATTCGCACGCTCGATGTGCCGATGCTGTTGCTGAGAAAGGGCGAGTGGCGGAAGCCGAAGCGGGTGCTGATCGGGCTCGACGGCTCGGAACGGGCCGAGGAGATCCTTGCGCCGGCCATCGAACTCGCCCGGCTCTGGGAGAGTGGCCTGCTGCTGGTGCATGTGGTGCCCGCGCCCAGCCCGAAGAGCACCGGAGAAGCGGGCACCTGGCTCCAGCACCAGAGTCTGGTCGCTCACCGCTACATTCATTCGCTGGCGCTGAAATACCGGGCCCAGGGGTTCGACGTACACGCCCAGGTGCCGGTGCGGTGGGATCCGGCGCAGGTGCTGCAGGAACTTGCCGCGACCGATGATGTGGAACTGCTGGCCCTCGCGACCCGCGGCCTGGGCGGTGCCGACCGGTTGCTGCTGGGCAGCGTGGCCGACAAGGTCATCCGCGGTGCGGAGTTGCCGACGCTGGTCTTCCGCCCGCGCACCGAGGGCTCGTCGACTTCCCGCGCGTTTCGCGAGGCCGCCGTCACACCAGTCAGGGGAGACGAATCGTGAAGCAGGAGCCGGTATTCCGGGAAATGACCCGCGAGGAGTGCGACGAGGTTCTTGCGCGCCACAAGGTTGGACGGCTGGCCTTCGTGCACGACGGCCAGGTGGACATTCAGCCCATCAACTACGTCTTCCGGGGCGAATGGCTCACCGGCCGCACCCAGCACGGCACCAAGCTGACCATGCTGCAGCACCATCCGTACGTGGCATTCGAGGTAGATGAGGCGAAGGGCCCCTACGACTGGCGCAGCGTCGTGGTCAAGGGCACGGTGTACCTGCTCAGCGACGCCAGCAACCCGACGGCCGAGGCCGAGCGGCAGGACGCCATTGCCGCCATCCGGGAGCTGACTCCCGAAGCGTTTACCGACAAGGATCCCGCGCCCTACCGCACCGTGCTGTTCCGGATCTTCGTGCGCGAAGTGTCGGGCCGGCGGGCGGCTAGCTCGCCACCGGCATCCTGACCTTCGGCAGCGCGGCCTCGATCTCGGCGCGCTGCGGCTCGAGCCAGGGCGGCAGCACCAGGGTCTCGCCCAGCGTTTCCAGCGACTCATCCACCGCGAAGCCGGGACCATCGGTGGCAATCTCGAACAGCGCGCCACCCGGCTCCTTGAAATAGACCGACTTGAACCAGAACCGGTCGATTACCGGCGTAGGCTGGCGCCTGAACTCTTCAATGTCGCCACGCACCGCCAGCTCCGTGGAATCGTCCGGAACCCGGAACGCGACGTGGTGGATGCTGCCGACGCCCCACGTGCCGCGCGGGGCCTCCCGGTCCTCCCGCAGGTCGAGCCACTTCCCTGAGCCGCCGCCGTTGACCGCGAACCGGTGCCAGCCATCCTCCTCGGCGTTCCGAACGTACCCCATCGCCCCCATGATGAACTGGGTCGTGGCGGTCAGGTCGCGGGTCACCAGCCGGGTCACATGGAGCCCCCGCACCTGGTACTGCGGCGGCACCGGGCTTGCGGCCCACGGCGTTGAATCGCGTGGGTCGTCGGTCGCCACCAGCGCCACCGAAAGTCCGTGCGGGTCCTCGAACAACAGCGTCTCCTCCGAGAACCGTACCACCGGCTCGCCCACCTCGATCCCGGCCCCGGTCAGACGCTCGCGCCAATAGCTCAGCGAACCACCGGGGACAGCCAGCGCGACCTCGGTCGTAATTCCGGCGCCTCGCCGCCCCTTCGGCAGGTCGGGCCAGGGGAAGAACGTCAGGTCGGTGCCCGGACTCCCCTCGGCGTCGGCATAGAAGAAATGATAGGTGCCGGGCGAATCCTGGTTCACGCTCCGCTTCACCAGCCGCATCCCCATCACGCCAGCATAGAAATCAAGATTCTCCTGCGCATCACCCGAAATGGCGGTGACGTGATGGAGACCGGTAACTCCAGACATGCAACCTCACCTGTGAAAGCTGGGGAGAATGTATCTTAGTGCTGAGATAATGTCAAGCCGGTCCGTTCTTCCACCTCCCACTCCTCACTTCCCACTTACTTCACGACCAGCGCCGTCACCATCCCGAACATCCCGTGGGCCGATTCCGCGTGCGGCAGGATGTGGCAGTGGAACGCCCACGTGCCAGGATTGGTGGCTTTGACCAGCACGTCCCACCTCTCTCCCGGTGCCACGTTGATGGTGTCGCACTTCCAGGGCATCGGCTGGGGCCATCCGTCCTTGGCGATGACGGTCATGTGCATTCCGTGCAGATGCATCGGGTGGATCATCATTCCTTCGTTCATGAAGCGAATCCGGACCGTCTGACCTCGCTCACACACGATCGGCTCGGTGGCCGGGAAGTCCTTGCCGTTCAGGGTGTACCCGTGGGCACCGTCATTGATGATCATGGTGTAGTCCACGTCTGCCTTCGGCTCACTGCTCTTGTCCCTCGGCTCCACCAGGAACGCTCCCAGCAGGCCGTTGCCCACCTGGATCGCGGCATTGTGATGTGAGTGGTACATGTGCGAGCCGGAGTTGGGCACCGTGAACTCATAGGTGTACGAGGCGCCCGGCTTGACCGGCGGCTGGGTGATGTAGGGGACGCCGTCCTGATCGTTGGGCACTTCCAGGCCGTGGAAGTGGATGCTGGTGGACTCCTCGAGCTTGTTGTGGAGGATGATCCGCACCCGGTCGCCCTCGCGCACGCGGATCTGCGGCCCCGGCACCTGATCGTTGTAACCCCAGGCCTTCACCGTCTTGCCCGGCTTGGTCTCCCACTCGAACACGCTCGAGGTCAGCTCGAACACCTTGACCCCGCCGACCAGCTTCGGTGCCAGGGGCTGATTTCCCAGCCGCGCCGTCTTCGCCGGGAATGCCTTGATGCCCGCCTCGTGATGGGCGTCCATCTCGTCCGCCCGCTCCTGCACGGACTTGGTCCTGGCTGGAGCGGCGGGTGGCGGCGAGGATTCCGGTTTCGAGGCAGCTTCCGCTGTTTCGTTGGTGCACGCGGAGAGCGCCGAAACCGCGGCTGGCAGTGCCACAGCCGCCAGAGTGCCGGTGCGAAGGAATGAGCGACGGGTGGGCGCTTGCGAACTGGACTGGTCGGACACGAGATGCTCCGGGCAAGGGATTGTGGTCTGAACCTAGAAATCGCCCGGGGATCATTCGTTGAACTGTTTGTGAAGGTTTGCTTATTTACGGTATGCAACAAATCAAGGGCGCGGTCCTCAAGTCCCGCCTCGGGTACATCGAGGAGCATTTCGGCAAGGACGCGGTCGCGCGGGTGCTGGACGCGCTCCCGCCCGATGACCAGCGTTCACTCAAGCTGGTGTTCACGTCCAACTGGTATCCCTTTGCGGTGGGGAAGCGGCTGGACGACGCCATCGTGCAGGTTCTGGGTGGCGGCAAGACTGAAGTCTTCGAGAAGCTGGGCGAGGCATCAGCCGTGAAGAACCTGGGCTCGCTCCATGCCGGCTACCTGACCCGGGGAGACGCCCACGGGTTTCTGGCCAAGGCGCCCCAGATCTATGCGGCGTACTACGAGACCGGCCGCCGGGAGTACCAGCGCACCGGCGACCGCTCGGCGACGCTCACCACGTACGACGCCGAGACCTTCAGCGCGCCCGATTGTCTGACGGTGGTGGGGTGGTACAAGAAGGCGCTGGACATGTGCGGCGTCCCCAACGCGAAGGTGCGGGAAACCGAGTGCCGCGCCAACGGCGGGGCGGTGTGCCGGTATGAGATCAGCTGGTAATTCCTTTCCCCTGATCCCTGGTCCCTGATCCCTGACCCCTAACCCCTTTTCAGCGTCCGCCCGGCCAGCACCAGCGGCACCGCCGTCCATCCCAGCAATCCCAGCATCAGCGCACCGGCACCCCACCCACCGAGCACGCGCCGGAGCGCTGCGCCCATCGGCCCCGCGATGGCGTCCGCCTGGAAGAGCGAGAGCCCCAGCACCCGTGCGCTATCCACCGGGTTGGCCAGCAGCACTGCGGTGAGCCACGCGCCCACGCCCTTGGCCGGCAAGGCTGAGAGCAGCGCGATCACAGCCAGGTCCATCCCGATCACCAGCACGAACCAGGCGGCCATCGCGATACCGAGCGCCCGGGTTCGGTTGGACGCCGCGATGCCGATCCACAGCCCGACGGCGAGCGTCGCCGCCAGCAGCAGTTCTGACACGAGCGCCAGGCGCAGATAGCGCCATCCGTCGGCGTCACCAGCCATCAGCGCGATCACGACGCCGGCCGCGCCCAGGCCCAGCGCCACTGCCCCGCCCAGCGTGGCAGTGAGCGCCGCCCATCGCGAGAACACCCGGCCGCCACGCGAGACCGGCAGCGCAGCGACGAACTCCAGGTCGCGCATTTCCGAGCCGGCAGCGGCACCAGTGAGCAGCGCCAGCATCGGCACCACCCAGATCACCATCTGCAGCAGGCTCATGGACGTACGGGCAAACCCCTGCACCGACAGCACGCCTCCGGCCGACAATCCGGCGAGCGCCACGCCGATGCCGGCAAGCGCGAACCCCGCCGCGAAGATCGTGGCCACGCGTGCCCGGCGGGCACCAGCCAGCTCGAACCGAAGTAGCGCCGCGGTCATGCGATGCGGGCTCCCACCAGCGCCAGTGGGACCCGGCCACCCGCGCGCGCGCGCATGACAATCGCGCGGTACGCGGCTTCGATCGGGGGTGCGCCGGTGCCATTCCATTGCAGCCCGCCCTCGGCCACCAGTTGCGCCACCCCGCCCTGCGCCACCGCGCAGCCATCCACCAGCACCACCATGCGATCCGCCAGCGCCGCGACATCGGTCAGGTGATGCGATGCGAATAGCACCGCCGTGCCTTCGTCGCGCGCCCGACGGATGATTGCCTGTACGTCAGCCGACCCGTCGGCGTCCAGGCTGATCGCGGGCTCGTCAAGGAACAGCGCAGCCGCTGGACCGAGCGACGCCAGCACCAGCAGCACCCGCTGCCGCTGCCCGCCCGACAGTTCGCCCAGTGTCGCGTCCAGCCTGGCACCGAGCCCGGCATCCCCCAATGCGTCGAACGCCTCCACCGCGGCCACACCCCGCGAAGCCGCGACCAGCCGGGCCAGGTCGCTGACCACCGTGGAGAGAGAAACTCCCAGCTTCTGCGGCAAGTATCCCAGCCGCCGGCGCGCATCGATCGGCCTGCTCGCGAGGTCGAATCCGCCGATCTCCACGGCGCCCTTTGCTACCGCCAAGCCCCCCGTCGCCAGCCGCAGCACGGTGGACTTGCCAGCGCCATTGGGGCCCACCAGCGCCACCACTTCGCCGCCATCGACATCGAGGTTGAAGTCGTCGAGCACCCGGTGCGATCCGTACGCATGCTGCAGCCCCCTGAGCTGGATCATGCCTCGCTCGCTTTCCGGGGCCGGCGCATCAGCCCGGCACTGCCACCGCCCAGGAGCACCAGCGCACATGCTGCGCCCCACTGCCCGCCCCCACCTGCATCACCGCCGGCGCTGCCCAGCGACGCCAGCGCCTCGAGCTTCGGCGGATGCCGTAGCGGACACTGGTCCACCGGCTGGTCCACCTGGAACACCGGGAAGGTGCGCTCGGCCCAATCCATGGCACTCGCCGCCGGGCTGGTCAGGAAGAGCCGCAGCGACGAGCGGTCCCGCGCCAGTTCCATCAGCGGCGAGCCCGCCGAGTGGGGCTGGTCCAGCTGGCCGTCACCATCGAGGTCGTAACCTCGGGTCGCCGCTGCCCAATGGTTGCCGCGGCCATCCACGCAGAAGGCGTAGCCCTCGCCGGCGCCGCCCGATGCGTCGAAGGTGTTGGCGGCCAGCGCGTTGCCGGTGATGCTGGTGGACTCGCTGTTGGAATACAGCTGCATGCCCAGCCAGTTGGACGCAATCAGGTTCTTCTCGAACTTTCCGCCGATCACGTTGTCGAAGAAGACGCCGATGCCGTTGCCGACGATCAGGTTCCCCTGCACCACCGGCGCCGTGGCCGTCTGCAGCAGCAGGCCGTACGAGCGGCTGCCGGTGTTCCAGGCAAAGACATTGTCCTCGACGGTAATGCCCCGCGAATTCATGATCACCGCACCCGCGGCGCCGTGGCGAAACACATTCCGCTCGAACCGATTCTCATGGCTGAACATGTAGTGCAGCCCGAAGCGCATCTGCTCGACCTTGTTGCCCCGGACCAGCGCGCTGTCGCTGTAGGAGAAGTAGATCCCGTCGCGGGCCACGGTGATGACGTTGTCCAGCACCAGCGTACCGGGCGAGTTGTAGAGGGTGATGCCGTCGCCCCGGTCTCCCTCGCGGGCGGCGGCTCGCCCGGTGATCACGTTCCGGCGGACGATGCTCCCGCGCGCATCCCTGAGGTAGATGCCGAACAGCACGTCCTGCAGGACGACGTCCTCGATCAGCACCGAGTCGGCCCGCACCAGGATGCCGGCATCATCCCCATCCGCGCTTCGGCCGCTGTTCTCCACCCGTACCCCTCGCACCACGCTGCCGCTGCCCAGTACCGTCAGCACCGTGCCGGTCCCGTCGCCCCGGATGACGCTGCCTGGTTCGCCCAGCAGTACCGTCGGCCGCTCCAGCACCATCGGCCCCGGATGCACACCTGCGGCGAGCCGCAGCGTGTCCGGGGCCATCAGCAGCGAGGCCAGCAGCAGGAAGCTCACGCGTCGGTCCGGGCCCCGCGCCATTCGAGAACCAGCAGCGTCACCAGCACCAGCGCGAACAGGCCCAGTGCATACGTCGTGGGCCCGGGATAGCTGTATACGTCGAAGTTGGCGATCCGCTGGTGCCCGAAGACCGGTGGGGTGAAGGGATCCACCGTCACCGGGGCGTCGGGCGACAGCCGGTGGCCGAAGGTGTAGAGCCGGTACCAGAAGGTGCCGAGGCTGAAGAGCCCGAAGTACGCGAACAGCACCAGCAGGTCCACCAGCTGCGACACCTTGCCGAATACCGCGGTCCGGAGCGACAGCAGCACGAACAGTCCCAGCAGGAACGGGATCCACTTCATCTCGGGAAACGACGCGGCATGGATCTCCTGCATGCCGATGTAGTGATTCAGGATGTTGATCGACTGGATATCGGCACCGTTGTTGCCGCCGACCAGCTTGTGAGCGAACACCGACATCCGGATGCCCTCCGGGAACTGGCCGGCGAACATCGTGATGGTCCAGAGCGGGAACCACACCGCCGCCAGCAGCAGGGCCGCCGCCCCCGCGAGCGCTGCGCGCACACGGGGACGGAGGGTGCCTTCCCTGAGCCAGCCGCTGAGCGACACGATCGCCTCAGCTTCGCGGCTTGACCAGGAGATAACCTGCCATCTCCTGGTGCATCGCCGAGCAGAAGTTGGTGCAGTAGAACGGGTACACCCCGGGCTTGTCGGCCTTCAGCCGCACCGTCTTGGTCTCGCCCGGGTCCATGACCACGTTGATGTCGTAGCCGGCGATGCCGAAGCCGTGCAGCATGTCACGCTCCTGCTCGGCGTTGGTGACGTGGATGACCACCGAATCACCCTGCTGCACCTCGATGGCGTCGGGCGCGAAATACGACCGCACCGCGAAGAGCCGCACATCGACCTTGCTGCCGCTGCGGGTAATCCTGGCGTCGGCCGCCCGCCAGATCGCCTCGGGATGCTCGCTCTCATCCTTGGGATACACCTCGATCGGCTTGATCAGATCGGCCCGCACCAGCTGGGCGAAGTGCGGCTCCGGCTCGGTGAACGCCTCATAGAGCATGCTCATGCCGTCTCCGGTGATGTCGATCAGCTGACTCGACTCCGGCTGGGACGGCCCAACGCTCAGGTGGCGGCCCTTGGAAAGCTTGTTGAGCGAGATCAGGTACTTGCCCTCGGGGTGCCGGGCATCGCCGTGGGCCGTCACCAGGTGGCCCACCGAGAAGTGCACCGGGATCTTCGCCGTTACCAGCGCCGAGTCATTGCCGTCGAAGGGCCCCAGCTTCCACTTGGTAATCACCGACTCGATGAACATCGAGGTGTAGGCATAACCCTGGTTGTCGAACTGGGTGTGCAGCGGACCCAGGCCCACCGGCACTTCGGCCACCCGGATATCCTCGAACTTGAGCACCGGGATCCCGTCTTCCTCGCCCACAGTCTGTCCTGACTCCACTGCCGTCAGGAACTTCTCGAAGTCGTACACCGTCACGTAAGGCGCCAGCTTGCCGCCGCCCACCACATAGCGACCGTCAGGCGAGAAATCGGCGCCGTGCGGACTCTTGGCCAGCGGCACCAGGTACATCATTCCCGGAATCTCGGCCGGATCGAGCATCCGCACGCCATCCACCATCCGGCCCTGACCGGCCCTGGCGGC
>JAICQR010000155.1 GCA_025937755.1 Gemmatimonadales bacterium | reverse complement strand
AGCGACCATCACGCCCGGCCCAATACCCATATAGCCACTCCCCACTCCCCACTTCCCACTTGTCAGCCCCGCGCCCCCGACAGTCCCGCGAGTCCCTCCCTCGCATACCGGACGTAAGTCTGCAGCGATTCGTCAGCGTACTTCCATTGCTCCAGCACCCGCTCGTACTCGGTCCGCGCTTCGGACGTCCGCCCCAGCCGCTGCAGCAACTCCGCGCGCAACAACCGCACCCGCCCCAGCATGGCCCAGCGCGGGTCAAAGCTGCCGGTGCGCAGCAGCTCCGGCTCATACCCCTCGAGCAGGGCGAGGGCAGTACGGTACTCGCCCAGCGCAGCCCAGGCCTGGGCCGCGAGCGGTCTGCGGTACACTACGTACTTCTGCATCATGCCCTGCGCCGAGTCCGACTCCTCCAGCGCCTTGCGCGCGGTGGCCGAGTCGGCTCGCGTCACCTCGGGGCCGGACAGCGCCAGCAGGGCGCGGACTTCGGGAGGGAGCAGCTGACTGGTAAGCGTGGCCAGTTCGGTGACCGCGGAAGTATCCATCGCCAAACCGGTGAACAGGCCGATCGCGGCGGCAGCGCCGCTGTTGAGGAACGGCTCGCGCCGTTGTTCTGGCGCCTCGCGCGCGGCTTCGGCCGCGCTCTGCCACACCCGGCGCATCGCGGATCCCGGAGCTCCGGTTGCAGCATACAGCTCGCCCAGGGCAGTGCGGCTCCAGTTCTCGCCACCACCTGCCATGTCGCTGATATAGGGATAGACCGAGGAGCGCACCCGCTCCGCCAGCTCGATGGAACGCGCTGCCGTGGCGAGGTCGCCTTGATAGGCAAAGACGTTCGCAGCCGAGGCGACGTCACCGAACACGGCCGGCGTACTCGCGAGCGGGCGAAAGTCTTCCGGACCGGTTGAATCGAGCGCGGCCCGCAACAGCTCTGCCGCCTGTTCCACTCGCCCGGCGGCGAAATGCACCTGGGCCTCGATGAACGGCGTTTCCGGATGTTCCGTCGTCACCGCGCGATAGCGTTCGATCTCGGACATCGCGCCCTCGAAGTTGCGCGATCCGACCAGCGCATCCACCAGGGCGCCATGTGCTCGCGGCGCAGTTGGCTGGGTCGCAACCCAGGACTGGGCCAGGTTCACCGCTGTCGTGCGCGCGCGATCGGCGTTGCGCACGCGTCCCGCAGCATCATTGGCCCGGGTAGCGGTGCGGGCGAGGGCGAAGGAGTCGTTGGGCAGCAGCGCCATCGACGCTCCTTCCCGCGCGGCGCCATTGAGCATCTGCTCGATGTGCTCATAGGCCAGCACATAGTCCGGGTCCAGCGCGAGGGTGCGCCGGAAGGAGCGCAGTGCCTCGGTCATCGACTTCGGCATTGATTCGAGACCGGTATCATCGTGAAACCAGGCCTCGCCCAGCCCATACCACGCGTCGACATCACTCGAGTCGCGGGCGATCAGCTCCTGATAAAGATTCCGCGCACTGCTGAAGTCCCCCTCGAGGAACGCACGATACGCCGCGATGACCTTCCTGTCGTGCAACGGCAGCCGGGTGCTGAATGCGACCGCGCGCGCCATCGCGTGATCGCTCACGGAATCAGTGGGCCCCACCATCCAGCCACGGGTGAGCGCGAGCTTGTAGTACGCCAGCCCGAAGGTGCTGTCGGTGCGCGTCGCCTCGCGGAGCGCGAGCTCGGCGGAGGTGAGGTCCCAGTGATTGAGCGCCTCGACGCCCTGCAGGTATGCGCGATACGCCTGGAGCGAACTGGTGGTGGCCTGGGCCAGTGCGGTGCGTGCCTGCGCGGGCGCCCCGGCCAGGTCCAGCAGCCGGAACGCCAGTTCATCGTACAGCTGGCGCGGGTCCGCCAGCGCTGCGCCCGATGCCTCCGCCGTTTCCAGTGCCGCGCCTGATGCCACATCGTAGAGCGTGGCTACCACCCGCAGTGAATCGCCCACTCGCTCGAACCGCCCCAGGGCCACCGTCCACACCCCGGCATCGCGCGCGATCTCGCGAGCCTCATCCCGGCCGATCGCTTCACCTTCGGCAATGTCATGCTGTTCCAGCAGGTCGTGAACCCGGTCCGCATCCACCAGCTGGAGGTCGTTCCATTGCGCCAGGCTCATCGTCAGGATGCTGACACTTCCGCTGCCGAGCCACGCCACCGACGAATCGTTGCGCAGGTTGTCGAACGGCAGCACCAGCAGCGAGTGCCTGGGATTGACGCCCTCGGGCGGCTCATTGGCGCGGCCGCTGAGTGTGACACCCAGTGCGGCAAGCAGCACCGCGCCCAGCCCGCCGATCAGTGCCAGGTGCCTGACCTTTCGTCGCGGAGGCGGGGCGATCTCGCCGGCGATGGCGCGGCGGAAGTCTTCTCCCGATTGCCACCGTTGCGATGGATTCTTCTCCAGGGCATGGGCGATGGCAGCGGCGAGTGGCTCTGGTGTGTCGGGACGCAGTTTGCGGACCGATGGTGCCGGCTCGGCGATGTGGCGCGAGACCACGACCCGATTGGGCCCCTCGAACGGCGGCGAACCCGCGAGCATCTCGAACGCCACCACGCCCAGCGAATAGAGGTCGCTGCGCGAATCCACTTCCTCGCCTGCCGCCTGCTCCGGGCTCATGTACGCTGGAGTACCCACCGCAACACCGCTCGCGGTACGCTCGCTGGTGTCCGCCTGCTGCAGCACCCGGGCAATGCCGAAGTCAGCCAGCATCGCGCGGCCGGAGCCGCTGTCGAGCAGGACGTTCTCCGGCTTGACGTCACGATGAACCACGCCGGCCTGACTCGCAGCATCCAGTGCGGCGGCGATGTCGGATGCAATGCGTGCGGCCTCTGCAGGCGGCAGCCGGCGCTCACGTGCCAGCCGCGCACGGAGTGTCTCGCCAGGGACCTCGTCCATGACATAGAACAGCAGCCCCTCGCCGGCGCCGGCGGCGTGGACCGTCACGATGTTGGGGTGGCGCAGCCTGGCGATGGTTCGGGCTTCGGAGAGGAATCGCCGTGCGAGGGTGTCGTGCCCCGCCAGCTCAGGATGGATGACCTTGATCGCGACCGGACGGTCCAGTGCAACGTCGGTGCCCTGGAATACCACACCCATGCCACCCCGCCCCAGCTCCCGCTCGACGCGGTACTGGGCGCCGAGTGCCCGGGTCAGGCGCTGGAACAGGTCGTCGGCGTCGTAAGTCACAGGTCGTCCTGTCGGTCAGAGCCCCTTCTTGGATGCAACGTGCGGCTGGAACGTTGCGCCCGGGCCAGCGATGGTTGCATCGGGTACTGTCTGAGGTTGAGCCCCGGTTGAGCGGCCGGGCCTACGTTCGCCCCATGCAATACTCGAATGGTGCCATCACCGTGGCTGCGGTGCTCACCTCGTCCGAGCGCCAGCGCATCGAGATAGCGGCTGGTGGCGTCTTCTCGCTGGTGCACCGCGACTCGGTACGGGATGCCGCGACCGTGGTGCGGGAGCGGACCGTGGATGCGGTGCTGGTGTCGGTGCATCGATGCGGCCGGGAGCAGGTGGACGCGGTCCGCAACCTGGTGCGCGACTTCCCCGGGGTCCCGACGCTCGCGCTGCTCTCCCAGCATGACACCGCGGCTTCCGAGATGCTGCTGGCCTTCGGCGCGTCCGGTGTACGCCAGGTGGTGGACGTCTCGTCGCCGGTCGGTTGGGCCCACCTTCGGCAGCTCGTGGCCCAGCCCGCCAGCCGGGCTGTTGCCCGGATTCAGGGCGCCACCTTCGGCGCCCTGGGTGAGATCCCGCCTGATGCACTGCTCTTTCTGGAGACGCTCATTCGCGTGGCTCCCGATACACCGACCGTGCGCCGCTTCGCCGAAATGCTCGATGTCACCCCCAGCACACTCATGTCGCGCTTCGCGCGGGCCGCCCTGCCCAGTCCCAAGAACTATCTCGCGTCGGTGCGGCTGCTGCATGCTGCCCATCTCTTCGAGAGCCAGGGGCTCTCCATCGCGGACGTTGCCTACCGGCTCGACTATTCCTCACCCCAGAGCTTCGGCCGCCACCTGCGCACCATGCTGGGCATCACCTCATCGGAGTTCCGGACCCGAATGGCCTTCCCTCAGGCAGTGGAACGCTTTGTCGAACTCATGATTCTACCCTACGTACCGACGTGGCGGGCGTTCCATCCCCTGGCTGGGGAGCGCCACCGGTAGGCAGGATCCGCCCGGCGCACCGTCCCAGCCCCACCCGGCGAAATCCGTCGCGCTCGGCCCAGCCGGCCAGAATCACTTCGTCGCCGTCCTCCAGGAAGCCGCGCTGCTCGCCGCCCGGCAGCGCCAGGGGT
>JAICQR010000061.1 GCA_025937755.1 Gemmatimonadales bacterium | reverse complement strand
GTAGCGGGCCTCGGCATCGGCCTCGGTCAGTATGCCGGCGGCCACCAGCTCCGCGGCGTACTTCTGCCGCACCGTCGGCAGCTCCTTGATCCGGGCATACATCATCGGCTGGGTGTACGACGGCTCGTCGCCCTCGTTGTGGCCGTGCCGGCGATAACCCACCTGGTCGATGAGCGCGTCGCCCCCGAACTGCTGGCGATACGCCACGCATAGCCGCACCGCCGCGAGGCAGGCTTCGGCGTCGTCGCCGTTGACGTGCACGATCGGCACATCGAAGCCCTTGGCGAGGTCGCTGGCGTAGCGGGTGGAGCGCCCTTCTTCCACGTCGGTGGTGAAGCCGACCTGATTGTTGGCGATGAAGTGGAGCGACCCGCCCACATCGTAGCCAGCGAGGTTGCCGAGGTTGAACGACTCGGCGACCACGCCCTGGCCGGCGAAGGCAGCGTCACCGTGGATGATCACCGGCAGCGCCGCATTCCAGTCCACATGGATGGCCTGGCCCCGCCGCTGGGTCTGGCGGGCGCGAGCCCGGCCCATCACCACACTGCCCACGAACTCGAGGTGGCTCGGGTTGGGCAGCAGCGTGACGGTCACCGCCTTGCCGCCGGCGGTGGGATAGGCTCCTTCGGCGCCGTGGTGGTACTTCACGTCGCCGGTGCCGGTCTCGCCTTCGTCGTCGGTGCCCAGCGCCTTCTTGCCTCCCTCGAACTCGGCGAAGATGGTCTCATAGGGACGCTTGACCGTATGTGCGAGCACGTTGAGGCGGCCGCGATGGGCCATGCCGATGACTACTTCGGCGGCGCCGTGGCTGGCGGCGTCGTTGATGGCGAGGTCGAGCATCGGCACCAGGGTGTCGAGTCCCTCGATCGAGAAGCGCTTCTGCCCCAGGTAGGCCTTGTGCAGGAACCGCTCGAACGACTCGACCTCGATCAGCCGGTCGAGCAGCGCCAGTTTCTCTTCCGGACTCAGCGGCTTCCGGAAGGCGCCTGATTCGATCTGTTCGCGCAGCCAGACACGCTGCTCATGGCTGGCGATGTGCTCGATCTGATACGCGATGGTGCCGCAGTACGCCGCCTGCAGGTGGGGCAGGATCTCCAGGAGACTGTCGCCCGGCACCTTCACCCGCAGTATCGACGCCGGAATCCGGGCCATGATCTCGGGTGTGAGCCCCAGCGACGCGGCGTCGAGCGCGGGATCGCCCACCGGCTCGGAGCCGAGCGGATCGAGATGGGCCGCGAGGTGGCCGTGCGTCCGGTATGCCTTCACCAGCGCCATGGCGGCGGCGACGTGCTTTGCCTCGGCGAGGTTCGCCGTCGCGGCCGCTGGCGCGGCTGCGACGGTAGAAGAGGTAGACGGGGTAGCGGAGGTAGAAGGGGCTGCCGGGGCGAGCCCGAGGCTCTCGCGCGCCTTGGTGTAGAAGTCGTCCTTGCCCTGCAGCAGTCCGTCGATCGTGCCGAGGAACTGGCCCGACTCCGCGCCCTGGATCACGCGGTGATCGTAGGTGCTGGTGATGGTCATGACCTTGCTGACACCCAGTTCGCGAATGCGCTCGGCCGGGACCGACACAAACTCCGGCGGATATCCGATCGCGCCCACCGCGAGGATGGTGCCCTGGCCGGCCATCAGCCGCGGCACCGACGCCACCGTGCCAAGACCACCGGGATTGGTGAGCGACATGGTGGCGCCGGCAAAGTCGTCGGGCATCAGCTTGTTGGTGCGGGCCTTCTCCACCAGCTGCTCGTAGCGCGCCAGGAAGGCGGCGAAGTCCATGTCCTCGGCGTGCTTGATAACCGGAACCACCAGCCCGCGGGAGCCATCCTTCCGGGTGACGTCCACCGCGAGTCCGAGATGGATCCCGTCAGGGGTCAAGCGGTGGATCACCTCGTCGCGAACGGCAACCGAGTTGCCCATGTCGGGATGGACCCGGGTCGCCTCCACGATGGCCCACGCGATCAGGTGGGTGAACGACACCTTTTCCGGCCGGTCCGCCACCTTGAGCGCTGCGTTGAGCGACTTGCGCTCGGCCTCGAGCGTCGAAACCGGGAGTTCCCGGAAGCTGGTTGCTGTTGGTACGGTGAGGCTCTCGTTCATGTTGAGAGCCAGTCTCAGGGCGGGTCCCTTGAGTGGGGTGCCGTCCTCGGCGGCTCGGCGGCTCGGCGGCTCGGCGGCAACCGGGGTCGCCGCTTCCGCCGCGGCCGGGCGGCCGTTGCCGGCGGCTGGGCGCTCCCCCACGACGCCGCTCTCGAACAGGGCCCGCCAATCGTCCCCGACCGACTCGGGGTTCTTCAGGAACTCTTCGTACATGGCCTGCGCGAAGCCCGCGTTGGCCGTTTCGAACACATTGGGTTCCACGCCTGCTCCAGGATGCCAGGGGTCCGGAGGAAAAATAACGTCACTTGCCGCGGGCTGCCTGCAGGCGCATCATTGAGCATCCCTTTCACTGTCGCCACCTCCATGCCCAGCCCCGCGCAGGTTCGTACAGCCCTGCTGGCTGGTTGCCTTTTCGCGGCAGCCTGCCGCAATGAGGCCGGCCCGGTCGCGCTGGGCGTCGCATACCAGGCCGAGAATCTCACGCTCCCGGCGGTGGAACTTGCTATTGCGGACCTCGAGGCTGCCCGCCAGCCGGGCGAGCCCAGGATCGTTCACGTGGTGGACAGTACTCTGCTGGGGGACGCTGCGGAAACCGAAGTCCACCGGGCGGAATCGCTGGTGCGCACCCCCGGTGTGGCTGCCGTGCTGGGCCACAGCAGCAGCAGGGGTGCCCTGGCGGCAGCGCCGGTCTACGACTCGGCCGGCATTCCGCAGCTCACCGCCATCGCAACCAGCCGCCGGCTGCGGCTGGCCGGACCCTACACCTTCGCCCTGGCGCCGGATGATTCGGCGGAGGGTGCGTTCATCGGCGACTTCGTTGCCGGGCAACTCGGCGCCAGGCAGGTCGCGCTCTTCTGTGAGAACGACGAATACGGCCGCGGTCTCTGCTCGGGTGTGGAGGCGGAGCTTGCCCGGCGTGCTGTGCGGGTGGTAGACCGGGTCCCGTTCAATAATGCCGGCGATCACGCGACCCTGCTCGCTGCGACGGCACAGCGAAGCGACCCGGACGTCGTGATCGTGGCGGGACGACAGATGGCGGTCGCGGCCTTTGCGGTGGCGGCGGCGGAGCACTTGCCTGGCGTGCCGGTTGTTGCTGGTGATGCCGCGCTGGTGCTGCCCGACCTCGCCAACGCCGCTGGCGACGCGATCGCGAACATCTACGTCACGTCGCTCTGGCAGCCCGACGCACGTGACACAGCTTCGCGGCGATTCATCTCGGCGTTCGAGGCGAAAACCGGCAGACGGCCGGGCCCCTTCGATGCGCTGACCTACGATGCGATGATGCTGCTGGGCCGGGCGATCCGGGAAGTCGGCCGAGATCCCGACGCGATCGCGGAATGGCTTCGAACGCTGGGCGACGCGCATCCCGCGTATCGGGGCGTGACGGGCAGCATCGAATTCGGCCCTGAACGAAAGTCCCGGCTGGTCATGACCCGGATCGTGGATGGCACACCCGTGGCTGTTCCTTGAGCCCAGCGCGCGCACGACCGCAGAGCCTGCGGCAGGTAGTGCTCTGGTCGATCAGCCTGATCGTCCTCTACTTCGTCGCGTTCGCCCTCTACCTCGCCATTCGTGTGGCGCCCCAGGCACAGGTGCTGCGAGGCGAGGCAGCGCCGCTCATGGTGCTGTTTGATGCCCTGGCCGAGCGCACCCTGGCCCTCAACTCGATGACCGCCACAGCGCGCCGGGCGGTCCTGGACCGGAACACGCCGGCCCTCGATTCGCTTCGCGCGTTTGTACTGACCATCGGCAGCAGCCCGACGCCACTGCTCTCTGACGTACCGCGCGATCTGCGGGCGCCGTTGGCGCAGTCGGAACGGTTGACGGCGGATATCGAGGCGGGACTGGCCGAACTGGTCGCGCTGGTGGAGACTGGCCAGTCGGACAGCGCTGCGAGCCGGCTGCGGACGCTGGACTCGCTGCACGCCGAGGTGTCGCAGGTGGTCTTCCAGGCGGAGCGGGGAGGGTTCGCCGAGCTGGCCCATCTCGAAACCCGGCTGGGCGCTGAAGTGCGGCGCGCCGTCGCGGTCATGCTGGCGTGGGGCGCACTGGGGTTTGCGCTGCTGCTGGTGGCGGTGTCGATCATGCGCCGAAGAGTGGAGCGGCCGCTTGCCGATCTGCGGCGGGGACTCGACGCAGTGGCGGAAGGCGACCTCAATTCCCGGGTGGAGGTGCGACGCGACGACGAGATAGGCGAGCTGGCCACCCACTTCAACGAGATGACCGGGGTATTGCGGTGCCGGGCCGAGGAGCAGGGGCGCTTCGCCGCCGCCGGGCAACTGATCGCAGGCGTCGCGCATGAAGTGAACAACCCGCTGATGGCGATTGCCGCGCTGACCGACTCCCGGCTGGAGGATGCGAATCTTCCAGCCGAGATGCGGGACGACCTGCAGCAGATGCGGCGGCAGGCGCGACGGGCGGGAAAGCTGCTTTCCGGCCTCCTGCGATTCGTGCGGGCAGGCGAGCCGCTGGGCACGTCACTGGCGCTCAACGAGGTGGTGCAGAGCGCGGTGGACCTGGTGTCCTATCGGTTCGGGGTTGAGGAGGTCAAGCTCGAACTGAGGCTCGATCCGTCACTGCCGCTGGCGCTGGGGTCGGCCGGCAGGATCGAACAGGTGCTGGTCAACCTGCTCTCCAACGGACTCGACGCGCTGCGGGGCACCGACCGGCCGCGGCGGCTGACAGTGGACACCTGGACCGGCGACGGCAAGGTGTTCGCGGCGGTCACCGATTCGGGCGAGGGGATCGTCCCGATGATGGAGCGCCGGTTGTTCATGCCGTTTGCGACCACCAAGGGAGCCGACGGCACCGGACTGGGCCTCTACATCTCGCGGCAGATCCTGCGGGAGTCGGGCGGCGAGTTGCGGTATGAACCAACCTCGCGCGGGGCCCGGTTTGTGGTCGAACTGGTCGCCGCGCCGGCCGAAACTGGCGTCGATGCTGCCAACGGCAACTCGCGAGTGCGGTCGGGCCGGCCGGAGCCAACGCTCCGCGGGGTGCAGGTGCTGGTGGTGGATGACGAGCCTGCGGTGCGCCAGCCGATCGCGCGGTTCCTGGGTCGGCGAGGGGCACTGGTGCGCGAGGCGGGCGACGGCCATGAGGCCCTGGCGTTGATCGAAGCGCTGGAACCGGCGGTGCTGCTGGTGGACCTGCGCATGCCGCGGATGGATGGCATGGAGCTCTGCGAGCGGATGGCGCGCGAGTGGCCTCACCTGCTCGACCGGGTGATCATCCTCTCGGGCGACCTGAGCCAGCTGGGCGATGCGCTGCCGGTGCCGGCCGACCGGGTGCTGGCCAAGCCGGTTGAGTTGCGGGAGATCGAACGGCGACTGGTGGAGGCGGTAAATGGCGGGCAGGACTAGCGCCAGCTCTCCTCCCGCGCGACGAACTTTCGGTACGCCGCAGCTTCCCGCTCCATTCGATCCTCGTCCCACCCCAGTTCCGCACCCAGCAGCTCCGCTACCCGCCGCGCCGCGCGCACGCCGTGATCACGCGTTTCATAGTAGAGATGCAGCCGCCGCACCAGCACATCCTCCACCGTA
Source organism: Gemmatimonadales bacterium (assembly GCA_025937755.1). Taxonomy (GTDB): domain Bacteria; phylum Gemmatimonadota; class Gemmatimonadetes; order Gemmatimonadales; family GWC2-71-9; genus CAMLHP01. The sequence goes on along the minus strand of JAICQR010000061.1, from coordinate 5,480 downwards.
CTCGCCAGCTCCTTCCGCGCCGCATGCACCACTTCCGCCTCGATGGCGGGATGGGCCGGATGCAGCCGCTCCAGCAGCCGCCGGTTGGCCAGCGTCAGGTTGCAGACCCCGGCCGACTCGGTGCCATGCAGCCGCAGCAGGTGCTCCACCACGGCGGATGGGAGGCCGAGCGTGGCGCCGCGGGCCCGGAACAGCTCGAGGTCAGCTGCTTCGCCGCCCGGCAGCGGTTCGGTGTCCGTGGTGCAGGGGCGAAACTCGCGGCCCAGCCGCTTGACCGCCTTGTCCACCACCTCCGCCGCCATGGCGCGGTAGGTCGTGAGTTTGCCGCCGACGATCGTCAGCATGCCCGCCTTGCCGGTGACCAGCGCGTGCTCGCGCGACACCGAGGACGCGCTGTCGCGCCGCACATCGTGCACCAGGGGCCGCAGTCCGGACCACGCGGCACGCACGTCGTCATCGGTGAGATGGGCACCGGGGAACAGGGCATTGACCGAGCGCAGCAGGTAGATCACGTCTTCCCGGCGCACCCGGAGGTCGTCGGGTGACGCGTCGTGGTCGGTGTCGGTGGTGCCGATGTAGCTGAACTCGCCCCATGGCAGCGCGAACATCACCCGGCCGTCCACCGGACTCAGGAAGGCGATGGCATGCCGGTGGCCAATCCGCTCGCGGGGTACCAGTACATGGGCGCCACGGGTGAGCCGGAGGAGACGATCTGCCGTCGGGTCTTCCAGCCGGCGGAGGTCGTCCGCCCAGGCACCGGTGGCGTTGATCACGACCGAGGCGCGCATGGTCCCGCGTTGTCCGGTCTCCCGGTCCTCGACTTCCATCCCCGCCATGCGGCCCTTCTCCAGCACCGGCGCCACGGCCGCCATGCGGGTGCCCACCCGCGCACCGTGGGCCATGGCGGCCCGGATGTTGGCGAGCACCAGCCGCGCATCATCACACTGGGCATCGAAGTAGGTCACGCCGCCGGTGAGTCCCTTCTCCCGGAGCAGCGGTTCGAGCTGCAGCACATCCTGCTTGCCGGGGAACCGGGCCCGGCCCACATTGCGGAAACCAGCCAGCGCGTCGTACGCGAGCACGCCAAGCGAGAGTTTCCAGCGGGGAATGCGATCGCCTGCATGGAGCGGGAAGACGAACTGGAGCGGACGGACGAGGTGGGGTGCAATGCGCAACAGCGTCAGCCGTTCGCGCACCGCTTCATGCACCAGCCCCAGCTGGCCCTGCTCGAGGTAGCGGAGGCCGCCGTGCACCAGGCGGCTGGAACGGGAGCTGGTGCCTTCGCCCGGGTCGCCCCGCTCGACCAGCGCGGTCGTGAGGCCGCGCATCGCGGCATCGCGCGCGATCCCGGCTCCGGTGATCCCTCCTCCGATGACCAGCAGGTCGAATGTGGTCTCACCCAGCTGGGCGATGGTGCTCGGCCTCAATTAAGTTGCTCTCTCCGAGATGAACGCGGATGCTGGCCCCGGCGTCATGCGCACTGGCTGACGCCCTCCATGTCTCGCACGCGGAAATCTATCCTCTGATGCACGGTTCCCGCCGGGTGGCGATCGTGAGTGGATGCCGGACGCCGTTCGCGCGGAGCGGCACCGCCTTCCGTGACGTGCGCGCGGTGGACCTCGCGCGGCACGTTGCGCGGGAGCTGCTTTACCGTTCGGAGCTCGACGGACACGAAGTGGACGAGGTCATCTTCGGCCAGGTAGTGCCGTCGCCGCTGGTGCCCAACGTTGGGCGGGAAGTCAGCTTGCTGCCGCAGTTCCCGCCGTCGGTGCCGGCCTACTCGCTCAACCGCGCCTGCGCATCCGGCGCTCAGGCCATCCAGAACGCCGCCGATCAGATCGCCGTGGGCCACGCCGACGTGATCATCGCCGGCGGCACCGAGTCATTGTCGGACATCCCGATCCTCCATACCCGCCGCATGAGCCAGATCCTCATGGCGGCCAGCAAGGCGAAGAGCCTCGGCGCCCGGATGTCTGCGTTCTCGCGGGTCCGGCCCCGCGACCTGGTGCCGGTGTCGCCCGCGATCGCCGAGCCATCGACCGGCGAGTCGATGGGCCAGAGCGCCGAGAAGATGGCCAAGGAGAACGGCATCGCCCGGGAGGACCAGGACCAGATTGCGCTCCAGAGCCACCAGCGCGCGGCGGCGGGGACAGCCGACGGCAGGCTCACCGCCGAGATCGTGCCCTGGTTTGGCGGCAAGCAGATGGACGAGCCGATGACGTCGGACAACGGCATCCGCACCGACACCTCGATGGAGGCGCTGAGCGCGCTCAAGCCGGTATTCGATCGCAAGTACGGCACGGTCACCGCCGGCAACAGCTCGCCGCTCACCGACGGCGCTTCAGCGGTGCTGCTCATGGCCGAGGACAAGGCCCACGCCCTGGGGTACGCCCCGCTGGCGTTCGTGCGGAGCTACGCCGTCGCTGCGGTGGATCCGGGCTGGCAGCTGCTGATGGGCCCGGCGCTGGCAGTGCCGGTCGCGCTGCGTCGCGCGGGACTCACCTTCCAGGACATGGGCCTGGTGGAGATCCACGAAGCCTTCGCGGCGCAGGTGCTCTCCAATGTCCAGGCCTGGAGTTCGCCTGCGTGGGCTGAGCGGCTGGGGCTGGACGGCGTCGTGGGCGAGGTCGATTGGGAGCGCACCAACGTGATGGGCGGCTCGATCGCCATCGGCCATCCCTTCGCCGCGACCGGCGCCAGGATCGTCACCACGCTGGTGAACGAGATGCAGCGCCGCGACGTCCAGTTCGGGCTGGTGTCCATTTGCGCCCAGGGCGGGATGGGGTACGCCATGGTGCTGGAGAGAAGCTAGTGGGAAGTGGGAAGTGAGAAGTGAGAAGTGAGAAGTGAGAAGTGACAAGTGAGAAGGGATTAATGAGCGCTTTCCGGAGTGACATCACCAACGGCGTAGCGGTCATCACCTTCGACCTTCCGGGGTCGCCGGTGAACACGATCAGCACGTCGGTTGCCACCGAGTTCGGCGCGGTGCTGGACGAGGCCGAGCGAAATCCGTCGGTGCGGGCGATGGTGCTGATCTCGGGCAAGCGGGATTCGTTCGTGGCTGGTGCGGACATCGAGCAGTTCGGCCGTCTCACCTCGCAGGCCGAGGCCGAGGCGATGAGCCGGCAGGCCCAGGCGATGATGGACCGGGTCGAAGGCCTCCTCAAGCCGATCGTCGCCGCCATCCACGGGGCGTGCCTCGGCGGCGGCTACGAGCTGGCACTCGCCTGCGATTGGCGCGTTGCCACTGATCACGACAAGACCCAGATCGGACTCCCCGAAATCCAGCTTGGCATCATTCCGGGCGCAGGCGGCACCCAGCGGTTGCCGAGGCTGATCGGTGTCCGCGCCGCGCTGGACCTGATCCTCGCCGGCAAGAGCGAGCGCGCCAGCAAGGCCCTCCGCCTCGGCATGGTGGATGAGCTGGTGCCGCCCTCGACCCTGCGCGCCACCGCGATCCACGCAGCCCAGCGGCTGGCCGATCGCGGAGCCTCAGAGCGGCGCCCCGGCGGCGGCATCGCGGGCGCGTTGCTGGACCGGACACCGATCGGCCGGCGAATAGTCTACTCCAGGGCGCGCCAGACGGTGCTCAAGAAGACCGGTGGCCACTATCCCGCGCCTCTGGCGGCGCTCGAGGTGGTGCAGGCGGGGCTGGAGCACGGCATGCCATCGGGCATGCGGGAGGAGCACCGCCGTTTCGGCGAGCTGGCGGTGGGCGACGTATCGCGCAAGCTGGTCCAGATCTTCTTTGCCACGACGGCGCTCAAGAAGGACGATGGCGTCGAGGGTGCAGCACCGGCTGACCTCCCACCGGTACGACGGCTGGGCGTCATCGGCGCGGGATTCATGGGCGCGGCGATCGCCGGCACCGCAGCGCTCAACGCCCGGGTGGAAGTACGGCTCAAGGACGCCGAGCTGGAGCGGGTGGGCAGGGGCATCAAGTCGGCGATCCGCGTTCTGGACGACCGGTTCAAGCGGCGCCGACTCTCGAAACCCGAACACGCCCGGCTCTCGCAGCTGGTGTCGGGCGGCACCGACTGGAGCGGGTTCCGGCGGGCCGACCTGATCATCGAGGCGGTGTTCGAGGACCTCGACGTCAAGCGGGCGGTACTGGCCGAGGTGGAACAGGAGACCTCGGGCCACACCGTCTTTGCCAGCAACACGTCCACCATTCCCATTGCTGACATTGCCGGCGAATCGTCGCGCCCGGAGCAGGTGATCGGGATGCACTTCTTCTCGCCGGTGGAGAAGATGCCGCTGCTGGAAGTGATTCCTCATGCGGGGACGTCTGACGAGAGCGTGGTACGCGCGGTGCGCTTTGGCCGGCGGATGGGCAAGACGGTCATCGTGGTGCGTGACAGCCCAGGCTTCTGGGTCAACCGGATCCTGTTGCCGTACATGAACGAGGCGGGCGTGCTGCTGGCCGAAGGCGTGCCGGTGGACCTCATCGACGGCGTGATCACCCGCTACGGATTCCCGGTGGGGCCGGTGACGCTGCTGGATGAAGTAGGGCTGGACGTGGCGTCGAAGGCGGGTGCGGTAATGCATCAGCATTTCGGGGCCCGGCTCGAGCCGGCACCGGTGCTGCAGCGGATGCTCGATGACGGCCGCCAGGGCCGGAAGAACCGGCGCGGCTTCTATCGCTACGAGAACGGCGACAAGAAGGGCGTGGACGAAACCGTGTACAAGGCGCTGGGGGTGCAGCCGCTGGACGACGCGGCACCGACGATGGTCGAGCAGCGCCTGATCTACGCCATGCTCAACGAAGCCGCGATGGCTGCAGGCGAAGGTGTGGTGCGAAGTGCCCGCGACGGCGACATCGGAGCCGTGTTCGGGATCGGGTTCCCGCCCTTCCGGGGCGGGCCGCTACGTCAGATTGACGACCTGGGGCCGGCGCGCGTGGTCGAGGTGCTGCACGGACTCGAGATCGCGCACGGCGAGCGCTTCAAGCCAGCCGCCCACCTGGTGGAGATGGCGGAGCGGGGAGAGTCGTTTTACTGACGACATACGACTCCATGGCGAAGTACTCCGCCAGCCCGAGCTGGTCGAGCAGTGCCGCGGTCTCCTTGTTGCGCGATTCCACCCGCTGCCAGAATTCGCGATCGTCATAGCCGCCGGGAAACGGCGCCGAGTCCTTCTGGGACTGGTGCTTGAAGATTGCCTGGATCTTGAGCCGCAACTCCTCCTGCGACATCGTCACCAGCCAGGTAGCATCGGTCACCGACCACTCCTGCCAGGCCCCGCGGTAGAGCCAGACATCCGGACGTTCCGTGCGTCCCGATGCATGGATTTCGTCCAGCGCCCTGGTGACCGCCTCCAGGCACATGCGGTGGGTGCCGTGCGGGTCTGACAGGTCGCCGGCGGCGAAGATCAGGTCGGGTTGTACTTCCTCCAGCAGCTTACGCACGATCGCGACGTCGGCCGGCCCCACCGGATCCTTCCGCACCTTGCCGGTCTGGTAGAACGGCAGGTTGAGGAAT
>JAICQR010000083.1 GCA_025937755.1 Gemmatimonadales bacterium | reverse complement strand
TTTTAGCCGTCGCGGGTGTGGTCCGGGTCAGTGGGGGGGCTCCCTGTGGTGCACTAGCCGTTGAGGGGAGCGTTCCGGCTGAAGGGAGCAGCGGCGCCGGTAGAGGTGGAGGTCAGTCGGAGCACCAATGACCAGGGCTACGGCGAGATCCGAAGGCCGCTGTCGCTGGTGCCCGCCGTGGGCGTGCGGCTCGATCGCGACACGATCCTTGTCGGCGCCAACGGCGGAAGCACCATCGCACTGTCAGTGACGCTCACCCTCGGCACGCGCACGCCTCAGGAAGGCACCGTCACCATCGATGTGCCGGCAGACTGGCCAGCGGTGGCACCGCAGTCCTTCCGGCTGGAACGCTCTGACCAGTCGAGTCGCTACGATTTCGATGTTCGGCTGCCCGCGGGTCTCGACCCGGGCCGCTATCAGCTCGCGGCGGTCGCCACCACGCCGGCTGGGCGGTTTACCACCGGGATGCATGGCGTGGCGTACGACCACATCAGCCCCCGCTGGTGGGAGCGGGCTGCCGTCGCTGAACTGGTGGTGGCACCCCTGACACTGCCGCCTCTTCGGGTGGTGGGTTACGTGCGCGGCGCGGCGGACCGTGTGCCGGAGGCGCTTGCCGCGGCCGGGTTTCCGGTCGAGATGATGGATGCAACCACGCTCGCGCGGGGCGACCTGTCACGCTACGACGCCATCGTGGTCGGACCACGCGCATACGAAACCGACACCGCGCTGGTGCGATACAACCATCGCCTGCTGGCGTACACCCGCAATGGCGGCCTCCTGCTGGTGCAGTATCAGCAGTACCAGTTCGTGCGCGGCGGCTACGCTCCCTTGCCGCTCACCATCGACCAGCCCCACGACCGCATCACCGACGAAACCGCGCCGGTGGAACTGCTCGATCCACGAAGTACGGTGTTCACCAGCCCCAACGCGATTTCCGACGGCGACTGGGAGGGATGGATCCAGGAGCGGGGGCTCTACTTCGCCGACACCTGGGACAGCGCTTATGCCGCACCGCTGGGCATGACCGACCCCGGTGAGGAATCCCAGCGCGGCGGCCTCCTGCTGGCGCGGGTAGGTCGCGGTGCGTACGTGTACACCGGGGTCGCCTTCTTCCGGCAGCTGCCGGCCGGCGTGCCCGGCGCGTTCCGCCTCTTCGCCAACTTGCTCGCGCTCCCTCGCGCCGCAATGCCCTGACCGCCCTGGCCGCCTTGACCGCCCTGAGGGCACTGGCCGCCCTGACCGCCCTGACCGCCTATCGGTACTCCGCTGCCCGGAGTTTCGCCGTAGCGACCGCCCTTTTGTTGACCGCCTGTGGCAGCGACGGCCGTACGCCCATGCTGGTGTACTCGCCTCATGGCCGGGATCAGCTGGTGCTGCTGGAACACGCATTCGAGCGCGAGCGGCCCGATATCGACGTGCGCTGGCTCGACATGGGCAGCCAGGAGATCCTCGACCGGCTGCGTTTCGAGCAAGTCAACCCGCAGGCAGACGTCTGGTTCGGCGGACCCTCGTCGATCTTCGACCGCGGCGTCGCGGACACGCTGCTGGCACCGTATCGCCCGGAGTGGGCCGACCATGTGGGTCCGGGCGGCATCGGCCCTGACGACCTCTACTATCCGGCGTACCGCACCCCGGCAATCATCGCGTACAACAACATCGCCGTGCCCGACAGCCAGGCTCCCACCGACTGGGACGAGATCCTCGAGCCCAGATGGCGCGGCAAGGTGCTCATACGCGACCCCATGGCCAGCGGCACCATGCGCGCGATCTGGGGCTCGATCCTGGTGCGCAGTATTCGGGAGACCGGCGACACCGCGCAGGGCATGGCCTGGCTTCGCCGGCTCGATGCACAGACCGGCGCCTATGCGCTCAACCCCGCCATCCTCAACGAGAAGCTGCTGCGTCAGGAGGGTCTGGTCACGCTCTGGGACCTGCCCGACATCCTGATCAGCCGAAACAAGGGCATGCCGTTCGGGTACAAGTTTCCCGTCAGCGGGACGGTCGTGATCGAGGACGGCATCGGGCTGGTGCGGGGCGCACCGCATCCCGAAGCAGCACGCGAATTCATCGACTTCGTGGGCAGCGTCGCAGCCCAGGCGCTCGCGGCACGAGAAGTCTTTCGGCTGCCGGCGCGGCGCGGCCTCCCACCCGACTCGGTCCCGGCATGGGTCACCGAGGTGGAGCAGGAAATGAAGATCTACCAGATGGATTGGGCGCTGTTGAGTGAGCGCGGCGCGGCCTGGATGTCCTGGTGGGACCAGCACGTCCGCAACACTGGCGCGAGGGCGTACCCGAAGTGAGCGACATCCCCTACCTGCACCTCGAGGCGCTGAGTCGCCGGTTCGGCGACGTGCGCGCCGTGGATGACGTTTCCCTCTCGCTGGGGCAGGGCGAGGTCCTGGCGCTGCTCGGGCCCAGCGGCAGCGGCAAGACCACCGTGCTGCGTCTGCTGGCCGGCTTCGAACAGCCCGACACCGGTCGCGTGCTGCTTGAAGGTCGCGACCTCACTCCGCTCTCACCCGCTGCCCGCCGCATCGGGATGGTGTTCCAGCACTACGCCCTCTTCCCCCATCTCGACGTGGGCCAGAATGTCGCCTTCGGCCTCGAGTCACAGAAGGTCGCCGCCGCCGAGATTCCTCGTCGAGTGGCGGACGCCCTGGCGCTGGTGGATCTGGCGGGTACTGAACGCCGCAAGGTGACCCAGCTCTCCGGTGGCCAGCAGCAGCGCGTGGCGCTGGCGCGGGCGCTTGCACCTGAACCCCGCATCCTGCTGCTCGACGAGCCGCTCTCCAACCTCGATCCCGCGCTGCGGGTGCGTACCCGCCGCGAGCTTGCCGAGCTGATCCGTCGCATCGGCATCACCACGGTCTTCGTCACCCACGAGCAGGACGAGGCCTACGACCTCGGCGACCGCATCGCGCTCCTCCGCAATGGCAGGCTGCAGCAGGTGGGCGCCGCCGAGGAACTGTACCGCGCACCCGCGAGCCCGTTTGTAGCGCAGTTCATCGGACAGTCGACCGCGGTGCCGGTGGAAGTGCGGTCGATCGATGCGGGCGTGGCGGAAGTTGGCATCGGTGGCGGGAGCTGGCAGGTGCCGGCCGGGTCCGTAATCGGACGGGGCAGGGCCGTGCTGCAGGTGCGGCCCGACGCGGTGTATCTCGCGCCCCTGGAAGCCGGTGATGTGTCGGGAACAGTCGCCGACCGACGCTTCGCAGGACAGAATTGGGTCTACACCGTGATGCTCGACGGTGGTCCCCCGCTTGAGGTGCGAGGGCCCATGGATGCCGCAGCCGATGGTGCGCGGACCGCGGTGCGCGTCACCCGGCGCAACGAAGGCGGCTTGCACCTGTTTCCTGCCGACGCCGAATGACCTCCAGCCGCGGGCGTGGCCTGATCATCGGCGCACTGGTGCTGCTGCTCGCCTGGCTGGTGGCGTGGCCCCTGGTGCTTACCCTCGTTGGCGGACTGCGGGATGCCGGCGCGTGGTCGCTGGTGCACGTGCGAGCGTTCCTGGACCGGCCCACCGAACTGGCGGCACTCTGGGGCAGTTTGTGGATCGCGCTCGCGAGTGTCGCACTGGCCGCCGCGATCGGCGTGCCGCTCGCCTTCTTCTTCTCGCGCTATGATTTCCCCGGTCGCCGGATCCTCGGCGCCATGGTGGCGCTCCCTGCGGTGCTGCCGCCATTGGTCGGTGTACTGGCATTCATGTTCCTCTTCGGCGAGTCGGGATTCCTGGCCCACCTGGTGCGACGGATCTTCTCGCTCGAGGCGGCGCCGTGGCGGCTCGCTGGCTGGCCCGCGATCCTGCTGGTGCATGGCTACTCGATGTTTGTGTACTTCTATCTGTTCACCCGCGCCGGGCTGGCGTCGATCGATGCATCGGTGTGGGAGGCGGCGGCCAGTCTCGGCGCAAGCCGGACTCGCACCGTGACCCGCGTGGTACTGCCGCTGCTTCGTCCCCATTTGGTAGGCGCGGCGCTGCTGACGTTCATGACGTCGCTGGCCTCGTTCAGCGCGCCCTATCTCTTCGGTGGCGGCTTCCGGGTCATGACCACCCAGATCGTCGCCACCCGGCTCAATGGTGACGACGGCCTGGCCATGGTCGAGACTACGGCGCTCACCCTCGTGGCGCTCGCGGCACTCTGGCTGCTGCGGCGTACCGACACCGATACCGGTGCAGGCGGGTCCAAGGGCACCGCGCCGGCCCGGGTCGCGTTCCGGAAGCCTGCGGTGCGCACGCTCATCACCATGACCGGCTGGCTGGTTGTCGCCGTGCTGCTGCTGCCTCACGTGACCTTGCTCCTGGTCTCGCTGGTTCCGGCCGGCACCTGGACCACCGAGGCGCTTCCTCCGGTGTACACCACCGGAAATTATCTGACGCTCATCCACGATCCGGTGCGGGCCCGCCCGCTGGTCAATAGCCTCTGGATGGCGACGGCCGCGACGGTGGCGTCGGTGGGCATCGCGCTCGCTGCGGCGCTGGTGGCCAGCCGCCGCCGAAGCGGAGGGGCCCGCGCCATCGAGGCCCTGCTGGCCATGCCCTGGGCCGTGCCCGGCACCGTCTTCGCCATCGCCCTGGCCGCCGCCTTCAGCGTGAATCAGCCACTGGCGCTGCGGTTCGTGCTGGTGGGCACCCTGCTCCTGCTGCCACTGGCCTACACCATCCGCAACCTGCCCATCACCAGCCGGGCGCTTTTCGCCGGAGTGCGAAGGCTCGATCCCGCGCTCGGTGATGCCGCTGCCTCGCTGGGCGCTGGGCGCTGGCGCAGCCTTTGGCGAGTGACTCTGCCGCTGCTTCGGCCCAGCCTGGTCGCCGGAGCCACCCTCGCATTCGTCACCGCCTTTGGCGACTTCGTCACCTCGATCCTGCTCTACACCTACGACACCCGTCCCATCTCGCTCGAGATCCTGTCGAGCCTCCGGCAATCCGACGTGGGTGTCGCTGCGGCGTACGGCGTGGTGCTGATGCTCGTCAGCACGGTCGTGTTTGCACTGGGAGCGGATCGGGGCAGCAGCGGATGAGCTCCGATGGGCTGAAGGGTCAGCAGTTCAGGCAGCTGCTGGTGCTCATTGCCGTATCGTTCATCGACATGATCGGCTTCATGCTGATCCTGCCGCTGCTGCCGTTCTATGCGCTCCGGCTCAACGCGACGCCGGCCCAGGTGGGCTGGATCTTCGCCGCGTTCTCGATTGCCCAGCTGATCTCGGCGCCGGTGTGGGGCAGGGTCAGCGATCGCTATGGCCGCCGCCCGGCGCTGCTGATCGGCTTGCTCGCGTCTGCTGCAGCCTACGTCGTCTTTGGCTTTGCCGACTCGCTGCTGCTGCTCTTCCTCTCCCGCTTCGTTCAGGGCGCTGGTGGCGGCACCACCGGCGTCGCCCAGGCCTATGTTGCGGACACCGTGCGGCCGGCAGACCGGGCCCGCGCGCTGGGTTGGCTCTCGTCGGCCACGGCGGCCGGGCTGATCGTGGGCCCTATCGCGGGCACGGCGGCCGGCCTGCTGGGCACCGCCGCCCCCGGATTCCTGGCGGCAGGGCTGTGCCTCCTCAACGCGGTCTTTGCCTGGCGCTGGCTGCCCGAGTCGCGGGTGCTGGAGCCGGAGGACGCATCCACTGGCCCGGCCGCTCCGCCACGCGCCATCTGGGCCCCGGCATGGCAGGTACTGACCAGTCCAGGGGCACCGGTTTCCCGGCTGATCTGGATTTACGGCGTGGCGATGCTGGCATTTTCCGGCATTACCGCCGTGCTGCCGTTGTACCTCGAGGCGACGTTCGGGGTAACCGAGCGAACGTTCGGATTCTTTCTGGCGTATTTTGGGGTACTGTCACTGGTGATGCGGATTCTCCTGCTCGGGCCTATCGTGGATCGACTGGGTGAGCGGGGGACTGTGCGCGTGGGCTGCGTCGTGCTCCTGCTGGGCTGCCTGCTGTATCCTGCGCCCGGCAGCCTGGTCCTGCTGGCCATCCTGGTCATGCCGCTGGTGCCGATCGGAACAGCGCTGCTGTTTCCATCCACCACGTCGCTCATATCCGGGCGCACGCCGAGGAGCGAGCTGGGCGTGACAATGGGTGTGGCCCAGACCTTCGGCGGGATTGCCCGTGCCACGGCGCCAATCGTGGGGACCATCGTCTTCCAGTACCTGGGCCACACCTGGCCCTACTTTGTGTCCGCAACCCTGGTGGGTGTAGTTGGATTTCTTGCATGGGGCGTCGATGATGCCCGCGCGGGCTGACTTTTCAAATTCCACTTCCCACTTCCCACTTCCCACTTCCCACTTCCCACTTGGTCTCATGCTGCCCCAGCTTCCTTCCTCCCCCGCCGCCTGGTCCGCCGCCGACTGGGCCACCATCCAGGCGCCGTACGCCCAGCTCGCCGCGGCCACACTCGACGAGTCGACGGCCGACGCGTGGCTGGCCCGCTGGTCCCTGCTCGAGGAACTGCTGACTGAGGCGGCTTCGCTCGCGATGATCGCGTACACCACCGACACCAGGGACCCGGCACGGGAAGAAACCCACCTGCGCTTCAGCACCGACATCATGCCCAGGGCCACCGAGGCGAGCGTCGGCCTGGCTCGTCGGCTGCTCGACTCGGGAATCGTGAGGCCAGGACTGGAGACCGTGCTGAAGCGGTTTCGCGCTTCGGCCGACATCTTCCGCGCGGAAAACGTGGAGCACCAGTCGGCCCTGGAGAGTGTGGCGGCGGATTACCAGCGCATCACCGGCAGCATGACCGCCAGCTGGGACGGGGAGGAGCTTCCACTGCCTCGGCTGCAGCCCTTTCTCAAGAGCGCGGACCGGAGCGTGCGCGAGCGCGCCTTCCGCGCGATGGCGGCGCCCTATGTGGCACAGCGCGCGCCGCTGGCGGCGCTGTTCGACCAGGTTCTCGATCACAGCCGCACCATCGCCGTGAACTCGGGGTTTCCCAACTACCTCGAATACATCTTCCCGGCCAAGTATCGCTTCGACTACACCCCCGATGACTGCCGCCGCCTGCACGATGCCATCGAGCAGCACGCCGTGCCCGCGGTGGCGCGCGCCATGGCCGCGCGTGCCGAGCGGCTGGACGTCGGGAGCCTGCGGCCGTGGGATATTCAGGTCGATCCCTGGAAGCCGGGCGCCGGGCGTGCCTTTGCCGATGGTGACGAGCTGGCGGCCCGAGCGGGCCGTGCCTTCGAGGCAGTGGATCCGGTGTTCGGGGAGTACTTCAACGCGATGCGCCAGGAGGAATTGCTGGACCTCGACAGCCGTACCGGCAAGGCGCCCGGCGGGTACTGTGACACGCTGCATCATCGCGGGCGGCCGTTCATCTTCATGAATTCGGCCGGTGTGCGCGAGGACGTGACCACGCTCCTGCACGAGGCAGGACACGCGTTCCACGCCTTCGAGTCCCATCAGCAGCCCCTCATCTGGCAACGTCATCCGACCTCGGAAGCGGCCGAGTTGGCATCGATGTCCATGGAGCTGCTGGCAGCACCCTATCTGAAGTCACCTGCCGGATTCTACGACGAGGGCACCGCCCGCAGCGCCGAGCTGGAGCACCTCGAGGACATTCTGCTGGGCCTGGTACATATCGCCTCAGTGGATGCGTTCCAGACCTGGCTCCATACCGAGGCTGCGGCACGCGACGCGAGCGAGCGCGATCGCGCATGGCTGGGCCTCAGGGAGCGGTTCGAGCCCGCGGTGGACTGGAGTGGTCTGACCGAGGTCCGGGTGTCGCGCTGGTATCGCCAGCTGCACATCTTCCTGTACCCGTTCTACTACATCGAGTACGCCATCGCCCAGCTGGGCGCGCTCCAGATCTGGCGCAATGCCCGTCGCGATCAGGCCGCCGCGGTACACGCCTACCGCGCGGCCCTGGCTCTGGGTGCCACCCGGCCCTTGCCCGACCTCTACCGCGCAGCCGGCGCCCAGCTTACGTTCGACGCCCACGGTGTGAGCGAGCTGGTGGCATTGGTCGAGGAGCGCATGGAAGCCCTGCGCGCCGGACTGAGGGCCGCCGGCTGATCTGTTGCCTTCCCGGGCCGCTGGTGGCAACGTTGTGGCTCGACCCCGGGCGCGCGCCGCGCGCCTGGCGACATGGACCCCTTGGGAGTAATCGAATGGCGAAGGAAGAAGGAATCGAGATGGAAGGCGTGGTCACCGAGGTCCTGCCAGACCGGAATTACCGCGTTCAGCTGGACAACGGGCACACGATTCTCGCGTACGCGGCGGGGAAGATGAGCAAGTTCAAGATCCGCGTGCTCGAGGGCGATCGTGTGAGCGTCGTCCTCTCGCCCTACGACCTCACCCGGGGCAGGGTCACCTACCGCCACAAATGACAACGGGGCGGGCCGCCAGCCCCGCCCCTTCACCTTTTCACGCCAGGCCCCCTACGA
>JAICQR010000033.1 GCA_025937755.1 Gemmatimonadales bacterium | reverse complement strand
TTGCACATCGAGCTCGACAAGGGAATGCGGCACGCGGCCCGGATCAATCAGCTGCTGGCCGATCTCAAGGGCGAGGCCGACGACTGACTGGCGCCGTCCTGGTGGACAAACCGTCCGGCCCGACGTCGCATGATGTGGTCGCGCGAGTGCGCCGGGCGCTGGGCGAGAAGCGGGCAGGGCACACCGGGACGCTGGACCCGTTTGCCACCGGACTGCTGGTGGTGCTGCTGGGACGGGCGACGCGCATCGCCCGCTTCGTGGAGCAGCGGGAAAAGGGCTATCTCGCAGTGGCGCGCCTGGGGATGCGAACCACCACCGATGACGCCACCGGTGATCCCGTGACCGGCGACCCCGCGCCGGTGAGCGATGCCCGTCTGACCGAGGCGCTCACGGAGCTGGCGGGCCAGCTTGAGCAGGTCCCGCCGGTGTTTTCGGCGCGGCAGGTTGGCGGGCAGCGCAGTTACAAGCTGGCGCGCCAGGGTACGCCGCCGGAGTTGCCGGCCCGCGCCATCACGGTGCACGCGCTGGAGCTGATCGGTCGGGATGGGGCGGACATCACGTTCCGCACGGTCGTGAGCCCTGGCACCTATGTACGGGCGATGGCGCGGGACCTGGGCGAGATGCTGGGAACGGGGGCCCATCTCACCGCGTTGCGGCGCGAGTCGATCGGAACGCTCCGGGTCGAGGACGCGATCCCGTTGGACCAGCTGGATGCAAGGGCAGCCATCTTGCCTCCACTGGCGATGGTGTCGCATCTGCCGCAGCACGAAGTCGACGCCGAGGGCGCCATCGCCATCGGCCACGGTCGACCGGTGGCGGCCACTGAGAGAGTGGCGTTGGACACGCGTGTGGCGCTGGTCCAGAGCGGGCGACTGCTCGCCATCGGCGAACGGGTCGACGACTGGCTCCGCCCCCGGGTGGTGCTGGAGGACGCGTGACGTCGGCGCTGGGGCTCGATCGTGGCAGCGTCGTCACCATCGGCACCTTCGACGGGGTGCACATCGGGCATCGCGCGGTGCTGGCGGAGATCACCAGGCGGGCAGCGCGGTCAGGCCGCGCGAGCGCGGTGGTGACCTTCGAGCCCCATCCGCTCGAAGTGGTCAATCCGGCTGCGGCGCCACCGCTCCTGTCGCCCGGTGACGAACGGCTGGAAGCGCTGGCCGAAACCAGCGTAGACCACGTGCTGGTGCTGCGTTTCACGCCGGCGCTGGCCGCGCTGACCCCGGACGAGTTCGTGCACCGGGTGCTGCTCCAGCAGCTGGGCATGCGTGAGCTGGTCATCGGACACGATCACGGCTTCGGCCGCAATCGAAGCGGCGATGTGGGAACCCTCCGGCAACTGGGTGCTCAGCTCGGTTTCGAGGTCGATGTGGTGGACGCGGTCGGTGCCGGCGACCAGCAGGTGTCCAGCTCGCGGATCCGGCGCGCCGTCGCCGGCGGCGACCTCGACACTGCGGCCCGAATGCTGGGGCGGCGCTACGCCGTGAGTGGCACCGTGTCGCACGGAGCTGGACGGGGCGGAAGCCTGGGGGTCCCGACCGCCAACCTGGCCGGCCTGCCCGCCCGCAAGTTGCTGCCGCCGGATGGGGTCTACGCGGTGGTGGTGGAGACCCGGCGGGGTGCGTTCGGCGGCATGCTCAACCAGGGTGGCCGTCCGACATTCGCCGAGCAGGGGCGCACGCTGGAAGCGCACCTGTTCGGTTTCAATGGGTCGCTGTACGGCGAGCGGGTGCGCGTGTCATGGGTGGTGCGCCTGCGTGACACTCGGGCGTTCGCCAGCCGGGAAGACCTGATTTCGCAGTTGGCCCGCGACCGGGCCAACGCGCTTGCGGCACTGAAGGCTGCAGGCGTCCAGGGACTGAACTCGTTCGCGGAAGACGACTGAATCATCATGCTGGATTCCCTTCGAACCCGATTCATCATCATCGCCGTGGTGCTGGTCGCCTGCGTGGTGGCGCTGTTCCCGCGGGAACTCACCACCCGGATCAAGGGTGACGATGGCGTCATGCGGGACACCGTAGTCCGCGAGGTTCCCATCAAGCGCGGCCTCGACCTCCAGGGTGGGATGCACCTCGAACTGGAACTCGACCAGTCGAAGCAGGTTTCGGCCGACCCGAAGCGCGACATCGGTCTGGCACTGCAGGTGCTGCGCAAGCGGATGGATGAGTTCGGGGTGACCGAGCCGCTGGTGCAGATGAAGGGCGACGACCAGATCGTGGTGGAGCTGGCGGGCATCACTGATCCGCAGCGCGCCAAGGACATCGTGCAGCAGAGCGCCTTCCTTGAATTCCGGATCACCGACGAGACCAGCGCGCTGGAAAAGGCATTGCCGGCGATGGACCGCGCCCTCAGGGGCCTCGGGATTTCCGGCGGCGCCGGAGCCTCGCCCGGCCGGAGCGCCGTGGCCGACTTGCTCGGCGCGGGCACGGATACCACGGCCGACTCGGCCAGCGCCGACAGCGGCGCGGTTGCCGATTCGCTGCTGGGCGGCGGCGCAATTCTGTCGTCCCTGATCCTGCCGTCCGGCGGCGTGCCCGGGGAATACCTGGTTCCCGAGACTGCTGTGGCCCGCGTGGACAGCCTGGTCAACCTGCCTGCGGTGCAGCGGGTGTTGCCGCGCGGGCTGGTGCTGCGGTGGGGCGCGGCCCCGGTGAGCGTCGGTGCCCAGATGATGCGGCCGCTGTACATGCTGAGCGACCGGCCCATCGTCACCGGCGACCGGCTGGAGAGCGCCACGGCGCAACTGGACCCGATCACCAACGGTCCGGTGGTGGGCTTCGTCCTCGACCGTGAGGGCGGCCGGATCTTCGGCGCCGAGACCGCCCGCCACGTGGGCGACTTCATGGCGATCATCCTTGACGGCGATGTGCAGGGCACGCCGCCACGCATCCAGGAGCGGATCGGCCGCAATGGCCAGATCTCGCTCTATGGCAAGTCGATGGCTGACGCCCAGGACCTCGCACTCACGCTCAGCGCCGGCGCGCTGCCTGTGCCGCTCCAGATCGTGAAGGAGCGACAGGTGGGCGCCAGCCTCGGCGCCGATGCCATCAGCGCCGGCATGGTCGCCGGCATCATCGGCATTGCGTTCGTGGTGGCGGTCATGGTGCTCTACTACAAGATGTCGGGAGCGCTGTCGATCGTCGCCCTGCTGGCCTACGTCCTCATCACCCTCGGCGCGCTCGCCGGCCTTGGTGCCACCCTGACGCTTCCCGGCCTCGCCGGGCTGGTGCTTTCGATCGGTATCGCGGTGGACGGCAACGTGCTGATCTTCGAACGCATCCGCGAGGAGCTCGCGCTGGGCAAATCGGTGCGGCTGTCGGTGGATGAAGGCTTCAAGCACGCGATGAGCGCCATCGTCGACTCCAACGTCACCACCGCGCTGACGGCGCTCTTCCTTTTCCAGTTCGGGACCGGCCCGGTCAAGGGCTTCGCCGTCACCCTGATCATCGGCATCGCCGCATCGCTCTTCACCGCCGTCTTCGTGACCCGGACGCTGTTCATGATCTGGCTCGACCGGCGGCCGGCGATGTCCACCTTGAGCATCTGATCCCATGCGCCTTTTCGCCAACGCGAACTACGACTTCCTCAGCCGGCGGAAGCTCGCCTACATCCTCACGGCGATCTTCGTAGCGGCGGGCATCTTCGCGATGCTGCTGCAGGGGATCAACTACAGTGTGGAATTCACCGGTGGTCTCCAGATGGAGATCGAGACCCAGCAGCCGGCCGATATCGCCGCCCTCCGCGCGGGGCTGGCGGAGCGCGGCATGGAAGGCGCCGAGATCCTGACCTTCGGCTCGGACCGCGAGATTGCCATCCGGACCGAAGCGCTGGTGGACAGCCTCAACCCCGATAACACCCAGGCCGGCCGAGCGGCGGTGACTCGCGCACTGGATGAGGTGCTGGGTGAAGGAACCTACCGCGTGGTCAGCGCCGAGACGGTGTCTCCCCGGGTCGGTGGCCAGCTTCAGAGCCAGGCGCTGATCGCAATTCTGCTGTCGTTCGGCGCGGTGCTCGCGTACCTGGCTGTTCGTTTCGAGTGGCGGTTCGGCCTGGCAGCGGTCGCGGCCACGGCGCACGATATCCTTGCCACGCTCGCGTTCATCGCGCTGCTGAAGATCGAGGTCAGCCTCTTCGTGGTGGCGGCGCTGCTGTCCATCGTCGGCTACTCGCTCAACGACACCATCGTGATCTTCGACCGGGTTCGCGAGAACCTGCACAAGGCCAAGCAGGAAGGCTTCTCGTCGATCCTCAACCGGTCGGTCAACGAGACACTGCCACGCACGGTGCTGACCGGCGGCACCGCCATCGGCACGCTGGTGGCGATGGCGGTCCTGGGCGGCACGGTGCTGCGGCCCTTCGCGCTGATCATGCTGTTCGGCGTGGTCATTGGCACCTTCTCGTCCATCTTCATTGCCTCGCCGATTCTGCTGGCGATCGAAGAGCGCTGGCCCGGTCCGCACGCGCGAGGCCTGCGCCAGAAGGAAAAGGCCGCGGCCAGGCTGTCGCGGAAGGCCCAGCCGGTCGCCTGACCCGTGCTGGTAGACACCCACTGCCATCTCGGCGATCCGGCATACGATGCGGACCGCGCCGAGGTGGCAGTTCGTGCTTGGGGCGCCGGGGTGGGGGCGATCGTCATCGTCGGCGAATCGCGGGAGGCCAGCGATCGAGCGCTGGCGCTCGCCGCCAGTGATTCGCGCCTTGCCGCTACCGCCGGCGTCCACCCTCATGACGCCTCGGCGTGGTCAGCCGACTCCGTCACGTGGCTGGCCGAGCGCCTGCACAATCCGGTCGTCGTTGCCGCCGGCGAGATGGGTCTGGACTATCATTACGATCATTCGCCGCGGCCAGTGCAACGCGCCGCGTTCGATGCACAGCTGGACCTGGCGGCGGAAGCGGGGAAGCCCGCGGTGGTGCATGCTCGCGAGGCCGATGATGACGTCGCTGCGGCGCTGGCGGCCCATCCGGCTACAACCTGCATACTGCACTCGTTCAGCAGCGGGCTTCCGCTCCACCGCCGTGCGATCGCCCTGGGCCACTATGTGTCGTTCAGCGGCATGATCACGTTTCGCAGTTGGCAGCTGGACGATGCCATCCGGGAAACGCCGCTCGACCGCCTGCTGGTGGAGACCGACGGCCCGTACCTGGCTCCGGTACCGCACCGGGGACGTCGCAACGAGCCCGCGTTCGTTGTCGCCGTGGCGGCGCGGGTAGCCCAGGTGCTGGAACTCGACCTGGATGAAGTCATTGCACGCACCGGCGCCAATGCCCAGCGACTTTTTGGATCGCGCATTCCTGCCACCCTGAGCTGACGGGAGATTCCGTGGCCGGCTTTCCGACCGACATCGCCATTGCGCAGGCCGCACGACTGCGCCCCATCGCCGACGTGGCGGCCGAGCTTGGCCTCAGTCCCGACGAGATTCTGCCCTATGGCCGCCACAAGGCCAAGATCGCTGTCAGCCCCGAGCGCGACACGACGCCGCGCGGCCGGCTGGTGCTGGTCACCGGGATCAATCCGACCCCGGCAGGTGAGGGCAAGAGCACCGTGACGGTCGGCCTGGCGCAGGCGCTTCGCCGCATGGGGCAGAAGGTGCTGGTGTGCATTCGCGAGCCGTCGCTGGGGCCGGTGTTCGGCGTGAAGGGGGGCGCAGCGGGCGGCGGTTACGCGCAGGTCGTGCCGATGGATGAGATCAACCTGCATTTCACCGGCGACTTTCACGCCATCACGTCGGCCCACAACCTGTTGTCGGCCCTGCTCGACAACCACATTCATCAGGGCAACGCGCTGGGCATCGACAGCCGCCGCATCACCTGGCCCCGCACCATCGACATGAACGACCGCGCGCTCCGGTCGATCGTGGTAGGGCTGGGTGGGCTGAACGGCGGACCGTCGCGGGAAGATCGCTTCGTGATCGTGCCGGGCAGCGAGGTCATGGCCATTCTCTGCCTCGCGACCGACCTGAAAGACCTCGAGGCCCGGCTCGGCCGCATCATCGTTGGTCTCACCCGCGAGAAGAAGCCGGTGACTGCAGGAGACCTGCAGGCCGCGGGCGCCATGACGCTCCTGCTCAAGGACGCGCTGCTCCCCAACCTGGTGCAGACGCTCGAGGGAGGCCCGGCGATCGTGCACGGCGGCCCCTTCGGCAACATCGCCCACGGCTGCAACTCGGTTGCGGCCACCCGTCTGGGCCTTTCGCTGGCGGACATCGTTCTCACGGAAGCTGGCTTCGGCGCTGATCTCGGCGCCGAGAAGTTCTTCGATATCAAGTGCCGCTTCGGCGGCTTGAAGCCCGAAGTGGCGGTGGTGGTGGCGACGGTGCGGGCGCTGAAGATGAATGGCGGCGTGAAGAAGGATGCCCTCGCCTCGCCCGATGTGGCCGCGCTGGGGCGGGGCATGGTCAATCTCGAGGCCCATGTCGCCAACGTTCGCAAGTTCGGGGTGCCGGTCGTTGTGGCGCTGAACCGCTTTGCCACCGACAGCGACGAGGAGCTGGCACTGGTGCTCGACTCGGCCACTCGCTGGGGCGCCCGCGCGGCCCTGAGCGATGTCTTCGCCAAGGGCGGTGAAGGTGGCGAAGCAGTCGGCGCCGAGGTGCTCCAGTTACTGGCCGCTGGTGGCGCCAGCTTCAAGCCGATCTATGACGCAAAGCTGCCGATCAAGCAGAAGATCGAGACCATCGCCCGCGAGATCTACGGCGCGGACGGCGTGAATTACGCACCGGCCGCCGAGCGGGCAATTGCACAGTGCGAAGCCATGGGCCTGGGCGAGACCCCGGTGTGCATGGCCAAGACCCAGTATTCCTTCAGTGACGATCCCACGCTGCTGGGGAGGCCATCCGGCTTCCGCATCACCGTGCGCGACGTCTATCCCTCCGCCGGTGCCGGGTTCGTCGTGGCGCTGGCGGGCGACATCATGACCATGCCCGGCCTCTCCAAAACCCCTGCCGCCACCGGCATGCGGGTCCTGAGCGACGGCACCATCGAAGGGTTGTCCTGAACATGAATATCGTTGCGACCAATGACGCCCCCAAGGCGATCGGACCGTACAGTCAGGGAATCGTGCAGGGGGGGATGCTGTACACTGCGGGGCAGATCGCGCTCGACCCGGCCACCATGGAGCTGGTCCCGGGTGACGTCAGCGCCCAGACCGAGCGAGTCTTCACCAACATTCGTGCCGTGCTTGCGGCCGCCGGGACTTCGCTCGACCGGGTGCTCAAGACCACAGTGTATCTCGCCGACATGGGCGACTTTCAGGCCATGAATGCAGTGTACGCCCGGCAGTTCGGCGATCATCGTCCCGCCCGCAGCACCATCGCGGCGGCCGGCCTGCCCAAGGGTGCCCGGGTGGAAATCGACCTGATCGCGCTGGCGGGCGGGTGACAGGAGCTGGGGGCGCATCGGGTCTGGTGGCCCGGCCGGTCTTCAAAACCGCGTCGGAGGCGCCTCGCGCGTCTCTGGTGGGTTCGATTCCCACACGCTCTCGCCACCTGTCTGCGCTGATGCTGCTGGCGCTGCTCGGCGGGTTCGCACCGGCGACAGCGCTCGGGCAGGATTCACTGGAGGTCGATTCCGTTCCTTCTGCAGCCGACAGCGCAGCAGCCATCCTGGCCGAGCCCCTTGATGATAGTCTTCGTCAAGGTCCCAGCCCCACCGGCGCGCTGCTCAAGTCCCTGGTGCTGCCGGGGCTGGGTCAGATTTCGCTGGGCCGCGAGCTTACCGCTGGCGTGTTCATTGCCCTCGAGGCCGGCACGCTCGCGATGGTGATCAAGTCCCAGCGCGACCTCAACGCCGCCAATTCGCTCGGCGACCAGGTTGCGATCGACGACGCGAAGCGGAAGCGGGAGGACTGGCTGGTGCTGATGGGGCTCAACCACGCACTTAGCGCGCTCGAGGCATACATCTCGGCTCACTTCTGGGACTTTCCGGCCGAGCTCGATCTTCGCGCCGCCCCGGGCGGGGGATTCTCAGCCGGCGCCACGGTACCGTTCCGCCTGCGATGAACGCGCAGCCAGTCGGCATCTTCGACAGCGGCATCGGCGGGCTTACCGTCGCCCGCGAGATCTTTCACCGGCTCCCGGCGGAAAGCACCATCTATTTCGGGGATACGGCCCGGGTGCCATACGGGCCGAAGTCGCCGGAGACCGTGCGGCGCTACAGCCTCGAGATCCTCGAGTGGCTGCTTGGCCAGGGCGTCAAGGCGGTGGTCATTGCCTGCAACACCAGCACGGCGCACGCGCTGGAGGCGCTGACGGCTGCATCCCCGGTGCCGGTGCTGGGCGTGATCGAACCTGGCGCGAGAGCCGCGATCCGGGCCGCGGCAGGCGGCTCGATCGGCGTCATCGGCACGGCTGGCACCGTGGCCAGCGGTGCCTATCGCCGGGCCATACTGCAGCGCGCACCCGAGGCCACGGTGTTGCAGCAGGCGTGCCCATTGTTTGTGCCGTTTGTCGAGGAGGGGTGGTTTGAGCATCCCGCGGTGGAACTGGTTGCGGCGGATTACCTGGCGCCCTTGGCGGGAGTGAACGCGATGGTACTGGGTTGCACCCACTACCCGCTGCTCAAACCGATGCTCGCACGCCAGATGGGGCCCGATGTCGCGCTGATCGACTCGGCTGAGGAAACGGCGCGCGTGCTCGGTGAAATCCTGCGGCGGGACAATCTGGAGGCCGACCCGGCCGCCATCGCCGCGCATCGGTTCGTGGTGAGTGATGACGAAGCACGTTTCCGCGCTGTAGGCAGCCGCTTTATCGGGGAGCGCCTTCGATCGGCCGAGGTGGTGCCGCTGGGGTGAACCGATGGAGCTCGGCAAAGGCGGAGTCGATCAGCCCATACCGCCCGCCATCGAGCCACGCCCCGGGATTCAGGTAGACCCGGCGCACCTCGTGCTGCTGCACCACCGGCACATGCGAATGCGCCATCACCAGCACATCGACATCTGGCCTGGTCCTCAGGTGCTCATGGGCCCACGTCGCCTGGCGCGACGCACTGGCTGCCATGGCAGCGGCGTCGTTGCGGCCGTCACCCAGACGCGGGCCGATGCGATCCACCAGCGGCAGGCCAAGGTCGGGATGCAGCAGGCCAAAGAGGAAGGATGTGGCCGGATGGCCCACCAGCCGGTGCACCAGGCCCACCTTGCCGCCCCGCTCGGCGAGTCCGTCGCCGTGGATCGCGCGCACCTTGCGTCCCGCCACGTCGACATCGAGGCTTCGGGGGGCATACCTGATCCCGACTTCCTCGGCCCAGAAGGGCGTTCCCCAG
Organism: Gemmatimonadales bacterium; assembly: GCA_025937755.1. Classification (GTDB taxonomy): domain Bacteria; phylum Gemmatimonadota; class Gemmatimonadetes; order Gemmatimonadales; family GWC2-71-9; genus CAMLHP01. Next base: position 9,489 of record JAICQR010000033.1, on the reverse strand, counting down.
CGATCGTGGTTTCCCCCAACCAGGAATACCGGCAGGCGGCGCGAGACCGCCGAGAGCCCGGCAGCAACCCGGAACGCATGGCGCGGAATGGCCCGACGATAGCTGAACCAGAAGTCGAACAAGTCGCCCACAATCAGCAGTCCGTCGCCCAGGTCGGGGACGGCATCGAGGAAGGCCAGCAGCGATTGCTCGGTGGAGTGCGTGGCAGGCCCGATATGGGCATCGGCGAGAACCAGCAGGCGAGTCACGGGCACGGCGCAAGGTAATGGCCGCCGAATCCGGCTGGCAAATGCCCGGGCGTGTGGCATATCCATTCCTCCAATCGTCACCACGATGACCCAGCCCGGCGTTTCGGAAGTGCAAGTGCAGGTGAATTACTCGGAAGTGGACGCCATGGGCGTGGTCTATCACGCGCGCTACCTGGTCTGGCTTGACATCGCGCGTACCGACCACCTGCGCCAGGCCGGCATGAGCTACAGGGAACTGGAGGCAGCCGGCTATCGGCTGGTGGTGGGCGAACTGCGCATTCGCTATCGCCACCCCGCCCGCTACGACGACCCCGTGCGGCTGCGATGCTGGGTGCGGGATCTGGCGTCGCGGCGGGTCGTGTTTGGCTACGCCGTCGAGCATGCGGAGAACGGGCAGTTGCTCGCCACCGCGTCGACCGACTTGCTGGTGCTGGACACTGAGATGAAGCTGACCCGCCTGCCGGATTTCGTCGCCGGCCTGCTGCGACCCATTCCTGATCCCGTTCGCCTGTGACCTCGATGCCGGGAGACTACTTGCGCCGTCTGCTGCAGGGCCTGTTCGCGTGCTGCGCGCTGCTCGTTCCCCGCGCGACCGCGGCGCAGGAAAGCGCGATCGTCGAGCAGTTGGCGCCTCTGCTCCAGGCCGAGGACTCCCGCAGCTACAATGAGTCGCTCTTCCAGCGCACATCCACGTCGCCCGACTCCCAGGTACGTCGGTTTGCTGCGCGCAGCATCGGGCGCATCGGTGATGCGCGCGGCCTCGCAGTGCTGCGTCGGCTGCTGATCGACCCCGATACGCTCGTGCGGCTGGAGGCGGCGTTCGCTGTCGGCCTGGTCGGAGATGCCGACGGCATTCCGATCCTGATGGAGCGCTTCCAGAATGAGCCTTACCTGGATTCCGCCAGCGCGCTCGAAGCGATCACATCGCTGGCTCGCATTGGCGGACCAGCCGTGGGGGAATTCTTCCGCTCTGTTCTGGACGGACGTTTCCCGCCAGGCGTGAGCGACCAGCCAGCGTTGCGGGATCGGGTGGCGTTCGAGGCGTGGCGGCTGGGCGACGACGCTCCGGTTCGCTCACTCCTGCCGCTGGCGGCAGACCAGGAGTCGAACGTGCGCTGGCATGCGGTGTATAGTCTGGCGCGGCTCCGCGTGCCCGCTGCCGCTGGCCAGCTGTCGCTGGCGCTTCGCGATGAGGTTGCGGTCATCCGGGCTGCCGCCGTTCGGGGCATGGTGCCGGCCGTGGTCGATTCCGTGGAGCTCGGGCGCGATGGCGCGGCGTCGCTGGTCGTGAGCCTGCTCGATGACCGGGATGCGATGACCCGGATCAACGCGCTGCGCACGCTGGGAGACCTGGAAGCGCGCCAGTTCACCGATCGCATCATCGATCGGCTGGGCGATGCGATACCCAACGTGCGGGTGCAGGCCGCGACCACGCTGGGAATGCTGGGTGGTTCGGCGGCTGTGGCCGCCTTGCAGCTCGAAGTCGCGGACCGGAGCCTCCCCGCGGTGTCCGCCGCCGCCTTGCTTGGGCTGGCGCGACAGGACAGCGCCGCCTTCTTCTCCGCCGGCGAGGAGTGGCGGGGCAGCACGGACTGGACCCGCCGCATGGTGTACGCCAGGGGATCGGCGCGAGCGGGTCGGCCAGGCGAGCTGCTGGATGACGCTGACGGACGCGTTGCCGCGGCAGCGCTCGATGGCTGGGCCTCTCTGCCGGGCCGCCCCGGCTCCGTGCTGCTCACGACGGCGCGCAGCAGGCTTGCACACGACGATCCGGTGGTGCGCACCCTTGCGGCCGGCGTCCTCGCGCGCCGTCCGAGCGTGGGAGACGTAGCCGCGCTTGCCGGCGCCTACTCGCGGGCACTGCGGGATCCGATTCCTGACGCGGCGCTGGGTGCGCTGGAGGCGCTGCGCGCGATCTCCAATGCCTCTGCCGAGGGGCGCACGGCGGTGCAGTCCCGCTTCGTGACGAGCGCGGCGAGACCATCGAGTGCGATTGTCCGGCGATGGGCCGGTGCCAACTGGCCCGAACTCGCCGGACGCTGGGGTGCGAGCGGCTCCGTGGAAACCGGGCGTACGCTGCAGGACTACCGCGAGATCGTCCGCCGGTTCGTTCTGGCGCCGGATTCGATCGCGCGACCCCACATCGTGGTGGAGACCGACGGCCCGGGCACGCTCGAGATCGAGTTGCTGGGTCCCGAGGCCCCGCTCACGGTGGCGCACTTCCTCACCCTGGTCGACCGCCGGTATTTCGACGGCATGCGGTGGCACCGGGTAGTGCCGGGCTTCGTGGCCCAGACCGGCGATCCGCGGGGCGACGGATGGGGCGGTCCGGGGCTCGCCATCCGCGACGAGATCAACCGCCGTCGCTACGAGAACCCCATGGTCGGAATGGCGCTCTCCGGCCCCGACACCGGCGGCAGCCAGTGGTTCATCAACGTCGCGCCGCAGCCGCACCTCGACGGCACGTTCACCGTCTTCGGCCGGGTAGTCGGCAGTTATGCGCCGCTGGCGCGACTGACCCAGGGCGACGTGATCCGCACGGTGCGGCGGTGAAGCGCGCCCTGCGGCGGTGGGGAGTCACCCTCGTGCTGCTCGCCGGCGTTCTGTCTCTCGCCGGCGTGGGCTCGCTGCAGGCGCAGTTCTACGAGTTCGGCTCGAACAAGATCCAGTACCGGACCTTCGACTGGCAGGTGCTGCGGGGCCCGCACGTCGACCTCTACTACTACCCGGCCGAGGCTGAGCTGGCGCGATCGGCGCTGGCCTGGGCCGAAGCGTCGTACGATTCGCTCGCGCTCGAGTTCGGCCACGTGGTTGCCGCACGCGTCCCCCTCATCGTCTACGCCTCGCACGTCGACTTCGAGCAAACCAACGTGCTGCCGTTTGTGCCGCCTGAAGGGCTGTTGGGGGCAACGGATTTCCTCAAGCGCCGCGTCACCATGCCGTTCCGCGGCAACTTCAGCGAGTTCCGCCACACCATGCGGCATGAGCTGGTGCACGTCTTCCAGCTGGACCTGATGGCGAAGGCGTACCACGAGGCGCCCCGGATGCAGCAGCTGAGCCTGCCGCTCTGGTGGACCGAGGGCCTGGCGGAGTACTGGTCCGGGGGCCAGGAAGCGCGGGACGAGATGATCCTGCGTGACCTTACCCTCTCCGGCCGTCTGCCGACGCTGGAGCAGTTGCAGCACTACGGCGGATTTCTGGTATATCCGCTGGGTGGAAGCATCCATGCCTGGCTGGCCGAGACATACGGCGACTGGCGGGTGATGCAGGTGTATCGCGAGCTCAATCGCCATTTCACCTTCGACGACGCGCTGCGCGCGATTTACGGCCGGTCCCAGGAAGAGTTGAGTCAGGAGTGGGTCCATGCCATGCGGCTGCGCTACTACCCCGAGGTGGTCCGGCAGTCGCCGCCGTCGCTGCTGGGCACCGAAGTAGCTCGTCTCGCCATCAAGCCCGCGCTGCGCGGCGGGTCGATGGCCAACGACAGCGTCGGCGAGGCGGTATATGTATCGCCCGACATGGGCTACATGGCGATCTACCGGCGGCGACTCGACGGGCGCCGCGGCCGGCGCGAAGTACTGTCTGCGGGGAAGTCCGAGAGCCTCGAGTCGATGCACCCGTTCGACTCCCGGATGGATGCCTCACGGCCGGGCCTGCTGCTGTTCAGCGCCCGGCATGGCGAGCGGGATGCGCTGGTCATCTGGGACCTCGACGACGACGAGATGGTGGGGCGGTACCAGTTCCCCGAGCTGGCATCGATCCTCTCGCCGGCGTGGCTGGCCGGTACGTCGTCGATCGTGTTCAGTGGCCTGGCCGAGAACGGCATTTCCGACCTGTACCAGCTGGACCTGCCCGGCGGGGAACTGACGCGCCTCACCGATGACCCGTACCAGGATCTCGATCCGGCGCCGTCGGCCGACGGCCGGCTGATCGCGTTCGCGTCCGACCGCACTGCCGGCGGCGACCGGGGAGCGATCAACCTGATGCTGCTGGATCGGAGCAGCGGCCGCATCCGTCCGCTCACCAGTGGTCCCTGGCGCGATGAGTCGCCGATGTTCGGGCCCGACGGCCGCATCTATCACGGCTCCTCCCGCAGCGGCACGCTCAACATCTGGTCGGTTGATACGGCCGGCCAGGGCCGGCGCGAAACGTCCGCGTGGTCCGCGGCCTTCGATCCGGTGCCGCTGCCCGATGGATCGCTCCTCGCGAGCTCATTCCAGAACGGCTCGTACAACATCTATCGCCTGGCTCAGGACACGGCGGCGCACAGCGATCGTTTCTCGCTGACTGACGCCGCGCCGACGGCAGCGTGGCGCTGGATCGCGGACACCACCGCACCGCCACTCGATTCGGTCGCTGATCCCTATCAGCGCCGATTCACGCTTGATTTCGCCGCGGGTGGCGTCGCGGTGACACCGGGACAGGGAGGCGTGCAGGGCGGCGCATTCATGCTGTCGGACCTGCTGGGCGACCACACGCTGATCGGCACCATTGGCTCGTTCCAGGATCGCAATTTCCGCGGGAACTTCTTCAGCAACCTCAGCGGCAGCCTCACGTACATCAATCGCCAGCGCAGGGTGAACTGGGGCGTGGGCGCGTTTCGCTTCGTGGGCCAGGTGTTTCAGGGAGACAGGTTTGCTTCATACGAGGAGCGCGCGAGCGGAGCTACCGCGCTGCTCAGTTATCCGCTCTCACGCTACAACCGGGTCGAGGGCAGTCTCACCGTCGCACGCTCCGATCGCTTCGACTTCGACCTGCCGGTGGCGGAGCCCCGGCGCGTCGGCTGGATCGCGTCCAACTACGTCTCGTTCATCCGGGATAACTCGCTCTGGGTGGCATCGGGACCCATCGACGGTTTTCGTCTCGGCCTTACCGCGGGCGTCGCAAGCGATTTCACCAATTCGCGCTTCGACAACTACGTCCTGAGCGCCGATATCCGTCGCTATTTCCGGCTGGGCCGGCGCTCGGCGTACGCCACCCGGATTTACGGATTGTGGGGTGCCGGCGACCGGCCGCCGATGCGCAACATCGGTGGCACCACCGGCCTGCGCGGCTATCCCAACTTCGGACACATCATCGGCACCAAGGCGTGGATGGTGAACCAGGAGGTTCGCTTCCCGCTTTTCAACCGGCTGGTGCTGGGCACGCCCCTGGGCGACGTTGTGTTCCCCGAGTTCCAAGGGGCAATCTTCGCCGACTATGGCCGGGCATGGGTAGGTGAGAACTCCACCCGGCGGCCGCTGGGAAGCGTGGGCGGCAGCATTCGCCTCGCTATCGCACCCCTGGCCGTGGTACGATTCGACGCCGGGATGCGCTTCGGGTCCAACGACCGGCAGGGATACGGCCTCGACGCCAAGCAGCGCGACGGGGGATTCTTTTCCTTCTTTTTTGGCTATAACTACTGATGCCACAAGGGTTTCGTGTTGACCGGGGGCGCCTGGCACCCTATCTTGGATTGCTCCTGGCCGCCTGCACGCCCAGCCAGCCGGGCTCGATTGTCCCGATGGAGGCGCAACCGATTTCCCGGGCCGATGTCCAAGCCTGGGTGGAGGCCACCGCCCCGAGCGGTCATCTGGCGCACCGGTTTCGCTGGCAGGTTCAGGACGATCGCGGGTCAGCGGGAGGCCGCGGCACGGCGCGCGTTGCCAGGCCCGACTCGCTCCGGCTCGACGTGGTAGGACCGCTGGGATCAGGCCGGGGAGCGGGTGTGGTCGTGGGTGATTCGGCACAGTGGGCCGAGCCCCCGGACGTACTCGAACGATTGATCGTCAATTACCCGCTGATGTGGGCCATGCTCGGTGTCATGCGCGAGCCACCCGCCGGCGCCGTTCTCCGTGGCGCGCGCGATGAGGAGGCAGTGCGCTGGGAATGGGCACTGGGGGCCGACACGGTGGCATACCGGTGGGATAGTGTCGCCGGCCAGCTCGCAGCACAGGCACGCTCATCCGGTGTGCTGGTAGGGCGGGTCGAGACCAGCATCAATGCCGAAGGTCGGCCGACATCGAGCCGGCTGACTGTTCCGAGGCCAGCGACACGGATCAGCCTCACTTTCACGGAGACCACACCTGCAGCGTCCTTCTCGCCGGATCTCTGGGCTCCTCCCGCTCCTTAGTGCGCTCGCGCTGGGGGGCTGCTACGGCTTCGCCGGCGGGGGGTTTCCGCCCGAGGTCCGCACCGTCGCGGTGCTCCCGTTCGACAATCGCACGCCCGAACCTACCCTGACCCAGGAGATCAATACCGCAGTGCGCGATGCGGTCGAGGGCCGGCTGGGATTGCGCGCTGCGGGCGAGGAAACCGCTGACGCCATCGTGCGCGGGACCATCACCCGCTACGAGCCCGACGTTCCTGTGGCATACCGGGGCAGCGACGTCGAGAGCCGGGTCAGCGTGACCCGCCGACTGGTCCAGATCACCGTATCGGTGGAGATCATCGATCAGCAGCGCAACCGCACCCTGTGGCAACGCTCGGGGCTGCTGGTGGAAGGCGATTACGAACCGGACAGCGAAACGGAGCGCCAGGCGCGGGACGAGGCGCTGGAGAAGCTCAAGGTCAACATCGTGGAAGGAGCACAGTCCCAATGGTGACGCGTGCGCGGCGCGGTGCGAGCAGTCTCGGCTGTCTGGTGTCGCTGTTGCTGTTCGTGGCGGCGCTCTACTACGGGATCAACATCGGGGAGATCTACATCCGGTACTATCGCCTCCTCGACGAAATGAAGGCCCAGGCGCGGGTGGCCCCCAGCCTGACCGATGACGTGATCCGGCGCCGAGTGCTGGAGCGGGTGGAGGAACTGGAGCTCCCGGAGGCCGCGCAGAACATTACCGTTCGCCGCACCCGAAGCCCGCTCATGATCATGATTGAGACCTATTACACGGAGACCGTCGAGCTGCCGTTCTTCAATCACACATTCGAACTTCATCCTCGCGCCGAGGAACCACTCTGAGACCCGACCAGCGTGCCGCCGACGCGCTGCGGCCTCTGGTGCTGGAGCGCGGCGCCAATCCGTATGCGGAAGGCTCGTGCCTCATCCGCATGGGCGGAACGCTGGTGCATTGCACCGCGAGTGTCGAAACCGGGGTGCCGCCATTCAAGAAGGGAAGCGGCACCGGCTGGGTGACGGCCGAGTACGCCATGCTGCCGCGCGCAACCACGGAACGTACGCCCCGCGAGCGGCATGGGGCGGGAGGCCGCACCCAGGAGATCCAGCGACTGATCGGGAGGTCGCTCCGCGCCGCGATGGGCACCATGGCGTTCGGAGAATACACCATCCGGATCGACTGTGACGTGCTCCAGGCCGATGGCGGCACCCGGACCGCGGGCATCACCGGCGGAGCCGTGGCGCTGGCCGATGCGTGTGCGTGGCTGGCAGCGCGCACCGGCATCGAATCGCCGTTCGGGACGCTGGTGGCCGCGGTGAGCGTGGGACTGGTTGAAGGCGAGGAGCGGCTCGACCTGATGTATCTCGAAGATCGTGACGCCGAGGTCGACCTCAATCTTGTCGCGCGGGAGCCGGCCGATTTCGTCGAGGTCCAGGGCACCGGCGAGCAGGGGACCTTCAGCCGGGCGCAACTCGATCGACTGATCGACCTCGGGCAGCAGGGCCTCGAGCGACTGTTCCAGGCCCAGCGGGCCTCCCTGGGCTGGTGAGGCTCTTCGCCGCCACCCGGAACGCCGGCAAGCAGCGCGAGATTCGGCGAGTGCTCGAAGCAGCAGGACACGCGGTGGTATTTCCGGACGAGGCCGGGCTGTACGAGGACATCCAGGAATCGCTGCTGGAGAATGCCGACACCTTCGAAGGCAACGCTCGGCGGAAGGCGGACTACTTCGTCAGGCGCAGCGGTCTCCCCACCTTCGCGGACGATTCCGGGCTGGAAGTGCTCTCGCTGAATGGTGCGCCCGGCGTCCGTTCGCGCCGGTTCGCCGCGGTTGAGGGCCCGGTTCACCAGGTGGACGCCGCCAATAATCGTGAACTGCTTCGCCGGCTGCTCGGCGCCGCGGCTGCTCGGCGCCGCGCCCGTTTTCGCTGTGTCATCGCCTTTCAACTGCGTCCCGACGCGCCGCCGGCCATTTTCGAGGGCGCAGCCACGGGCACCATCCTCGAGGAGCCCCGGGGACACGACGGCTTTGGCTACGATCCACTTTTCCTGAGCGATGACCTCGGCGTCACGTTCGCTGAGGCGACGGCTGAAGAGAAGGACAGGGTGAGCCACCGGGGCCGGGCGCTGGCGGCGCTGGTCGCGGCACTAGGCGGGCCAGGGTAGGCAGCTTCGTCGCGGCTGATAGCCGCTGCTCGGCACATGTCGCTTCACGACATCTCTGCCGAAGCTGGAAGTGTGGCGGGACGGTGGCCTCACTGCCTCACGACGGGGCGACCGCGGTGGCCCGAAAGCGGTCTGTCCGATCCTGTAGCGGCGCCCCAGAGGGAGGCAGTGGGGCTGCCGTCCCAGCACACCGAACGACGGCCTGCCGATGGCATACTTCTAGCCTCAGGTTCGGGAAGCTTCTTTCAAGGGCAGGATATGCGAATACGGGTGGTGGCGGGACTGGTGCTTGGCCTGACGCTCGGTGCGGCGCCTCTCAAGGCCCAGGCGGCCGCCGGCTCGCCGCGCGCTGTGGCGGAGCGAGTGCTCGGCGCACTGGCATCGAGGAACGCAGCCGCGTTCGGGCGTGACATGCACCCGGAGGCGATGGCGGCGTTCAAAAGCGGCGTTGTCCGCGGGCTCGCGCAGGTGACCGCGGCGGAGGACAAGGCCGAGGTGGAGAAGTTCTTCCAGGGTGACGAGAAGTTCGACCGGCTGTCGGCCATGCCGCCGGACCGGTTCTTCACGGCCTATATGGGCGGCGTGTTCCAGCGGATGCGGGAAGAGGGCAACGTGCGGGTCAACTATGCCGTGCTGGGTGAGGTGCCCGAGGGCAACAGCCAGGTGCACGTGGTGTATCGGGGACGGATAACGGCAGGCGATCAGACCCTGTCGGACGTGGACATCCTGACGCTGCGCCGCTCGCCCGGCGGCTGGAAGGCGCTCCTGAGCGGAGAGCTTCGGGCGTTGGCGGGGCCGGGCGGCATCACGGAATGATCGCTTTCGGATTACATTCCGCGCCCGCGGGGTGTGGCGCAGTCCGGTAGCGCGCCTGCTTTGGGAGCAGGAGGTCCCGGGTTCGAATCCCGGCGCCCCGACATCAAGTGGGAAGTGGGAAGTGGGGAGTGGGAAGGTCAAAGACCCTCCACTTCCCACTTCCCACT
>JAICQR010000198.1 GCA_025937755.1 Gemmatimonadales bacterium | reverse complement strand
GCGCCCGCGTGGTCATAACCGAGATCGACCCGATCTGCTCGCTGCAGGCCGCGATGGAGGGTTACCAGGTCACCACGCTCGAGGACGTGCTTGAGACCGCTGACATCTTCATCACTGCCACCGGCAACCGGGACATCATCACGGTGGACCACATGGCGCGGATGAAGGACAAGGCCATCGTCGGCAACATCGGCCATTTCGACAACGAGATCGACATGGCCGGGCTCAAGCGGAAGGGCATCCGCCGGGTCAACATCAAGCCCCAGTATGATGAGTTCGTCTTCCCCGACGGCCACAGCGTCATGATCCTGGCCGAGGGCCGGCTGCTCAACCTGGGCTGCGCCACGGGGCACCCGAGCTTCGTGATGAGCGCCAGCTTCACCAACCAGGTGATGGCCCAGCTCGAGCTGCACCAGAATGCCGGCAAGTACGAGAAGAAGGTCTACACCCTGCCCAAGGCGCTGGACGAGCAGGTGGCCCGGCTCCACCTCGACAAGCTGGGCGTGAAGCTCACCCAGCTGTCACCGTCCCAGGCGTCGTATATCGGTGTGCCGGTGGAGGGGCCGTACAAGCCGGAGCATTATCGCTACTAGGCGTGGGGCGTGAGACGTGGGGCGTGGGATGATGTTGTCTCACGCTCCATGCTCCACGCCTCAGGCCCGCAGCTCAGAACCCCGCCACCGCCCTCCACTGCTCTGCCGCTGCCTCGGTCGGGAGCCAGTTAGCCGTCGAGCGGTCTCCGCTGTACGCGCCCCAAGTCGAGATCTCCCCAGTTGTGGGGTTGCCCAGCCAGCCTGACTGTTCTGGAACTACCCGGATTCCTCCCGAAGCGCCATTGATGCGCCGGTCCAGCGCCGCCTCCAGCCAGGCGAGAGTCATCTGCTTCTTGGCAGGCGTGAGCGAAAAGTGAATCGCGCCCTTTTCCAGGGCCATGCTCCAGAGCGCGCCGCCGACACGATTGGCGGCCACCGCAGCCGTGATCGCCGCATTGTCGACGAACACGTCAAACTCGGAGAGAGACACGAATGTCGGCACCTGGCGCTGCTGCTCAGTGGTCAGTGCCGTCACGGACGGCGGAACCGACAGGAAGACACCTGCTACCCGCTCGGCGTTCCGTGCGGTGAAGCCCGATGCCTCGGGCGCGCCACCCGACGAGGCAAATATCAGGATTGGCGCGTCGGCGAGCTCCGGATGGCCACTGGCGGCAGCGCCGGCAGCGATGGCGTCCAGGATGAGCTGATCGCTCGCGACGGTGTTCGGGAGCGCGGTCGGGCCGAAGTAGGCAGCGCCTATCAGGGCGATGCGATTTTCCTCCGCCAGGGCGCGGAAGGAAGCGCCAAGTGCCTGCAGCGCCGCCTCGACCGGCGGGAGTGGGGCGCCGGTGGGCTCACCGGTGACGAACGCCCTGGTGTTCGGGCCACCCAGGGTCACGAACACCCCCCGGAGCTTGCCGGGATTGCTCGGCACGTAGAGGGCAAAATCTCCCAGGGGGACGATGTCTCCGCCCGTTGCCTTCGCGGCGGCACGGATCGGGGCAAGGTCGGACGGGGCGTGGGCATTGTCGCACCCGGTAACGGCGAGGAGGGCAGCGAGGCCCCCGAGCCGCATCGCAACGATTGGTCGCATGCAGTTCTTCCTTCGGAATGTGGATGCGCCATCGTAGCGTGGGTGCGTCACCCCACCGTCACCCAGGCGTCGCGGTGGCTGGCCGCCACCCGGTAGAACCAGAACTCGGGCGCGGCGATCAAGCTGCATGGGCTGAACCGGCGGTGAGGCCAGCGCTTGCCGAGTGCGGCCGGCCAGCTCGGCGTCTCCGGAGAGGCGAGAGTTGGCAGGCGCCACACGGCAGCAATCGCCGGAGAAACGCGCCACTACCAGAAGTAGTAGTCAAGAATTTGACAGCAGATCGGTTGCAAGAAGTAACCGTTGGCTACACAATGATTCCGGCCGAGCCGCCAGAGGGAGACTCGGGCGAGCAGCGTCACTGCCGTTGCGGCGGTATAGGGGAGGGGGGTATATTGGGGAACGGAGGATGTCCCCATGTCGAATCTCATCGTCGTGCTCGCCGCCCTGCTCGCCATTGCCTGGGTCAACTGGTACTTCTTCATCGCATCCCGACGGGGCGGGGTCAGCGCCACCTTGCAGGGAAGCGTCCAGGAGGCCGTGATCCTGGTCAAGGGCGGCTATCAGCCGTCCACTGTCCGGATCGCAGCCGGCCGTCCCACTCGTCTGGTCTTTGATCGCCAGGAAGACTCCAGCTGCACCGAAGAGGTCGTCATCCCCGGCTTCCGGGTGCGCCAGTACCTGCCGGCCCACCAGCAGACCGTGGTCGAACTCCCGCCTGCCCAGCCGGGCGAACAACCCTTCATGTGCGGCATGAGCATGGTGCACGGCCGCCTGATCGTCGAATAGCCATGTCCACTACTACTGACGCCACCGAACACCTGACCCTCGACGTCACCGGCATGCACTGCGCCGCCTGCCAGGGCCGGGTCCAGCGTGCGCTCGAGACCACGCCCGGCGTGGCCTCCGCCGCCGTCAATCTCATGACCGGCAACGCCACCATCGACTACGATCCGCGCGCCACCACGCCTGATG
>JAICQR010000102.1 GCA_025937755.1 Gemmatimonadales bacterium | reverse complement strand
CTGCGCATCTCCTGACGGCCCCCACCTGGGATAGCCACCTCAATCAGGAGAACTCGATGTTCAAGCCGCACCACCGCTCCTCGACGTTCAGTGTTGCCATTGCCATCCTGGCGCTCGCCGCCGGCGTGGCGGGCGCGATCCACGCGGGCCGCCTCGAAGCCGAAGAGGCCCGGGCTGCCGACGTCGTGTCCGACGCAGACTGGCTCAGTGGCCTGAACGGCAAGCACCGCCAGCTGTTCGATGCGCCGGTCACCAACAACGGCATCCCGCTGGTGCACCTGCTCAACTACTACGACACCTACAACAAGGCCTTCGGCGTCAAGGACCAGGACATCAACGGTGTGCTGACGTTCTACGGCTTCACCACATTTCACGGGCTGACCGACGAGATGTGGGCCAGGTACGACCTGGGCGAGTTTCTGGGTGAGAAGGACGCGGCCGGCCAGCCCTATACCGCCAACCCCTGGCGTACCGCACCGGTCATCCTCGGCTCGACGCTGCCGCAGGCAAGCATCGAAGCGCAGCAGAAGCGGGGTGCGACGTTCATCATTTGCGACAATGCGCTGGGAATCCTGGCCAATATGGTCGCGCAGAAGCGGGGGCTTGACGGACAGACGGTGTATGCCGACATGAAGTCCAACATCCTGCCGGGAGTGACGCTGGTGCCGGCGATGGTCATTGCGATCGGCCAGGCCCAGGAAGCGGGACTCACGTACCACAGGCAGTAACATCCGCATTTCTCTTCTCCCAGAGCACGAAACCATGGAGCCACTCGTTGCAGCACCCAGGACGGATGGCTCCGTGGTTCCCGCCACCATCGTCGCCAGCGACGGGTTCCCGCTGGCCGCTACCCGATTCCTGCCGGCCGACGCGTCGCGAGGCGTGGTGCTCATCGCGCCCGGGGCGTGGTTCCGTCAGTGCGAGTACGCGTCGTTCGCCCGCTACCTCGCGAGACGGGGGCTCGAGGCCCTCACCTGGGACTGGCGCGGTATCGGCGACTCGCGATATGAGGCCGGCACGCGCGACCGTCGGCTGTCGATGCGCGCTTGGGCCTGGCGGGATTACGAGGCGATGCTCTCGTGGGGCAGCACCCGGGCCGTCCACAAGCCGCTGCTGCTGGTGGGTCACGCCTTCGGCGGACAGGCGCTCGGGCTTGCACCCAGCGCCGAGCTGGTGCAACGCGCGGTATTCGTTGGCGCGGGAGACGTGAGCCATCTGCCCGCCGGCCTGTTCCGGCGATGGATTCGCCGGGCTGCGTGGCATGCTGCGATACCAATGCTCACTCGCGTCGTCGGCGGACTCCCGCTCTCGATCACGAGCAACTGTGAGGATCTTCCGGGCGGCGTGGCACGCGACCTGGCACGCTGGTCTCGCAGCGCCACCTACTTCGGGAACTGGGAGGGCCACGCCCGCCTCGCGATCCCGATCCGCTCGTACTCCTTCCGCGATGACCTGATAGCGCCGCCGGACGCCGTTCGGGCGCTGCTCAGCCGCTACAGCCGGGCCGGGGGTCAACTGCTGCTGCTCGACCCACCTCCTGGTGCCAGGCGCAGCGGGGGACATGGCCGCTTCTTTCAGCAGGATGCCCTGCCCGGCCTGTGGGAGTCGGCGGCTGACTTCCTGCTGTCGCGAGCGTGAGGCCACGGCCCGGCTGGCTCGGCCGCCGTCGGAGCGATAGCTTGAGCCTTCGTCAGCCGCCGAGCCGTCGCTGCATGTGTCCAGCAACCCATCCGCCAACCGGCGCATCTGATGATGCGCATGGCGAGGCGATGTTCCTTCGCCTCTACGCCGAACTGCGTGACATCGCTGGCCGGCTGCTGCGCCGCGAGGCGGAGGGCCACACCCTGCAGCCCACCGCGCTGGTGCATGAGGCGTGGCTCAAGTTGGCGGGTGAGCACAGCCTCCAGCCCACCGACCGCCAGCATTTCCTCGCCATCGCCGCTCGGGCCATGCGACAGGTGCTGGTGGACAGTGCCCGCCGCCGGCGGGCTGCCAAGCGCGGCGGAGCCGTCGTGAACATCACTCTCACCGACGACGTGTCGGGGCTGGCCATGCCGCTGGACGATCTGATCGCGGTCGACGACGCACTGACCGCCCTCGCGGACAGGGATGAGCGCCTGGCCCGAGTTGTGGAGCTTCGATTCTTTGCCGGGCTGTCGGAAGAGGAGATCGCTGCTGCGCTTGAGGTTACCACCCGTACCGTGCAACGGGACTGGGTCCGGGCGCGCGCCTGGCTCCATTCCGAACTCTCAGTGCGGCCGCCCGACCCGTGAGCGCTGATTCGAAGTGGGAAGAGCTCACGCAACTATTCGACGAAGCGGTAGATCTTCCCCAGCCCCGGCTCGACCAGTTCGTCGCGCAGGTGCACGCGCGGGACCCGGAGCTCGCTACCCGTTTGGCGCAGATGCTTCACGCCCTCGACCAGCCGGGTCCGCTCGACCGGCAGCTGGTTCCCGCAGGACAACCTCCCGCGGGACTGGGACCGGATGGACCCCGGCTGCTGCGTGAACGTGTAGCCACGGCGCTCGGCGACCGGTATGTGCTGGATGAGGCCCTGGGCCTCGGCGGGACGGCGGCGGTCTTTCTGGCGCACGAGCGAAAGCACGACCGCAAGGTCGTGATCAAGGTCCTGCTGCCGCACATCGCAGCGCTGATCGGCACCACTCGTTTCCGCGACGAGGTACAGATCGCCGCCCGGCTCTCGCACCCGCACATCCTGGCGCTGATCGATTCCGGCGAAGCCGAAGGGCTGCTGTACTACGTCATGCCGTTTGTCGGGGGCCAGACACTGCGCGACCGGCTGGAGCGCAGTGGCAAGTTGTCACTGCGTGAAGCGATCATGCTGCTGCGTGATACTGCGGATGCGCTTGCCCATGCCCACGCTGCAGGCGTGGTGCACCGGGATCTGAAGCCCGAGAATGTGCTCTGCGTCGGATCACATGCGTTCCTGCTCGACTTCGGGGTCGCCAAGCTGGACGCGAACGTGTCGCGCCCCAATGCCACCGACCCCAGGCATGCCATCGGGACGCCCGGGTACATGGCGCCCGAGCAGGTGGCCGGCGACCTCGTCGATCACCGATCGGACATCTACGTCTGGGGGCTGCTGGCGCGCGAACTGCTCACCGGACGCCGGTCGCTTGATCACCCGCTGGAGTCGCTCCGGCCGGATGTGCCGCGAAGTCTGGCTGCGCTCGTCGGCGCATGCACCGCGCTCGATCCGTTCGAGCGCCCGCAGTCGGCCGGAGCCCTGGTGGCGGCGCTCGACGACCAGTTGGGTGCCCGCCAGCGGCGTCACTGGCCGCTCGTAGCCACGCTGTTGCTGCTCGCCGGCACCGCCGGATGGCTCGTGGCGCGCGGAGTCAACCGCGAGCCGATCCCTGCCGGGGGTGCGCGCCTGATCGCCGTGACACCACTGCGGGACGAGACGGGCGACTCCGGCCTGACCGCGTGGGGCCGTCTGGCCGGCGACTGGATCACCCAGGGATTGCACGAGGCCGGGGTGGTGTCCGTCGTGCCGTGGCAGACCTCGCTCATGGCCGCCGAATATCATGCGCGCTCACCGGACCCGTCAGGCCCTCACGGCCTCCTATCCACCATCGGGGAGGAGACTGGCGCGGAGCTTGTGATTTCCGGCAGCTATTACCGCACCGGGGATTCCCTCCGATTCCAGGCCATGGTGTCGAGTGCTCGCACCGGCGAGCTTCTGGTCGCGCCTGCGCCGGTTGTCGTAGCTCGAGATTCGGCAGCGGCAGCCATCGGCGAGTTGCGCCAGCGCCTGATGGGCGCGGTTGCACTGCTGGTGGACGAGCGACTCGCCGAGCGCAACGCGTTCTCCACGTTGCCACCCACGTACGACGCCTATCGCGCGTTCGACAAGGGCCTGGGCCACTACAACCGCTACGAGTACGATGAAGCACGTCGCGCGATGCTTGAGGCGTGGCATCGAGATACGACGTTCATACCCGCCCTCGTGTTTGCCGGGTTTGCCGCATCCAACGGCAACGACTGGGTGGCGGCTGACACGCTCATCCAGCAGGCACTCCTCCGTCGCGCATCACTCAACGCGTACTACGCGTCCCTCGCCGAGTACCTCGCCGCGGTCATTGACGGCGACAACGTGCGCGCCTTGCGCGAACTCTCGCAGTCAACGGACGTAGCGCCGGGATCCTACGCCGCCTACAACTCGGCGTACCGCCTTCAACAGCTCAATCGGCCGGCCGAGGCAGACTCGGTGCTCGCGGCCATGAATCCCGATCGCGGACCGATGCGCGACTGGCCGGCGTACTGGAGCCAGCGCGCCTACAACAATCACCTGCTGGGTCGCCATGGCACCGAGCTGGAACTTGCGCGCGCGATGCGAGTCCGGCACCCGACCCAGCGTGTGACATGGGTCATCGAAGCCCGTGCCCTCGCAGCACTCGGTCGCACTGCCGATCTCGACTCGGCTCTCGTCGCGGCCCGCAGCCTCGAGCCCGATGTCTACTGGTCCCGCGGAGCGATGCTGGTGGTGGCGGCCGAAGAACTGAGGATGCACGGGGGCACTGGCGCGGAGCAGCGTTACGAAGAGGCAGTGCAGTGGCTGGAGGAGCGCGTGGGCGTCAATCCGGAGTACATCGGCCACTGGTACTGGCTCGCATGCGCACTGAGTGGGTTGCAGCAGCCCGATTCCGCCGAGCGGGTGTTGCGACGGCTCGACCGGGCCGACCCGGGCCGGACGGTCACCCGGGGACAGATCGCCGCACTTGCGGCGAGACGGGGCGACGCGGCCGAGGCGAACCGATGGCTGGCTGGCGCACCACGCCACCAGAAGGGTGCGGCACTCTTCTTTCGCGCCCGGGTGGCGGCGATCCTGGGCAACGAACCCGAAGCGGTTCACTACCTGGACGAGGCATTGAAGGTCGGAATAGAGAACTGGCACTGGGCCCTGCACGAGGCGTGGCGCGACTTCGCTCCGCTGCACGACCATCCCCGCTTCATCGAGCTGGTCGGCGCCACTCAGCTCGGCCTGCGGCGAGGCTGAGTCAGTCGATACCGTCGAGGAATGCCACCGCGCCGGACCCAACGTCGTATTCCGCTCCCACCACGCGCAGCCCCTCCTGCTGGCCCAGCTGCTCCAGCACTCCGGAACCGTGGCGCAGGTGATCCACGGAGGCACGGATATTGAGCCGGATCGCCTGGCGGGAGAGGGCACCGAGGTCATTCCCCAGATCGGTGCTCATCAGGGCCTGTACCGACGGCTTCACCCGGTCGACGATGGAACTCAGGTTGCGGGAGCGATTGGCGGCGGGGCGTTGCAGTTCCTCGATTGTCGCCGCGATGGCGCCGCACTGGGTATGGCCCAGCACCACCACCAGCCGGGTGCCGAACCGTTCCGCGGCAAACTCGACGCTCCCCACCTGCGACGGCGCCACGATGTTGCCCGCTACCCGGATGACGAACAGGTCGCCCAGACCCTGATCAAAGACGATCTCGGCGGGCACGCGTGCGTCGGAGCAGCCCAGGATGATGGCGATCGGCTCCTGACCAGTGGTCAGCACCGGCCGGGATGCCATGGCGGCACCGCCCTGCACGCATTCCATGAAACGCTGGTTGCCTTCGCGCAACCTCGCCAGAGCGTCAACTGCAGAAAGCATTCGTCTCCCCAGGTGGAAGGAACCCTCAACTCTCGACTCTCGACTCACAACTATAATTAACCACCCATGTGGCTTCTCCCTGCCTTCTCGCCCCTGGCCCGCCTCTGCGCATTCGGGTACTACCGACTGCGCTACGTTGGAATCCCGGTGCCGGCAGAGGGGCCGGTGCTGCTCGTGGCGAATCATCCCAATTCCCTGCTCGACCCGATGCTGGTGGTGGCCGCTGCCCGCCGGCAGGTGCGGTTTCTCGCCAAGGCTCCGCTCTTCACCGACCGGAAGATTGGATGGCTCATCCGCGCCTCCGGGGCCATCCCGGTGTATCGCCGGAACGACGACCCATCGCAGATGAACCGCAATGAGGAAATGTTCCGGGCGGTGCATGCGGCACTCGCCGCTGGCGATGCCGTCGGCATCTTTCCGGAAGGCATTTCCCACACCTCGCCATCCCTGGCACCGCTCCGCACCGGCGCCGCGCGCATTGCGCTGGGCGCGGCGGCACAGTTGGGCGATACGTTTCCGATCGTTCCGGTCGGGCTGGTGTTCCGCAACAAGGATGTATTCCGGTCCGATGCGCTGGTGGTGCGCGCGCCGCCGGTACGCTGGGACGACCTCGTTGGCCATCCCGAGTCGGACGCCGTAGCAGTTGCCGAGCTCACCGAACGCATCGGCAATGCCCTGGAACAGGTGACCCTCAACCTCACGCAATGGCAGGATGAGCGACTGGTCACCGCCGCCCTCGGCATCTGGCAAGCGGAGAATCGGGTGCCGCATGGCGGCACGGATGACATGTTCTCGCTGGCCACCACTACTCGCCTGCTGGGAGCGGTACGCGCCGCCGGAGATGCCGAAGGCCTGGCGCTGGCCGATGCTGTGGACGTCCACGCACGGCGGCTGGGCCGGCTCAAGCTCCGGCCGCACGACCTGCACCTCGACACCCGAACCAGCAGCGCGCTGACGTGGGCGGCAGCCCGGCTGCCGCTGGTCATGCCGCTCGCCGCGCTCGTCGGCCTTGCCGGCTGGCTCATCTTCCTGGTGCCATACCAGCTCACCGGCGTTATCGTGGATCGGTTCAGACTCGAGCCGGACACCCGCTCCACCTGGAAGCTGCTCGTCGGTCTCGCGGTATATGTCGTATGGCTGGTCGCGCTGGTTGCGCTCGCGTGGGTCATTGGTGGCGGCGTCGCCGCGTTGATCACGTTGGTGGCGATCCCCGCCGTCGGCATGCTGGGACTGCTGGTGCGAGAGAGCTGGCGCGGATCCTGGAAGGACGCTCGGCGCTGGCTTCGGCTGCGCTCGCGCAAGGACGTGATGGATGCGCTTCGCGCCGACCAGGCCGCACTGGGCCGCCG
>JAICQR010000219.1 GCA_025937755.1 Gemmatimonadales bacterium | reverse complement strand
GATGAACCAGGCAGGACGGCCATCCGGTCTGGGAATCAAGAGAGGGTTCTTAAGAACGACAGCTTCGGCTGCGTCCCTCACCTGTCATCGCGAGAAACGGCCGTCCAGCCACGACTGGACGGCCGTTTCGTTTGACCTCCCCCGGGCTACGGCCCCGGGGCTCCCCAATCGCTCTGCCCCCTCCACGCGCGCCGCTTGTCCAGCTGCCAGATGCTGCGGCTGCTCACCAGCTCGTCTCCCGTGAAGTTCTCACTATCCCCGAGTGCGTCGGCCATGCTGGCCGACTTGGCGCTGGCATTGTCGGCGTAGTGCAGCACCTCGGCCTCGAGGGTCATGGGCGGTACGGCCGCGCCCAGCTCGGTACGGCCATGGTGCGAGAGGATGAGGTGCTGGAGGATCATCTCCTCGGTGTCGGTGCAGACGGGCTCGGGCGCTTCACGCAGCCGGCGGTCGAGCATGAGTGATCCCAGTACGACATGGCCGTGGAGCCGTCCTCTGTCGGTATATCCGAAGACACCGTTCCACCGGTAGCTCTCGACCTTGCCGATGTCGTGCAGCAGCGCGCCGGCGACGACGAGGTCGCGATCAGCGCCACTCGAGGCCGCGATGGAGCGCCCGATGTGGGCGACTTCCCAGACATGCTTGAGCAGGCCGCCCAGCTGCGCGTGGTGTCCCATGGGGCTGGCTGGGCATTGCTCGAACTGCTGGCGGAAGTCGGGGTCGTCAAAGAAGAGCGCCAGCACCGCCTTGAGCCGGGGCCCGGCGATGTCCTCGCGCCACTGGTCCAGCCGCTTCCAGAAGGGCTCGATATCGCCGATGGACGGCATCAGGCCAGCGTAGTCGACGCTATCGCGCGGCAGCACCCGGAATGAGGTGACCTTGAGCTGGCGCTTGCCGCGGTATTCGGCCACTTCTCCTATAACCTGTCCGACGTCTCCCGCCGCAACACCCGCCACTGCGGCCTGCTCTGCGCCCCAGAACGGCGCCGACTCGATGCGACCCGTGGCATTGCCGAGCGTGAGAATGGTGCAGTCCTTGTCGGCGCCGAACGAGCGGCGCTGGACGTCGATTACCAGGAGCGGATCGGCGATGCGCTGGCTGAACTCGAGCGCTCGGAGGTCTCGAATGGGCATGGAAGGCAAATTAGTGACGCCCTCCGACAGCGGATAGCTGGCGAGTGGGCGCCGCAGTACCTTTCGGATATGAGTGAGCAGCATGTCCTCCTCCTGGATGGCGATGACGACCGGCGCCGGGACCTGGTGCAGTTGCTGCGCGAGGCCGGGATCGTGGTCGTCGCGGAACGCACCGGCGCGGAAGCTTCGGCCGCGCTCGTGGCTGGTCCGGGCGGCGCCACGCCCGGGTTTGACCTGTTGCTGCTCGACCTGGCGGCATCGGGGCTCGATCTCGACCTGCTGCGCGAGGCGCTGGCCCCCGCCAAGGCGGCCGTTCCCGACTCACTCGCTGCCGCCGAGCGGCGCCACATCGCGCGGATGCTGGAGCACACCCGGGGCAACCGCCGCCAGGCGGCACTGCTGCTGGGCATTTCGAGATCGACGCTGCTGAACAAGATCCGGAAGTACCAGCTGGAGTAGTGTGGGAGTGTGGGAGTGTGGGAGTGTGGGAGTGTTGGGCAGTGGCAAGAGCGGCTAGCGGCGGGATTTCCGAATCAAACCACGGAGTGTCCGCTGACATTCGGCCGAGAGATCGATCGCTCGCTGCCCGTCGTGATCTGGCCATGCCCCCTGACGAATCAGCAGTTCCAGCAGTTCCGCTGTCTCTACCGCTGATCCGTACGCCACGCGCAGAAGTTTGGTGCAGGTTGGGCTCGGACCGTAACTGTAGCCTTCCG
>JAICQR010000022.1 GCA_025937755.1 Gemmatimonadales bacterium | reverse complement strand
GTGGCCTTACCGCCTTACCGCCGTACCGCCATACCGCCTTACCGCTTCTGTTGTGCCGCCAGGGTCGGATATGCGACATCCGGCGGCGGGTCGCCGTTGGGCCAGTCGTATTCCTTGCCGGGCAGGTCGGGGCGCGGGCGGCTGACCAGGTACGCCGCCAGGTCGGCGGACTGCTGGTCCGTCATGCTTCCGCGACGATCCATGGGCATGTTGGCCCGGATGAAGCCGGCAGCGGTGCGGAGCCGAGCCATGCCGGCACCGATGTTGAATGAGCTGTCGCCCCACAGCGCCGGTCCGACGTAACCACCGCCATCCGCGCCATGACACCGGGCGCACTCGACGGCATAGAGCGCCTTGCCGGCGGATGTATCGGCGTTCGAGACGTCCACCTTCGGAATACCCTGCCCTTCCACCCGCGCACCCACCGGAATGTCCCGCGACAGAAAGGCGAAATACGCCACCATGTCGCGTACGTCCTTGCCGCCCCGTGGCAGGGGCTTGCCGTTCATCGAACGAATGAAGCAGTCGTCGATCCGGTCCTCGATGACCTGCACCCTCGCGACCCGCGAGCGGTATTGGGGGAACTGGCCATAGACACCGACCCATGGCATGCCACCCGCCAGGGTACCGGCAGCGGGGTGGCAGCTGGTGCAGGCGAGGGTGTTGCCCACATGCTCGGGCAGGCTGTCCGCCGTATGCTCGAGCAGGGCGCGGCCGCGGCGAATCGACTCCCCCAGCAATCCTGGCGGCATGGTGGAATCCGACGGCACCTGAAACGCCACCGTGTCCGGCACATATCCAGCGGCGGCTCGCGGTGCCGGTGGCTCGCCACAACCGCCCAGCGCCAGCATCCCAAGTGCCAGCCCCGCCAGTCGCAAATCCATTCGCTAGCTCCGCGCCATCATCCGCTTGATCGGCTTCACAAAGATCCACATGATCACGGCGGCGAGAATCACATACAGCGACACGGCGGTGAAGATCTGGGCGGTGGTGAACCGTTCGTAGACGCCGGCCACATTGCCGCCGATGAAGTTGCCGACCGACGCCGCCAGGAACCACACACCCAGCATGAGGCCGGCGTAGCGCATCGGCGCAAGCTTGGTCATGGCGGAGAGGCCAACCGGGCTGAGGCACAGTTCGCCGATGGTATGCAGCAGGTAGGTGCCCACCAGCCACATCGGGCTCACTTGCGCTCCGCTGGCCGCCATCCCTGCCGCGGGAATCAGCAGCGCGAAGCCAAGCGAAAGGAACAACAGGCCAAAGGCAAACTTGCCCGGACTGGACGGCTCCTTCCGGCCCATCCGGATCCAGAGCCACGCAAAAACCGGGGCCAGGATGATGATGAACAGGGCGTTGACACTCTGCAGCCAGCTGGCGGGAAAATCAAAGCCCAGGATGCTGGTGCGGGTGCTGCGCTCGGCAAAGAGATTGAGCGTCGAGCCCGCCTGTTCGAAGGCGGACCAGAATACCGCCGCGCCCATGAAGAGCACGAAGATCACGAGATGGCGCTTCCGCTCGTCTGCGTCGCGGCTCCCGGCGGTGAGCAACCAGATGAAGAACACCGCAGGGGCAAGCAGCAGGATGGTGCCAATTACGCGGTTGACCGTGGGCATGGCAGCGATGGCCGCATCGCCTGCGCTCATCAGGATCAGTGCGCCGACCACGAGCAGGCCCAGCAGCGCAAACATCGCCCCCCGCCGGGCTCCCGCGGACAGCGGGTCGCCCGGTTCGGCGCCGGCGCCCCGCAGCCGCTTCTGGCCCAGGAGATACTGGACAATGCCGAGGAACATGCCGACCGCCGCCGCGCCGAAGCCCCAGTGCCACGAGCGCGTCGGATCGTAACCCCAGCCCTGCAGCATGCCGCGGAACGCTTCGCTCTGCGCCAGCCAGCCGCACACCAGCGGCGAGAAGAACGCGCCGAGGTTGATGCCCATGTAGAAGAGGGAGAAGCCGGAATCGCGCCGCTGGTCCTCGGGCGTATAGAGCTGTCCGACGACGGTCGAGACGTTGGGCTTGAGCAGACCGGTGCCGATGATCACCAGGAAGAGGCCCAGCAGGAAGAAACCGATGCCTTCCATCGCCAGCGAGATGTGGCCGAACATGATGATGATGCCGCCGTACAGCACGGCTCGCTGCTGGCCGATCACCCGGTCGGCAAACCAGCCGCCCGGGAGTGCCACCAGGTACACCATCGCCGTGTAGAGACCGTAGATGGGGCCCGCCACCTCGGTGGAGAACCCGAGCCCGCCGGTCGCGAGTGGGGCCACCATGAACAGCAGCAGGATGGCCCGCATGCCGTAGTAGCTGAAGCGCTCCCACATCTCGGTGAAGAAGAGCGTCGAGAGCCCCGCTGGATGACCGAAGAAGCCGCGGTCATCGGGTGAGGCCTGCGAGGCGCTGGCTGCGAACGGCGCGGTGTATGCCAAGAGAGAACTCCCGGTGGACGAAGGGGGCGGCGGGTCAGCCGCGGTCTTTGCCGAGTTGCTTCTTGAGATGGGCGAGCTGGGCTTCCACTGCCGCTTCATGCAGCTTGCGATCGGCCTGCGCCTTGAGCAGTTCTCCCTGCAGGTCGAGCTCCGGACGAGTGCCACCGGCCGCTTCGATGTCGCGCCAGGCGCGCTCCTGCACTTCCCGCATCTGGGCCCCGCCCGCCTGGGCGGCGCGGAAATCGGACGTCATCTGCTCCAGTTCGCGCTGGGCCAGCTGCAACTCATCCTGCTGCACCGCGATCTTGCGCTCGAGCAGTTCCACCCGGCCCGCATGCTTTCCGACGTAGACGTCGGCCAGCTGTGCGGTCTCCTGGTCGCCGATGTCGCGGGCCAGCCTGCCCCGGCGCTCGGCGTCCTCGTGGGCCTTCCGTTCGACGCCGAGCTCGCGCTGGCTGCGTTCCAGCAGGTCGCGCATGCCGGCCACGGCCGCGCGAGCCTCGATGACCGCCTCGCGCAAGCCGGCGGCCACCGCCCTGGGGTCGGACCGCGTATGCTCCGCCAGCAGGCGGTCGAGCCGGGCTCGCAAGCCGTCAAGAACTCCCACGGCACTCCTGCTTCAGGGACACGCAACGTTACGGGCGGCCGACGGCTGCGTCAAGCGACATGAAGGGCGAAACCGCGACGTTGCATTATGTTAGGGAGGATTGCGGTTCCCTCCCGCACCCACGGAGCGCGCCATGCGCAGGTTCCCCCTCGTTACCCTCGCTGTCCTCCTGGCAGCCTGTGGTGACGCCCGCCAGGGCTCCAACACCACGTGCGGCCTGGCCGCCGTTATCGGCCCACAGTCGCTCTTGAGCCAGTTCGGAGTTGCGCGGCAGACGCTGAGCGTAGCGCCCGACTCCGTGCCGGGCCGGCTGGTGGCGCGCGTGGCGGGTGGGGGCGCGTACTCCGCGATCGTGGGCCGCTCGTCCGAGGCCGACTCGCTGCTGCTCATCGGGGTCGAGGGCACGCCGCCGGAGACGTTCGCACTCGGATTCGGCGTCCTGGCGACGGCACCGGGAGGCCTGGCGCGGGGGCTGGTGCTGTATGAGGGATTGCCGGTAGAGCGGGCTCCGGAGATCGGCACCGTGACCTTCGGGCCCGCCAGCGCACCGCTGATCGGCGTGGAAACTGATCCCGGCACCTATGAGGACACCGCTTGCCCCTACTTCCCCGACTCCATGCTTCGCTGACAGCGGCGGCCCGTCAGTTTGTCTGGGCGCGGTGGATGCGTCCGGGGGTCGCGGCAGCCGGAAAGAAGTACTGGTCGCTCACTCCGTTGAGCGCGCTGCGGATGGCGCGATAGCGGGCGGCGGTCTCCGCCAGCACCTCTTCCAGTCCCAGCCGGTCTGCCAGCTCGTGATCGGATGCCATCACGAAACCGCGCCGTCCCAGCGCATCGTAGTACGGCAGGTCGGGGCCGCCATGCCGCGCACGACGCGCGGCGATATAATCCGGATAGAGTCCGGCCAGCCAGAGCGCATAGTTGCCCAGGTGGAGCATGACCCGGAAGCGCCGTTCGCCTACGCTCGATTCCAGGTCGCGGACGATGTCGACCAGATACCGATGCTGGGCATCGTCGTTCCAGTCCACCCGGTGGGCGCGATCCCGCCGGCCGAAATCGACCAGCAGCGCGGCGAGGTAGTCCGCGACTCCGCGGTCCTCGATGCCGGCCCGCAGCAGTGCCTGGCGGACCATGACGTACATGAAGAGCGGCTCGCTCGGCACCAGCAGGGTGCGCACGGCCCGGAGCCGCTCCGCGAGGTCAGGCGCATCGAGCAGCGCGTCGGGACCTTCGGTTTCCAGTTGGCGCTCGACGGCAGCACGCCGCGCTGCGCTGCCGCCGCCCAACAGCAGCACCATCAGGCGCAGGTCCGACGCGGTCAGTCGGCTGCGCAGATCGGCCCGGATCATGTCGCACCCTTCCGTTGGAGTTGCACCGGTCTCGCGTGCCCCCGGCGCTGTTGAGCTGGCTGGGCGCCTGGCGGCCTACGGCCGCGCGTTGGCCGGCACCCTGCAACCCGATGTTATCACCATGCTGCTGGTGGGCGAACTCCGCGCCTCGCTGGAGCCGAGCGCGCTCCGGATTGAGTTCACCCTGGGAGACGGTGCCGGTGTTGGTGCCAGTTACACCTGGCCCGAACCGGAATCCGACCCCGGAGTCGCCGTCGGGGTCACCGGCGGCATGGCCCACCCGGCCAAAGGGCGGACCGACGAATGGTGGGTGGTGCCGATCGAAACCGGCACCAGCCAACTGGGAAGCATCGCGTTGCGCGGCGCCCAGGGGCCTTTCGCACCTCTGGCCGAAAGCTATCTCCGTGCCCTCGCGGCCCAGACCGCCATCGCACTCGAAAGTGCGAGGCTGATCGACGTCTACGACGACGGGCGGCGCTCCTGGCAGGAAGTTGTTGATGCCCTGAGCCTGGCCCTGTGCATTATCGACGGTTCCGGGCGCATACGCCGTGCCAACCGCGCCTATTCCGAGCTGATGAACGTCCCTCCGGCGGTCATGGTCGGACGGCCATGGGACGTGTTCGCGATGCCCAAATGGCGCGATGACGTCGCGGCGGTGCTGGAGCGGGCCGATGGCGTCGCCGTCGAAATGCGGATCGGGCTGCGGTCGTTCCGGGTGTCCGCGTTCGGCGTGGGCGCCAACGAGAGCTCGGCGACCGTGCTGCTGTTTGAGGACGAGACCGAGGCGCGAACGCTTCAGGATCAGCTGTTGCAGAGCGCCAAGCTCTCAGCGATGGGGCAGCTGGTGGCCGGCGTGGCGCACGACCTCAACAACCCGCTCGCCTCGGTAGTGGGCTTCGCCGATTTTCTGGGTGAGCTCGACGACGTGCCCAGCAATTTGCGGGAGCCGCTGGCGGTCATTCGTGAGGAGGCGGAGCGCGCCGCGACCATCGTGCGCAACCTGTTGAGCTTCGCGCGCAAGACCGACAATCAGCGCACGGCAACCGACCTCGCCGAGCTGCTCGAGTCCACCATGATGCTGCTGCGAAACACGCTGATGGCCAGCCGGGTGGACGCCCGGCTGGAGGTCGAGCCGGACCTGCCGCCGGTCATGATGGAGGCCTCCAAGATCCAGCAGATGTTCGTCAATCTGGTCACCAATGCCGCGCAGGCCATCAATAACACCGGCCGGCCGGGAACGGTGACACTCCGCGCGCGCCGTTTCCTCGACGGGGTCGCCATTGAGGTCGCCGATGACGGGCCCGGGATCGAGCCCGAGGTGGCCAGCCGGATCTTCGACCCCTTCTTCACCACCAAGGCCGAGCAGCACGGTACCGGACTGGGACTTCCCATCTGCCAGGGAATCGTGCGAGAGCATGGTGGTCGCATCACGGTGGAGAGTGTGGTCGGATCCGGTGCCACGTTCACCGTGGTGCTGCCCCAGGGACAGCCCCAGCCCGAGCCACCAGCCACCCATGGCGTGCGACCGGTGACCCGCCGCCTTCGGGTGCTGGTGGTGGACGACGAGCCGCACATCCTGCACTACATGAGATCGACGCTGGAAGCATGGGGCCACGAGGTGGAAGTCGCCACCGACGGCGAGGACGCGCTGTCACTGGCGCTGACCGAGCGACACGACCTCATCCTCACCGACCTGAGGATGCTTCGGCTGGGCGGACGCGAGCTGTACGAGGAGATCGTGCGCCGGGCGCCCCGCATGGCACCGCGGGTTTTTTTCAGCACCGGCGACACTGTGCGGGGCGACACGCTTACCTTTCTGGAAAGCCTGGACCGCCCGTGGCTTCACAAGCCGTTCGGGCTGGCCGAATTGCGCGCCCTCCTGTCGTCGGCTGCCCGGGCAGCCCAGGGACGGGAAAGTGGCGGCTTCCCCTTGCCCACCGAGGACGCAACCTCAGCATGATCTACGTATGCATCCCGTCCCATAACGAGGCCCGCACGGTCGGGCTTCTGCTGTGGAAGGTCCGCCAGACCTTCACCGACTTTCCCCGCGAATACCAGTTGCTGGTGGTGGACGACGCGTCCACCGATGCGACCCGTGAAGTGCTCGAGCCCTATGCCCGGGTGCTGCCGCTTACGCTGATTCGTCACGCCGAGCGCCAGGGCTATGCCGCCTCGGTCACCGAGTTGCTGCGCATGGCGCTCGAGCGAAGCGACCGGCCCCGTCGCGACGCGGCGATCCTGATGCACGCCGACTTCGCCCATGACGCCGCGGCACTTCCGGATCTGGTGCGCCAGATCGAGAGCGGCGCCGACCTGGTCGTGGCAGAAGGCGTGTTGCACGGTTCGCCCCGTGCGGGACATCGGCTGCTGCGTCGAGTCGCGCCGCTGTTGCTGGGACGCCGGGTCCGGGTACCGGGTGTTCGCGATCTCGTCGGCGGGTTTGCTGCGTTCCGGCTGGTGACGCTGCGGGACGCGTTCCGGGACCGCCCCACGGGCCCGGTGCTGGCCTCGGAAGGTTGGGCCGCCAATGCCGAGCTGCTGGGCCTCGCCGCACGACACGCGCGGCGGGTGGAGCGGATCCGCGCCGTCGAGCGGCTCGACCGCCGCGAGCGTGCGTCGCGGAACTCGCCCTGGGCCACCGCGCTCTCATTGTGGCGCTCGCGCAGGACCATCAAGTTGCCGGCCCGGCCGCCGCGCCCGGCACCGGGCGATCCGCCGACGACCTCGCTGCCAGCGACCTGACCCATGCAAAGCGCGCCCGGCCTCCAAGGCCGGGCGCGCTTGCCGTTCCAGGGGGACGTCGGCTCAGACCGGGCGTCCGGTGATCACTTCCTTGACCCGTGAAGCAGTGTCGGGAGCCACCACCTTCAGGATCAGGTAGAAAATGAACCCCCAGAAGGCCCAGACGAGTATGGTCCCGATAAGCGACAGCACCCCGCCCAGCACCGAGAACAGAAGCTTCATTGCCAGGACGCCGACAACGGCGAACACGGAGAAGCCCAGAACGGTCCGGATCATGTACTTTTCCCCCTGAAGTGGCCGGTCGAATCGCAGTACGGGCTTATGTTCCAGATAGTTTCGTCGAGGAGCCAAGTGGCAACCAGTTATGACGTTATCGTCGTCGGCGGAGGCGTAGTTGGCGCTGCGGCCGCTCGGGAGCTTTCCCGGGAAGGGCGGCGTGTCGTCGTGCTGGACCCGGGCGACGAGCGGGGCCAGGCCTGGCGCGCGGCGGCAGGAATGCTGGCGCCGCAGATCGAGGCTACCGACAACGAGGCGCTGCATGAGTTGAGTGTGGCAGGCCGCGACCGGTATGCGGAACTGGCGCCTGAGCTGCTGGCGGACACCGGCATCGACGTCGGGCTCTGGCGGGAAGGCATCGCGCAGGTGGCAACCGAACCGGCCCAGGCCGAGGTGCTGCGGGCCCGGGTGGCCCAGCAGCGGCAGCAGGGGCAGGTGTCGGACTGGCTCGACGCCGACGAAGCGCGAAGCCGGTGGCCCTGGGTTCGTGATCTCGCGGGCGCGCTGTGGGCTCCCATGGATGGTGCACTGGATCCGAAGGCGCTGGTACATGCGCTGCTGACCGATGCACGAAATAATGGCGCGTCGACGATCAACGTCGAAGTGTCAGCAGTCGTACGGACGGGAGACCGGGTCACCGGAGTGATCGCCGACGATGAATATTCCGCCGACGATGTGATCATTGCGGCGGGCGCCTGGTCGGGCCGCATCGGCGGGCTCCCGCGCCCCTTGTCGGTGGAACCGGTACGGGGCCAGATGGCCGCCATGCCGTGGCCTGCCGAGGTGCCCCGTGCAATCCTCTATGCCGACGATTGCTATGTGGTAGCGCGGGGCGACGAGGCGTTGGTCGGCTCCACCATGGAATACGCCGGCTTCGATGCCTCGGTCAGCGACGAGGGGCAGCAACGTATCTGGGCCGGCATCCGCAAGCTCTGTCCCCCCATCGGGGCCGCGCGGGCACACCGCACGTGGGCCGGCCTCAGGCCAGTGACTCCCGATGGCCTGCCGATCGTGGGCCCGGCGCCCGACGTTGCGGGGCTGTGGTATGCCACCGGGCATGGTCGCAATGGTGTGCTCCTGGCAGGCATCACCGCCTTGCTGCTGCAGCAGATGCTGCGGGGCGATGCGGTGCACGAACATGTACTTGCAATGAGCCCCAGCCGGCTCTGGAAGTGGTAATGCCCAGATTCATCACGGTACTCGCTGCGCTGGTGGTCGCGGCCCCTGCATCGCTGCTGGCGCAAGGCAGCACGGTTGCCGCTGAACGCAGCGCATGGACAGCGTGGCTTGCCTCGGCACCGACCTCTCCCTACCTCGCTGTGGCGCAGCAGCCGATCGGCCCGGGAATCACGCTGGGATCCGACAGCGCCGACGTGCCGCTTGACGGTGTCACGCTGCACCGCCTCACTGCCTCCGGTACGGTGTCCCTTGCAGGTTCAACCGGCCGCCGGGCCCTTCCTCGCGGTCGGCCGGTGCAGCTCGGCCGCTACGTGCTGGTCGCCGGAGGTCCGGCAGGACGCGCAGTGGTCACCGCATTCGATACTTCGCGCGCGCGGAGCACGCCGGCCTTTTACGATATCGACCCGACGGTGAGTTTCATCGGGCGGCTGCAGCCCCCCGACACAGCGTCCACCACCCGGCTGCTTGCGCCCGACGGCGTGGAGGTCGAGGCATCGCTGGCGGGCACGGTTGCCGTCCCGGTGGGCGACAGTACGGTGCGGCTCACCGTGATGCGCATTCCCGACCCGGTGAGCGGCGAAGCCACGCTCGAGATCTATTTCCGCGACTTGACCAACGGGCAGGGGAGCTATCCCGCAGGGCGATTCGTGGAATTGATCCCCCAGGCAGACGGCCGCTACCGCCTCGACTTCAATCGCGCGCGCAATCCGTTCTGCGCCTACAGCTCGGCCTATGCCTGTCCGGTGCCCTGGCGAGGGAATGCCTTGCCGGTCGCGCTGGAAGCGGGCGAGCGCTACGTGCCGGTCAAATGACGCCGCTATTGCTGCTCGCCGCACTGGCAGCGCCACCCGACCTCGTCGGGCCATGGCGTGCGGCGCTGGCGCTGGAAGGCGGCTCGCTCCCCTTCATGATGATCATGGACACCAGCGGCGGCGAATTGCGGGGCCGGCTCTGCAACGCCAACAGTTGCGATGCGTTCTCGGCGATCATGCTGCAGGGCGATTCGGTCACGTTCGAGATGGCGGACTATGCGGCCGTGATCCGCGCTACCTGGTCGGGCGATTCGCTGGTGGGCAACTACAGCAACGTGGGCAACCGGGGACCGCGGGTTATCCCCTTCCACGCAGCGCGGGGCAGCTGGGCCGCCGCGCCCACGCCGGCCGGGCTGGACGGCACCTGGGATGCCGTCTTCGTCAGCGGCGGCCGCACCAGCCCGCGGGTGCTGGTATTTCAGGACGCGAACAACGGCATGCAGGGAACCATCGTCTCGAGCACCGGCGACTATGGGGTCTTCAGCGGGCACGGCACGGCAGACTCGTTCGCGTTGGCACACTTTGATGGCTCGTTCGTGTATCTGGTGACCGGCTCGCTGGACGGCGACACGCTGCGGGGAGCGTTTCACGCGGGACTTCGCACCCGGACACCGTTCACCGCGGTGCGATCCACCGGCAAGCCGCACTTGCGAGAACCCACCAGCCTGACCCAGGCCGACACGACAGCGCCGTTCGCATTCAGTTTTCCCGAAGCATCGGGTGGGCTGGTATCCAGCTCCGATCCGCGTTTCCGTGACAAGGTCGTCCTGGTCGACATTTTCGGGACATGGTGTCCCACCTGCCATGGGGCGGCACCGGTACTGGTGCAGCTGTGGAACGACTATCACGAGCGTGGGCTCGAGGTCGTTGGTCTCGCCTACGAGGTGTCGGGCGATACCGCCATCGACGGAGCACTGGTGCGCCGGTATCGCGAAAAATTCGCCATCCCCTTCCCCCTGCTGCTCGCCGGCGTCAATCTGGTGGAGGAAACTGCGGCGACCCTTCCCCAGCTCCGGGGATTTACCTCGTATCCCACCAGCGTCTTCATCGGTCGCGACGGGCGAGTGCGAAGAGTGTATGCCGGCTTCCATGGGCCCGTGACCGGCGCGATGCATGATCGCCAGGTCCGGGAGTACCGCAACATCTTAGAGCGACTGCTGGAGGAGTGATGCGCCGATGGTTGGCGGTCCTGGGGTGCCTGGCACTGGTACCGCGCCTTGCCGCGGCCCAGGTGCCGATCGACACGTCCGGAGCCTGGACGTTCAGCTTTGCCGGCAACGCCGGCGCCTTTTACGTCCTTGAACTGGAATCGGACAACGGTAGCGTCGTCACGCCTGGTGCCGTGGTCGGTATCGGACGCAGAGGCAGCGCCGTGCGTTCGGGGTACCTGCCGTCCTTCGCGGTGCTCGAGGCCAGCGGAGTGGAGGGCACTACCGCCCTCTCGGTGCATTTCGGCCTTGCTCCGGTGGTTCAGACCGCCGGCGGGCACGACGACCCCGAAGGGCTGGGCGCCAGGGTGGACTTGCGCCAGGCATACCTCACGGTGGGTGGTGCCTGGGGTGAGGTGCTGGCCGGCCGCGAGGTGGGAATGTTCTTCAAGCAGAGCATGCTGGATGACATGACGCTGTTCGGCACCGGCGCAGTGGGCGGCATCAGCGGAAACCCCGGTGGCACCACACTTGGGCACGGCGGTTTTGGCTACATTTTTCCCGGCTTCAATGCCCAGATCGCGTACCACAGCCCGAACAACCGTGAACTCCAGTACGCGGTGGCGGTCTTCGATCCCAGCATCAACAACGGCTTCGACGAATTGCTGTTTCCCCGGCTCGAGGCGGAAGCGTCGTGGGAGCGGAGCGGTATCGTGGTCTGGGGCAGCGGGCTGGTGCAGCACCAGCGCGACACCCGGATGGATGCGTCGGCCACCGCCTGGGGCGCGAGCGCCGGCACCCGCATCAGCCGCGGCGGCGTCGCATTTTCGGCGCAGGGGTACTGGGGCCAGGGCATCGGCGCAACGCTGCTGTTCCAGGACGGCCGCACTTCCGACACGACGAGCGTCAACTTGCGGCCTGGCTTCGGCTACCTGGGACAGGTCACGTGGCGCCAGCCGGGCAGCGCGCTCACCGTGGGAGCGAGCTTCGGCGCCAGCCACCTCGAGAACGCGTTCGGGGAGGCACCGTTCAAGACCATCAATCGCGCCGCCACCGCGGGGGCGTACCTGCAGGCCACGCCGTCGCTCAAGGTGGTCGGCGAGGTCACCCAGGCCTGGACCAGCGATGCCGATCCCACCACCAGCGCCAATCGCGCGCTGGCCGTCGCGACCGGGCTGATGCTCTTTTTCTAGCCTCCCGCTAACCCGCTGACGCGACTAACTTTCGGTCCCTGAACCCCCCGACAGCGACGACCGAAGGATCTGTCTTGGCCGCACCACTGGTTCAACTCACCCGCTTCCTCGCCGAGACCGCCGGCACCACCCCGAGTGCACCGCCGGTGCGAAAGCCGTCGTGGCTCAAGGTGAAGGCGCCGGGCGGTGCGAACTACGTGCACATCAAGAACATGATGCGCGAGCTGGGCCTCCATACGGTCTGTGAAGAGGCCCGCTGCCCCAACATCGGCGAATGCTGGGAGCACAAGGCCGCGACCTTCATGATCCTGGGCGATGTCTGCACCCGCAACTGCACCTACTGTGCGGTTTCGCACGGCACCCCCAAGGCGTTCGATCCGCTGGAGCCGGCCCGGCTGGCCGACGCGGTGGAGCGCATGGGGCTGGCGCATGTGGTGATCACCTCGGTCGATCGCGACGACCTCGAGAACGGCGGCGCCGAGGGCTTCGCCGGCTGTGTGACCGAAATCAAGCGGCGGCTGCCGGAGACGTCGGTTGAGGTGCTGATCCCCGACTTCAAGGGGTCGGAGCGCGCGCTTGCCATCGTGATGGACGCGAAGCCGGACATCCTGAATCACAATCTCGAGACCGCCGAACGCCTGTACCGGCTGGCTCGGCCGGGCGGGCGCTATGACCGCGCGCTCACTGTGCTGGCCAATGCGCGCCGGCTGGGCGGGCCCGATGCGCTCACCAAGAGCGGCATCATTCTGGGGATGGGCGAGGAATGGGACGAGATCCTTGTCTGCCTTCGCGACCTGCGCCGGGCCGACGTGGACATCGTCACGCTGGGCCAGTACCTCCGCCCCACCGACGGACATCTTCCCGTCGCGCGCTACTACACCCCCGACGAATTCGCCGAGCTTCGCGACATCGGCATGCGGCTCGGATTCCGCCACGTGCAGGCGAGTCCACTCACCCGCAGTTCGTACCACGCCTGGGAGCAGGTCGATGGAGCCCGGGCTCAGAGGAGATCCGCTTGATGGCGGGAACAGCGACGAAGGAGCAGCGCCCCGTGAAACCGGATGCGGCCACGCTGGATGAGTGGCGTCAGTGGCTGCGGATGATGGTCCTGATCCGCCGCTTCGAGGAGAAGGCGGGTGAGGCCTACAGCCTCGGCCGGATCGGCGGTTTCTGCCACCTGTACATCGGACAGGAAGCGGTGGCGGTGGGGACGATTTCCGCACTGCGGCCCGAAGATTACGTGATCAGCGCGTACCGCGAGCATGGCCAGGCCCTCGCCCGCGGGATGTCGAGCCGCAGCGTGATGGCCGAGCTCTACGGCAAGGCCACCGGCTGTTCCGGCGGCAAGGGTGGTTCCATGCACCTGTTCGACGCCGGCCTCCATTTCATGGGCGGCCACGGCATCGTGGGTGGCCAGATCCCGCTGGGTGCCGGCTTCGCCTTTGCGGCCAAGTACCGCGGCACCGATCAGGTGTCCCTGACCTTCTTCGGCGAGGCGGCCGCCAACATCGGTGCCTTTCACGAGACCCTCAACATCGCGGGGCTGTGGAAACTGCCAGCCGTGTTCGTGATCGAGAACAACGGCTACGGCATGGGCACATCGGTGCAGCGTTCCAGTGCCATCACCGATCTCTTCGAGCGCGCCGCGTCCTACGACATGCCGGGCGTGGTAGTGGACGGCCAGGACGTGGTCGCGGTTCGCAAGGCGATGGACGATGCCGTGCGCCGGGCCCGGTCCGACTCATCGCCCACGCTGCTCGAAGTGCGGACCTACCGCTACGTCGGGCACTCGATGTCCGATGCCGCCCACGGCACCTATCGCACCAAGGATGAAGTTGACGAATACCAGGCGCGAGATCCCATCCTGGTGCTGGCCAACCGCATGCGTGAAGCCGGAGCGCTGGACGACGCCGCCATGGAAGCCATCGAGAAGGACGTCATGGCTGAAGTCGAGGACGCGCTCAGGTTTGCCGACGAGTCGCCGGAACCGGAGCCCGAGTCGCTCTGGACCGACGTCTACGCCCCGAGACCAGCGTCGAGAGCCGAGAGCCGAGACAACTGATGCCCACACTCACGTATCGCGACGCCCTCAACCAGGCGCTGCGGGAAGAACTGCAGCGGGACGACAATGTCTTCCTGATGGGCGAGGAAGTCGCCGAATACAACGGCGCCTACAAGGTGAGCCGGGGGCTGCTGGAGGAGTTCGGCCCGCGACGGATCGTGGACACCCCGATTGCCGAGCTGGGCTTCGCAGGTATCGGCGTGGGCTCGGCGATGGTGGGGCTCCGGCCCGTCATCGAAATGATGACCTGGAACTTCGCGCTCCTCGCCATCGACCAGATCGTCAATGCCGCGGCCAAGATCCGCTACATGTCGGGCGGACAGTTCGGCTGCCCCATCGTGTTCCGGGGTCCCGGCGGTGCCGCGCTGCAGCTGGGCTCGCAGCATTCGCAGGCCTTCGAGAGCTGGTACGCCCACGTGCCCGGTCTCAAGGTCATTGCGCCCGCCACACCCGCCGATGCCAAGGGCCTGCTCAAGAGCGCCATCCGGGATGACAACCCGGTCATCTTCATGGAAGGCGAAATGCTGTACAACACCAAGGGCGAGGTGCCCGAAGGTGAGCACGTGGTGCCGATCGGCAAGGCGGACATCAAGCGCGAAGGCAGCGACCTCACGCTCATCTGCCATTCCAAGACCGTGTCGGTGGCGCTCAAGGCGGCGGACCAGCTGGGCAAGGAAGACATCGCCGCCGAAGTGCTCGACCTCCGTACCATCCGCCCGCTGGACACCGACGCCATCCTCGGCTCGGTGGCGAAGACCCACCGTTGCGTGATCGTTGAGGAAGGCTGGCCCTACGCCGGTGTCGGCGCCCAGGTGGCGTACACCATCCAGCACGAGGCGTTTGACGAGCTGGATGCGCCCATCGAGCGGGTCACCGGGGCCGATGTGCCGATGCCGTACAATCGTGCGCTGGAGAAGGCCGCCAAGGCCGATCCCGCCAAGGTGGTGCAAGCGGCGAAGCGCGCGCTGTACCTCGAATCCTGAGATCGGGCGGACCACGAATGGCCACCAAGATTGTCATGGAAGCGCTCTCCCCCACGATGGAGGAGGGTCGCCTCGTGGAGTGGAAGAAGAACGAGGGCGATGCCGTCGCGGTCGGGGACGTGATCGCCGAGGTGGAGACTGACAAGGCCGTCATGGAACTGGTGGCGCGGGTCGCGGGCACCCTCATCAAGCAGGAAGTCGAAGCAGGCGCCACCGTGCCGGTGTCGGACGTGGTCGGATGGATCGGCGAGGCTGGTGAGAAGACCGGCGGCAAGACCGAGAAAGTAGAAGAGGTAGAAAGGGTAGAGCGGGTAGAAGAGGGAAAGAAGGAAGAAAAGGCCGGGACGGGGGAGAAGCCGGAGAAGGCGGAAAAGAAGCCGGCAGAGGAGAAGGCGGAGGAGCAGCCGGCAGAAACGAAGGCCGAGAAAGCAGAGCAGGAGGCGCCGGCTGAGAGGCCCGCGTCGGCCGCGGGCGAACGGGTCAAGGCATCCCCGCTGGCCCGGCGAATCGCGACCGAACGCGGAGTGGATCTCTCCGGCATCACCGGTTCGGGCCCGGCGGGACGCATCGTCCAGCGGGATGTCGAAGCGGCGAAGGCGGGCCCGCGAGCCGAGCCTGCTACTGCGCCCGCAGCGGCATCAGGACCGACCGGCCGCACCATCACGTTCAGTGGTGAGCCATTCCGCGACGAGCCGCTGAGCCAGATCCGCAAGACCATCGCCAAGCGCCTGGTGCAGAGCATCGGCCCGATCCCCACGTTCTACCTCACGACCGTGGTGGACATGGAACGCGCCACCGAAGCCCGCGAGGCGCTGAACGCGCTGGGCGAGGGCAAGGTGTCGTTCAATGACATCATCATGAAGGCCACCGCGCTGGCCCTGGTCCAGCATCCCGCCTGCAACGCCTGGTGGCAGGACGACCACATCCGCTACTGGAACGAGGTCCACCTCGCGATGGCCGTGGCCCTCGACGAAGGACTCATCACGCCGGTCATCCGCCACGCCGACCAGAAGTCGCTGCGGGAAATCGCCGCGGAGGCGAAGGATCTCGCCGGCCGGGCCCGCGAGCGCAAGCTCAAGCCCGAGGAGTATACCGGCGGCACCTTCTCGGTCTCGAATCTCGGCATGCTCGACATCGACGAGTTCACCGCCGTCATCAATCCGCCCGAAGCGGGGATCATCGCGATCGGCCGGATCAGCGAGAACGTGGTCCCCGCCAGCGAGGGGCTCGAGGTACGCAAGCAGATGAAGCTCACCATGTCGTGCGACCATCGGGTCATTGATGGCGCCACCGGCGCAGTGTTCCTCCGGACGCTCAAGCGGATGCTGGAAAACCCGCTGGCGATGGTGTACTAGACCAAGTGAGAAGTGAGAAGTGAGAAGTGAGAAGTGAACTCATCAACGTCTAACTGCCAGGATTTCTCGTGGCCACATTCGACGTCATCATCGTAGGCGGTGGGCCTGCGGGCTATGTCTGCGCCATTCGCTGTTCCCAGCTGGGGCTCTCGACCGCCGTGGTGGAGCGCGACAAACTGGGCGGCGTGTGCGTCAACATCGGATGCATCCCGACCAAAGCGCTACTCCACAGCTCCTGGGTCGCCGGGATCATTGCCCATCACGCCAAGGACCTTGGCATCACGGTGGGCGAGGTCAAGACCGACTACGGCGTCGCGATGAAGCGCAGCCGCAGGGTCTCGGAGCAGAACTCCAAGGGCGTCGGCTTCCTGATGAAGAAGCACAAGGTCACCGTGCTGGCCGGCACCGGGACGCTGCTGCCGGGCAGGAAGGTCAAGGTGGACAAGGAAACCCACGAGGCCACCAAGGCGGTGGTCATCGCCACCGGATCGCGGGTCAAGGGCATCCCACCCATCGGCCTCGACATCAACAAGACGACGGTCATCAGCTCGGATGAGGCGCTCTTCCTCGAGAAGGCCCCGGCCACGCTGGCGGTGATCGGTGCCGGCGCGGTGGGTTGCGAGTTCGCCGACATCTTCAGCGCCTTCGGCAGCAAGGTGACGCTGATCGAGGCGCTGCCGAAGATCCTGCCGCTGGAAGATGCGGAAAGCTCGGACGTGGTGGCGAAGAGCTACAAGAAGCGCGGCATCGAGGTGCTGGCCGGCGCCAAGGTCACCAAGGCCAACGTTGGCAAGGACAAGGTGACACTTACCGTCGAGGCCGGCGGTGAGACGAAGACCATCGAAGCCGAGAAGGTGCTGATGGCGGCGGGGCGCGCGGTGAACACCGAGAACCTGGGGCTCAAGGAAGCGGGCGTGGAACTGAACGATCGCGGGTTCATCAAGGTGAATCTCGAGACGCTCGAGACCTCGGCCAAGGGCGTCTATGCCATCGGCGACGTCGCAGGACCGCCGATGCTGGCACACAAGGGGAGCCGCGAAGGCGTCAACGTCGCCGAGACCATCGCGGGGCACAAGCCACATCCGATCAAGTACGACAACGTGCCCAGCGTGACGTACTGCCATCCCGAGGTGGCCGGCATCGGCCTGACCGAAGAGGCGTGCAAGGAGCAGAAGCTCGAGTACCAGGTGGGACGCTTTCCGTTCAGCGCCAACGGCCGGGCCCGCGCCTCGAATGAGAGCGAGGGCCACGTCAAGATCATTCGGGGCAAGAAGTACGGCGAGATCCTCGGCGCCCACATCGTGGGCGGCCACGCGTCGGAAATGATCCACGAACTGGCGGTGGCACGCGAGAACGAGTTCACCGTCGAGGAAGTGGATCTCGCCATCCACGCGCATCCGACGCTGAGCGAAGCCATTGCCGAAGCCGCGCTCGATTCGATGGGACGGGTGATGCACATCTGACTCGGCGGCTCGGCGGCTCGGCGGCTCGGCGGCTCGGCGGCTCGGCAGAGAGGAGCAGGAGTTACTTGGAGACTGATGCGACGGCGCGGCTGGCGAAGCTGGCATTGACGGCCCTGCCACTTGGGGCGCTCGCAGGCACGGCGGTCGTCACCGCGACCCTGCTGGGCGTCGTGTCAACCGTGCGACCGGACATGGGACCCTCGCCGCTGGAAACTACGGCGGGGGTCCTGCTCGTTTCCGGCACCCTGGGCGGGGTTGCTGTCGCTGCGCTCCTCACCTGGGTGGTGCTGGCACCGCTCAACAATTACTGGCGCCGGGCGATGCTCGCGACCGTCGCCGGGTTTGCTACCGTGGTATTGATGCTGGTAGCCCGCCCAGCTCACGAAGCGTGGGGCACGACGGGCCTGGTGGTGCTGCTGGTCGCGTGCGTGGCGGCCATCGTCCTGCTGGGCCGCCGAGTTGCACGGCTCTCGCGATGACCTCGCTCTCAACTCATCGCAAGCTCCTGGTGCACGACCTCGGTCGGCGTCCCTACGCCGAAGTGCTCGAATTGCAGCGCAATCTCTGTCGGGCCCGGGTCGAGCGGCGGCTTGACGACGACATTCTCCTGCTGGTCGAGCATGATCCGGTATATACCCTCGGCCGCGGGACCCGGGACTCCAGCCTGCCGGTTGCACCCGAGCTGCTTCGGAAGCGCGGCGCGGAAGTCTTCGAGATCGAGCGCGGCGGTGACGTGACCTTTCACGGTCCAGGACAGCTGGTCGGCTATCCCATCATCGACCTCGCGCAACAGCGGCAGGACCTGCACTGGTACCTGCGCGAACTGGAAGGCGCGCTGATCGACGCGCTCGAGGTGCTGGACATTGCCGCCGACCGCAATCCGGGAAAGACGGGCGTGTGGACCGGCGGCCGCAAGATTGCGAGCATCGGTGTACACGTGAAGCAGTG
The DNA here is from genome assembly GCA_025937755.1 of Gemmatimonadales bacterium. Classification (GTDB taxonomy): domain Bacteria; phylum Gemmatimonadota; class Gemmatimonadetes; order Gemmatimonadales; family GWC2-71-9; genus CAMLHP01. The sequence continues at coordinate 6,088 of JAICQR010000022.1, read as the reverse complement.
GGTCACACTGCATGGCTTTGCCCTCAATGTCACCACCGACCTGGCGTGGTTCGACTGGATCGTGCCATGCGGGATTGCCGACGTGCAAATGACCAGCGTTGGCCGGGAATTGGACACCACTGGCAATTCATTGAAGGACATTGATTTGCGCGCGCGCGAAGCAGTGGTCGAGGCCTTGGGCCGCCGCTTCGGCCGGTCCCCCGATTCGGCGGCGCTTCCCACGCTCTGAGCGGTTGATTTCGGAGGCGAAACAGGCCTTCTTGTGGCATGGCTGAAGAGCACTCACGGCAGGCGCCGGGCGCGCAAGCCGAGGAGCGGATCAGGAAGATCCTGCACTGCGCTGATCAGTGGTCGAGTGATGTTCCGGAGGCGCTCCGGCCCAGCATCAAGGCCGTCTGTGTCCGGCTGGCAGAAATGGTTGCCGATCAGCGGAACTACCTGGCGCCCCTGCCGGCGGACCAGGAGTCCGAGCGAGCCGAGATGTTGCAAAGCATCGCCGAGCGATTGCGCTCATCGGCCGTGACGGCAGGCATCGAGGCCCATCTGGCCGACCTCGCCGAGCTGGAACTTCGGTCCACCGGCTCGTGGTCGCTGGTGTCAGGTGCGCAGAATCAGTGGATCGAGACCGCCATCAGGTATCTCGAGGTTGCGGGCGAGAAATTGCCGGCCGACGAGCGGCCCGAGCCCTACTGGGCCGATGACGTCGTGGCCGGCATCATCGCATTTACCCGCGACGCGATCGGCGTCGACGAACTGCAGGCGCGCACCGAGGCGCGCTATTCCGGGGGCATCCCTCGTCCCCAATTGCCGCCTGAGGAGTAGTCGACAGCAACTGCAGTCCACCGATGAAATGGATGACAAAAAGAGGACGCCGATGGAGGGGAGTGCCCCCAGCATCGGCGTCCTCGTTTTACATCCGCTTAATCGTTGGAAGCTGTTGCCTGCAGACCGGCGAAGAGTTCGAAGAACCTCGCGAAGACGTCAATCCCGTCCCAAAGTTGCTGGAGGTCGAGTTTCTCGTTCGGCGAGTGAAGTCCGTCGTCGGGCAGGCCGATGCCGGTCAGGATGACCGGCGCCCCACCCTTCCCCAGGTCCAGTACCACCGGAATCGACCCACCGGCGCGCACCGCGACGGTTCCCTTCCCCACCCGCTCCTCGAACGCCTGATCCAGCAGCGCAAATGCGGGATGGGTGACATCCACCTGCACCGGATCGGCGCCGTGGATGATTCTCACCTCCACGTCGGCCCAGTCCGGCGCCACGTCCTCGACTGCCCTCGTCAGTGCGCGCGCCACCCGCTCGAAGCTCTGTCCCGGCACCAGCCTCAGGCTCACCTTGGCCATCGCCGTCGCCGGAATGACGGTCTTGGCGCCGTCACCGGTGAAGCCGCCCCGGATGCCGTGCACCTCAAAGGTGGGAAGCGCCCAGGTCCGCTCGAAAATGGAGAACTTGCGGAGCCCAGTGATGGCCCGCCCGGTGATCTCGTGCTCGAGAAACGCCTTCTTGTCGAATGGCAGCTTCTTCCAGGCCTGGACTTCGGACGGCGCCGGCGGCTCGACCCACTTGTAGAGTTTGGGAATGCGGACTTCGCCATCCTCGGTCTTGAGTTCCGCGAGCATTCGGGCCAGGGTCTCCAGCGCGTTGGGCGCCACGCCACCATAGGTGCCCGAGTGCAGATCCCGCTGCAGCGTCCGCACGTGGATCTCGGCGTAGCACATGCCCCGCAAGGCGGTGTACACGGCAGGAAGGCCGGGCGCAAAGTAGGACATGTCGCACACCAGCACCGCGTCCGCATCGAGCCGGGAGGGGTCGGCGTGGAGAAGATTCTGGATCACGTGTCCGCCCGACTCCTCTTCGCCCTCGATCACGAGGCGCAGGTTGATGGGCGGATGACCCCGACCGGCGCTCGCCTTCTCGCAGGCCTTGAGCAGGCAGTAGATCTGTCCCTTGTCGTCGGCCGTTCCGCGGCCGAACAGCTTCCCGTCTCGTTCAGTGGGCTCGAAAGGCGGCGTGGTCCAATCCTCCAGCGGATCTGGAGGCTGGACATCGTAGTGGCCATAAATGAGGAGCGTCGGTGCCCCTGCCACCGGCGTACTCTCGGCCCATACCACGGGCAGGCCGTCACCCTCGACCAGGTCCACTACCGGAAAGCCCAGCCGGCGGAGCTCGTCGGACAGCCAGACCGCGGCACGGCGGCAGTCAGCCGCGTGCGATGGCAATGCGCTGACACTCGGAATGGCAAGCCACTCAGTCAGCTCTCTCAGCATCCGGTCGCGGTGGGTAGAGACGAACTCTGAGTCCATGGCCTGAAAAGTGGGAAGTGGGAAGTGGGAAGTGGGAAGTGGGAAGTGGAAGATAACGACTTCGAAGCGGACGGCGCTCAGGGGCCGACCGCCTCCGCCAGCCGCGCGAACGCTTCGTCGCCCTCGGCGCCGTCCACCAACTGCTGCAGCCCGTGCAGGGTGCGGGTGACGTCACTCCCATGCTGGGCAAAGAACAGCTCGAACTGGTCGAGGTTGGTGCGATAGATGGTGGCGCCAACCAGGCGGGCATTGTTGACCGGCTGGTCCGGCACGGAGCCGATGCGAAAGGTCCTGATGGAGTCGCGCACCGGACCCTCCAGCTGGGCGCGGGCCCAGCTTCCCTCGGCGGCGCGCCCAGAGTCCACGGCGGCAGAGTCGAGCTGGAGCGCGTACAAGGCCTGGAGCCGGGATGTCAGGTCCATGTAGAAGGCACCGAAGACCTGCTCGTCGTGCCATCGGTTGGCGGCGCGCCGGGCCGAGAGCGAGTCGCCCCGCGCATCGAAGAAGCGCTCGGCCGACCGATACCCCATCATTTGCGCAAAACTCTCGTTGAAGGGCGTGGCGCTCTTCACATAGAGCGAATTATGCGCGATCTCGTGGAAAACGGTGGCTACGAGCTCGACCGGGTCGTTGCTGAGCGCGGTGGAGAGAAGCGGGTCCTCGAACCATCCAAGGGTGGAGAAGGCACCGGACGGGCGAAGGTAGATGTCGTATCCCTGATCTGCGAGGCGGCTGGCTTCGCGCTGGGCGGCTTTCACATCGAAGAAGCCCTTGTAGGGCATGCGCCCCACGATGGGCCACTTCCAGACGTATGGGCAGAGGCAGTCGCGGGGCGAGGCCTGAAGCACCAGCAACAGCGTGTCGCGGCCGACATCACTGTAGGTGGTGTAGGTGGATGCCGCGTCCAGACCGAGAGAGTCGGCGAAGTCGCGGGCCTCGAGCACCAACGAGAGCGAGTGGCGAAGTTCCGGCGGGGTGCTGCTGTCGGCCACGAGTGCCGCGATCGACTCGCGGGACTGCAGGATCCGGATTTCCTCGAGGCCCGCACGCGTGAGGTAGCGCACGTCATCGCTGGCCACCCAGGCAGTGCCGGCCCCGGCCACAAGCGCGCCGACCACGATGATGAAGATCATGCAGCCTCGTCTTTTCACTGGCGACTAGCGAATCCGCACGATGCCGATGCGCGGCGCGGCCACGCTGCCACCGATGGCGTTGCCCAGCCCGTCGCTGAGCTGGAACGTCACAGCGGCGCCCTGGGCCGGCTGGATGACACGGACATGGCGGCCCGACCCCGCGCGGAGCGTACCGCTCCGCTGGTAGGCGCCCGTCAATGTGCTGTCGGGTGCCAGTGGATAGGGCCGCGGGAACGACGACGGGCTCTGGGAATTGAGCGCCGCATAGGTCGTGCGAAAATTCCAGCTGGGATACCGGAGCCGCGCGCTTGCAGCGGTAAACCCGGGCAGGTCGTCGGTGTAGTTGGCCAGCTGCCATTCCGGGATCAGCGTGGCAAAGGGCTGGACCGCGACGGCCTCGACATTGGCGTGGCCCACCCTGCTGGTTTCCACCAGCTGCCGGGTGAACGCCGCGCCGGTCAGGTCGGCTCCAAACTGGTCTACCAGCCAGCGCACGAACAGCCAGTTGGCACCGCGCTCCGCCAGCGAGCCGTTGCTCGAGCCGGGCTCGATCAGGAAGTACTGCTCGGGATCGGTCAGGTAGCTGTAGGAGTTGCCGATGTCTCCCACCGCAAAGCGGGTGAGGCAATCTCCGCCGCAGAGTGGGTCCGGCACCGCACGACCCGCCAGTTCCTCAGCGTAGTGCGACAGCCCCTCGTTCAGCCAGGTGTCCTCGGACGACCCGCCCCTGACCAGCACATGCTGGTTGAAGCTGATCATGTGCTGAAACTCGTGAATGAACGTCGGGCCGAGGTACTCCTGGGCAAACGTCTGATCGATGGTGCAGTCGGCGTCGTTCGGCGCCGGCACCAGGCTGTAGAAAATCTCACCGGCATTGGAGTGGGCATTGCCGGGGATCAGGTCGTTGCCGTAGAAATAGCCCAGGATGACGCTGCCGTCGTTGTTGCAGTTGGGGCTGAGGTCGTTGACCGCATCGGTAAGCAGCGCGACCACGACTCCATTGTTGTCGAGGTCGGACTCCCGGCCGAAGGACGTGGTGTCGATCGGGTAAAGGTATTCGTCGAACAACTGGCCGATGCCTTCGATGTCGCCCGAGGTGTAACCTCCGGACGGCACTGCGTCGTCGAGGTAGATCGCGGCCTTTTCACCCACGTACACCGCGGTGGCAGCGACGTTGGTGAAGCCGCCGCAGTCGGCGGTGGTGCAGACCTCGAAGACGCGCTGGTGCCCTTCGGTCGGTGGCACCGTCATCCCGCGGGCAGAAGCAGCTACGTCGAAGCTGAGTGCGCCGGCAGATTGCGAAAGGACACGCTCGCGCGCGCGAAGCATGGCGTGGAAGCCGCCATTGACGCGACGCTTGCCAAAGGCTCCCAGCCGCGGCACGAGCACCAGCGGATCCTCGACGGGAGCGGCCACGGCTGCGGCCGGTGCTTCTCCCCTGATCCGGTAGCTGGCCGTTACACCGTTGGACGTCTCCTGCCCTGCGGTGGCCAGCGCTGTGTACAGGTACTCTGCGCCACCCGCACCAGCGGCGGGAAACCGGACGCAGCCGGCGCCAGTCGACGGATTGATGATGGTGTGCTGCCCCACGGCCAGGGTGACCGCAACAGGACTGCTGCAACTCCCTGCCGGAGGCGGAGGCGGGGGCGGGGGAGGAGCCGGATTGGGGTTGGGGTCGACCGGGTCGCCGCCGCAGGCAAGAAGCAGCAGCACCGGGACGAGGGCCCAGGCAGAAGGATTTGACTTCACGGTGTCGCTCCCCGGTGCTCCTGCGTGCGATCAGTGTTGTTCAAGCGTAGGCGCGGCAACGGTTTTTGACAATCATACAGGCGCTCCATACTTTCCGCCGTGAACCACGACCAGAGGGCCTTCAGGCTGCTGTCGTCACCGGCCCGAAGGGTCGGGTTGACCCCCGAATTGGGCGCATCGAAGGCGTTTTGCGAGCCACCGGCCCGCCAGGAGCGGGGTTGGCAGCCGGATCGGCTTCCCGTCGCAAGAAGTGGGCGCACCTGATGGCTTTCGCACACCTCCACACCCATAGCGAATACTCCCTTCTGGACGGGGCCAGCCGGATCGACGAGCTGGTGAGCCATGTCAAGAAGCTGGGGATGGATTCGCTGGCGGTGACCGATCACGGCAACCTGCACGCGGCGTGGAGCTTCCACTCGGCGGCCCGGGCGGCCGGAATCCGTCCCATCCTGGGATTCGAGGCCTATCTCGCGTTTGGTCCCCGTCAGGCCCGGGAAAAACACCCGGGCGCGCCGGCCGCATACAGCCACCTTGTACTGCTGGCGAAGAACCGCACCGGCTATCGCAACCTCATCAAGCTCAGCTCGATTGGCTACCTCGAAGGCTTCTACCGGCGCCCGCGGATCGATCGCGAGGTGCTGGAGCGCCATTCGGATGGGATCGTCTGCCTGGCGGCGTGCATGTCGGGCGAGGTGGCGCTACACCTGCGCCAGGAAAGGTATGACCTCGCTCGCGAAAGTGCGTCATGGTTTTCGCGCGTCTTCGGACCGGAAAATTTCTGGCTCGAGATCCAGAAGCACGGCATCGCCGAGGAGCGGATCGTCGAGGAAGGCATGCTCGCGCTGGGGCGCGATCTGGGCCTCGGCGTCGTTGCGACCAACGATGCCCACTATCTCCGCCGGG
>JAICQR010000088.1 GCA_025937755.1 Gemmatimonadales bacterium | reverse complement strand
TTGCCGCAGGCGCAGACGACCGTCACCTGGCGGTACTGGGGATGAATATCGGGCTTCACCGGTTCCTCTACCTTCTTGCAAGTCGCGCCCCCATAAGGACTCCGGAGGCGCTTGTGACACTCTGAACAGCCCTCGAATCTAGCGGCTCGGAGGGGGGTGATTCAAGTGCCAGGCCCCCAATTGACATGGGTCGAATTCGCAAGCAGTTTCCCGACAATCACTTGCACAGCCTTACCTCTCTCGAGCCGAGGTGCGCTTGGCCATTTCACCGGTAGAGGTTCTGCGGAAGGTCCCCTTGTTCGAGGGCCTGAGCGACACCGATCTCCAGGCCTTCAGCGAATTGTGCCGCGAGCGGGGCTACCCCAAGGGCAGCGTCATCGTCTTCGAGGACGATCCGGGCGACGCCATGTACCTGGTGGCCGATGGCCAGGTGAAGGTGGTGTTGATCGCCGAGGACGGCCGGGAGGTGATTCTCACGGTGCTGGGTCCGGGATCGTTCTTCGGCGAGATGGCGGTCATCGATGAAGAACCGCGTTCGGCGCACGTCATCGCCATGGAGGAATCGAGCCTGCTGGTGCTGCGGCGGGAGGACTTCCACGCCCGACTCAAGCAGTCGCCCCACGTGGCCATTGCGCTGCTGAAGGAGCTGTCCCGGCGGCTGCGCCGGGCGGACGAGAAGATCGCCAGCCTGGTGCTGCTGGACGTGAACGGGCGGGTGGCCAACCTGCTGCTCCGGATGGCGGAGGAGGAGAATGACGACCGTATCACCCGGCGTCTCACCCACCACACCATTGCCCAGATGATCGGTTCCAGCCGGGAGACGGTCTCCCGCACCATGCGCAACCTGGTGGACCGTGGCGTGATCGAGGTGTCCCGAAGGCAGATCGTCCTCAAGGACCGGCACTCCCTGATGCTCGCGGCGCGCCGCTCGTGAGGCTACTCACCGCCAGCCGGTGAGCGGGGCCGTGGAGTGCCGAGGGGGTCCGGCGCAAAGTTGGTGCATGCCTCCCAACCTGCGGCGCCGGTCCGGATGACGACGCGCGTGACTTTCTGGGGCGTCCGGGGGTCGATCCCTACGCCGGGCCCCAGGACCATCCGCTACGGCGGCAACACCCCATGCGTCTCGCTGGAGCGTGATGGTCACAGCATGGTGGTGCTAGACGCCGGCAGCGGCTTGCGGGTGCTGGGTCACGAGCTGATGCAGCGCGAGGTGCCGCCGGGCCGGGTCGAGCTGCTGTTGACCCATACCCACTGGGATCACATCCAGGGAATCCCCTTCTTCAAGCCACTCAGCGTTTCCGGTGTGCAGGTGCGGGTGTGGGGTGCGCCGCAGGACGGCATCCCGATCGAGAACATCCTGCGTCGTCAGATGGAGCCGATGGTATTTCCGGTGCCGCTGCGCGCCTTCGCCGCGGAGATCGAAGTGCACGATCTTGCGCCCGGCAGCTTCGAAATCGACGGTTTCGATGTGGAGGCGGTGCGGCTTCGCCACCCAGGCGTGACGCTGGGATTCGTGCTGGCCGTGCGCGGGGATGGCCGCAAACTTGCCTATGTCACGGATAATGAACTGGGTGCCGGCGGCGACTACCCCGTCAGCGCCGATTGGCGCGAACAACTGGTAGCGAGCCTTCGCGGTGTGGACGTACTGGTGCATGATGCCATGTATGCGGAGCACATGATCAAGACCCGCGCCGGCTGGGGTCACTCGACCCCGCAGCAGGCGGTGGAAGTCGCGCTGGAAGCCGGCGTGCGCCGGCTGGTGCTCTTCCACCACGAGCCGGAGCACGACGATGCGGCCGTGGATCGGCAACTCGAAGCCGCACGTGAGCACGCCGTGCAGCTGGGCGGAACTCTGGTGGTAGATGCCGCAGTCGAAGGCGACTCGTTTCTTCTCTGATCTGAACCGGCTAGGAGTCAACATGCTGCGATCGCTGCTGCTGGCAGGCTCCATTTCACTTCTCATCACGGGAGCCGCTGCCGCACAGGAATCCTCGGTGGTGGTGCTGCCGTTTGCCAACGGGGGGTCGTTCGGCCAGGACCGCGAGAACTTCGAAGCGCTGCAGCTTGCCATTCCGGCGATGGTGGCCAGCGAGCTCGCGCGGCACCCGGACCTGCGCCTGCTCGAGGGCGCTGCGGCCACCGAGGCACTGCGGAGTCAGGACCTTGATGCGCGCGTGGATGCGGCTACCGCGGCCCGGCTGGGGACGGAGCTGGGCGCGGGCTACGTCATTACCGGAGCGTTCATCGACCATTACGGCAGGTTCCGCATCGATGCACGGCTGATCGACGCCGGAACGGGCGACATCCTCAAGGTGGCCGGGCCCGCAACGGACTTGCGCGACCGGCGCCAGCTGTGGGACATGATTCGCTCGGTTGCCTCCAATCTTGTGGCCGGCACCAAGCTCTCCGAGCTGCCAGCTGGTTCCCCTCGTGCCATTTCCACAGAGGCGCTCACGCTGTATGGCCGCGGCCTGCTGCATGAGTCCAGGAATGAGTCCGGCCAGGCCCGGACATTCTACCAGCAGGCGCTCGACCTTGCCCCCGATTTCACCGAGGCCCGCAACGGGCTGCAGAGACTCGGACCCACATGACCGCTGCGCTGTCCGGCGACCCGACCGGATCCGCGCCCCCATATCTGCTGTTGTGCGCTGGCGACTGGCGGCCTGAACCGCCAGTAGCCGGGGTGCTCGCGCGCGAGCAGATCGAGGTGGCGCCGCTGGGTGATGCCGCATCGCTTCCGCCGATCACCCGGCCGACAGTGCTGGTACTCGACCAGAGCCAGCCGATGATGCCCGGCGCTGAGCAGATCGCCGGGCTGGTGCAGTCCGGTGCCACCGCCATCATGCTGGGCATCGCGGCAGCGGATGATGTTCCGGAGCATGTCCCCGAGTCGCTGCTGAGCGCCTACCTCGCTCCTCCGGTTGGCCCGAAGCGCCTGCTCATTGCGCTTCGGGCCGGTCTTCGCGAATCGGCCGCTCGGCTGACCGCCCGGGATGCGCGAAGTGAGACTTTTCATCGATCGAGCGAAGTCACCGACCTCACCGCCATTGGCATCCGGCTCCTGACCCAGCGCGACCACGACGCGCTGCTGGAGCTGATCATTTCCCACGCGCTCAAGGTGACGCGGGCAGACGGCGCAAGCCTGTACCTCGTGGAACAGGATGACAGCGGCGCCCGCAGGCTTTCGTTTCGGGTGAGCCGGACCGAGAGCCGTCCTGACCTCCAGCTGGAGCGCTTCACCATTCCGATGGATGACAGCTCGCTGGCGGGGCACTCGGCCCGAAGCGGCCGCCCGCTGGTGGTGGATGACGTCTATCAGCTGGAGCCCGACGCTCCTTTTCAATTCAATCGTTCATTCGACGACCGCTCCGGCTACCGGACTCGCTCGGTGCTGGTGATCCCGATGCCGAACCATTCAGGTGAGACCATCGGCGTGCTCCAGCTGGTCAATCGCAAGCCTGACGGGTGTGACGGGTTCCGTGACAGGCACGACATCGAGCGGCGGGCCGCGCCGTTCGATGAGCGCACGGTGGCGATGGCGCGTGCGCTGGCGGGGCAGGCGGCGGTCTCGCTCGAGAACGCGCAGTTGCACCAGTCGATCGAGCGGCTGTTCGAGGGATTCGTGAAGGCGTCGGTGACGGCGATCGAGCACCGGGATCCCGCCACATCGGGGCATTCCGAGCGGGTGGCCACCATGACCTGCGACCTGGCCGAGGCGGTGGACCGCATCGATCACGGTCCGTTCGCACCCATCAGGTTTTCGCGGGACCAGCTGCGCGAACTTCGTTATGCCGGGCTGCTGCATGACTTCGGCAAGGTGGGCGTGCGGGAGAAGGTGCTGGTGAAGGCGAAGAAACTGCACCCCGCGGCTCTGCTGCAAGTGGAGCAACGCCACATGTTCCTGATGCGTTCGGCCGAACTCCGTTACGAACGGGAGAGGGCCGAATGGCTGGAGCGGAACGGTCGCGACGGCTACGACGCGTACCTGGCGACGCTGAAGGACCGGCTGACCCGGGAGCGTGCCCGGCTCGAGCGGTTCATCCGCGCGGTGCACCGGGCCAACCAGCCGACCGTGCTCCCTGCCCCTGACGAGCCGGGCCTGGAGGAATTCGAGCGCGCGACCTACATCGGTCCCGGCGGGCAGTCGCTGCCGTTCCTGACGGCCGATGAACTTCAGTCACTGGCGGTGCGTCAGGGATCGCTGGATGACGATGAGTGGGTGGAGATGCGGCGGCATGTGACCCACACATTTGACTTCCTGCGCAACATCCCCTGGACCAGTGACCTCATGGGCGTGCCCAACATTGCGCACGGGCATCACGAGAAGCTGGATGGCAGCGGCTATCCCCGCGGGCTGGTCGGTGCCGAGATTCCCATCCAGACCCGGATGATGACCATTGCCGACATCTTCGATGCGCTGACGGCGGCGGACCGGCCCTACAAGAAGGCGGTGCCAGTGGCAACGGCGCTGGATGTGCTGAATGACGATGTCAGGCTGGGACGGCTGGACGGGGACCTGTTCGCGCTGTTTGTGGAAGCGGGGATACATGAGACGGGTGGGAGGGTGGTGCCCGGGCACTAGGCGAGTCTTCTGTCGTCGCGGCTGAAGCCGCCGCGAGATTACTCGCGACGACAACGCCCCTACCCCCCCACCACTACATCCTTCCCCTTGCTGGCTGACTCGTAAATCGCATCCACTACCCGGTGGAGCGTCACGTGCTCCTCCAGCGACGGTGCCGGCGCCTGCCCCCGCGCCACCGCCAGGAAGTGAGCCCACTCGGCACGGTACGACACGGTGAACGGGTTCTCCCGCCCCACTGCCCCGGTGGGCGAGACATCCGACGCCACCCCATTAAGGTCCTTCCACACCGTGAGCGGGCTGATCGCCGCCGTGCCCTTGGAGCCGCGCACTCCGACGCCGAAGCGCTCTCCCTCCCCCACATGCCGCCAGGTGACGTCCACGAAAATCGAGCAGCCATTCTCGCACACCACGAACACGCTGCCCGACTGCTCCACGCCCTTGCTCCCCGACGGAAAGTCGAGCGCGGCACTCACCCGCGCCGGCTTGGGGTTGCCGGCCAGCCAGAAGGCGAGGTCCAGCACCGACACGCCAAGGTCGAGAATTGCCCCGCCGCCCGACAGCTCGGGCTTCTGCCGCCAGCCCAGCTGCGCCCGGCCCGGCCGGAACACATGCCAGCTGCCGCGAACGCTGGCGATGTCACCCAGTTCGCCGCTCTGCACGAAGCTCCGCACCGCCTGCGCGTCGGGCCGATAACGGTGGTTCATCCCGACCATGAGCACGCCGTCCGCCTTCGACGCCGCCTTGACGATCTTCTCAACACTCTTGAGGTCGGTGGCGAGCGGCTTCTCCACCAGCACGTGGAGCCCGGCGCCGAGACCGGCGAGGATGTGGGATTCGTGGAGGTGGTTGGGGGTGCAGACGACGACCGCATCGAGCGCTTCGTAGCCCAGCATCTCCGCCATGTCGTCGAAGGCATTGGGAACGCCGAACCGGTCGGCGATGGCGCGCGCCTTGGGCATGTCGGTGTCGCAGATGGCGGCGACCTGGACATCCTTGATCTTGCGCAGCGTGGGAAGGTGCGCCACCTGGACGATGGCACCACCGCCGACGATGCCCACCCGCAGCGGATCGCTCACGTGCGCCTCCTCGCCTCAGTAGACCCGCTCGATGCGGGTGCCTGGATAGTAGGCCTCGATGATCTCGGCATAACGCTGCCCTGCCCTTGCCCGACCCATCGCACCCCACTGGCAGAAACCTACGCCGTGGCCGTTGCCGGAACCCTCCACCACCAGATGGGTCACTTCGTCGCCGTCGCGCCGCACGCCCAGCTGAATCAGCGTGCTGCGCAGGATCTCGCCCGACGCTGGCCTCAGCACCGACCGGATCTCGTTACTGGGAACTTCCACGGTGCTGCCCGGCAGCGCCACCGCCAGGATGCGGGCGCGGCCGGACGCCGTGCGCGATGGGACCGCGACATCGCGAATGCGGGTGACCCGCGCCGCCGGCGTTCCGACTGCTGCCGGAAGATACCGGCGCAGCGCCTGGCGCAACGCGTCACCGCTGAACTCTTCGCGCCAGCGATAGCGGGGCGAGAGACTGCAATAGGCAGTGCCGTCGGGCGCGCGGTCGGAACCGCCCCGAAGGTAGGGGCCGGTCGCACCGCGAAATACCTCGGTGCCGCGCTCGGTGTGGCCACCACAGGTCGAGAAAAAGAAGGCGTCGATCGGCTTGCCGTTCCATGTGATGGCAAGCCCGGCGGTGGCCGCCACCGCCTGGGACGCCACCGGATCTTCAGCCGCGATCCCCCCATAGACCTGATCCGACACGGTCGCTCGCACATCGAAACCCTCCTCGCTCCACCTGCCGCGGCTCCGCAGCGCGTAAGTGCGCGACACGATGGCCTGCGCCGCAACCGCTTCCCAGTCGCTCATTGGCCGTCGCCCCAGCTCGGCGGCGACCACACCCACCAGATACTCGTCCAGCGTCAGCGTGTTGACGACGGTCAACTTGCCGCCCTCGGCAGTGATACGGACCTGCCCGCGATAATCCCGGCCGTTGACCCGGATACTCCCCTGCCCGGTGCGGTGGAGGTCGAGCCCAGCGCCGCGGGCTGAACCACCGACCACCACTTCGTTTCGTCGAGCCGTGATCCGGGCCGACGCGCCTGCGGCCAGCCGAATGGACCACCCGCCAAGCGTGGCGACCAGGTCGATGGCCGATCCGCCACCGATCGTGGCCGATTCACTGTCGACCACCAGACCCACGTCCATGGGCGGCGAGCTGGACGGCAGCACCGGCAGAGGCTGGCCCGTGCCGGGGCGCGTGGCAGTGCTGGCCGGTGCAGCGGCCGGCGGTGGGTTGTCGGGGGGGCGACGGGTACGGATGACCAGCGGGTCGCTCTCGGGTGCGGGCGAACTGCTGTCGGGCCGGATGCAGCTTGCGATGGATACGAATGCGACGGCGAGAACCACTGGAAGGGCGCCGATCCGGCGCCGCCGATCAACCCCGGTAGTTGCCAAAGCTCAGCTCCACGCCGAAGTCCTCTGCCCGCAGCGCGGCCATCACGGCCTGCAACTCGTCGCGCGACGGGCTGGTGACCCGGAGCTCATCTCCCTGGATGCTGGCCTGCACTTTCTTGTAGCCGCCTTGCCTCACCGCTTGCTGGATCTTCTTCGCGACGTCGGCGGGAATGCCCTGAGTCAGCGTGACCGTGCGGCGCACGCTCTGGCCGGTGGCGGGCTCGGGATCTCCGATCTTCACGTTCTTGATCGGCACACCCCGCTTGATGAGGCGGCCCTTGAGCACGTCCAGCAGCGCATCCATGCGGAAGTCATCGTCGGCCGCGAGCTTGATCAGCGCTTTCTCGCGGTCGAACTCGATGGTGCAGTGAGTGCCCTTGAAGTCGTAGCGCTGGGCGATCTCCTTGGACGCCTGGTTCACGGCGTTGTCGACTTCCTGGAGATCGGCGCCGGTGGAGATGTCGAACGAGCTGGCTGCGGCCATCAGGCGAGAAAACTTTCCAGCGCTCGCGCCCGGCTCACATGCCGGAGGCGCGACAGCGCCTTTTCCTTGATCTGGCGTACCCGCTCGCGGGTAATGCCGAGGAGGGTTCCGATTTCCTCGAGCGTCATCGGCTCGGGGCCGTCCAGCCCGAAGTAGAGCCGGAGGATCTTGGCCTCGCGCTCCTTGAGGGTGGACAGCACTTCCTCGATCGACTCGGTGAGGGCGTGCTCGAAGGTCTCGGAATCGGGACCGGGATTCTGGGTGTCCGGGAGGTAGTCGAGCAGCCGGTTGTCTTCGCCGGGAGTGAGCGGCGCGTCGAGCGAGAGGTGGGTTTGGGAGATCGAGAGGGTCTTCTCCACTTCCTCCATCGAGATGTCCATGCCTTCGGCGATCTCGGAGGCGGTGGGTTCCCGGCCCAGTTCCTGGACCAGCGCCGAGGAGCGGCGCCCGATCCGGTGGAGGGTGCCGGCCCGGTTGAGCGGC
>JAICQR010000101.1 GCA_025937755.1 Gemmatimonadales bacterium | reverse complement strand
GGGCACCAAGAACCCGGTGTTCCTGCTGGATGAGGTGGACAAGCTGGGCGTCTCGTTCCAGGGAGATCCTGCGAGCGCGCTGCTCGAGGTGCTCGATCCGGCCCAGAACGACAGCTTTGTGGATCACTACCTCGGCGTGCCGTTCGACCTGAGCGAGGTGCTGTTCATCGCTACGGCCAACTTCATCCAGAATATTCCCGGTCCGCTGCTGGACCGGATGGAAGTGGTGGAGTTTGCCGGCTACACCGAGCGGGAGAAGCGGGCCATCGCCCGGCAGTACCTGATTCCGCGGCAGTTCAGCGAGAACGGACTCACCACCGAGCAGATCGCCATCGAGGATGATGCGCTGTCCGAGGTGATCACCGGTTACACCCGTGAGAGCGGCGTGCGTCAGCTGGAGCGTGAAATCGGCCGGCTTGCCCGGAAGGTGGCGCGCAAGATCGCCGCGAACGAAACCGAGCAGGTGACGGTAACGAAGGACCTGGTGGACGACCTGCTGGGTCGCCCCAAGGTGCATCCCGAGAAGATGGCGCACACCGACCAGGTGGGCGTTGCCACCGGGATGTATTACACCCCCACCGGCGGCGACATCATGTTCGTCGAGGCCAGCAGCATGCGGGGCAAGGGCGAACTGGTGCTCACCGGTCAGCTGGGTGACGTGATGAAGGAATCGGCGCGGGCAGCCTGGACCTACGCCCGCTCCCATGCGGCAGCGCTGCGGATTCCGGACGAGATGTTCGACCGGGACCTGCACGTGCACGTTCCCGCGGGCGCGATCCCCAAGGACGGCCCCTCGGCCGGCGTCACGATGGCATCCGCCATTGTCTCGGCGCTGTCCAACCGCACGGTGCGGAATGACATCGCCATGACGGGCGAGATCACCCTCCGCGGCCGGGTGCTGCCGATTGGTGGAGTGAAGGAGAAAGTGCTGGGGGCGGTGCGGTCAGGAATCACCCGGGTGCTGCTGCCCAAGGAGAACGAAGCGGATCTGGAGGATCTGCCCACGGAAGTGCGCGACAAGCTGGAAATCTTCCTGGTGCAGGACCTGGGCGAAGTGCTGGCCCTCACCCTCCGCGGTGCGTCATACCGGGAAGGGCGCCTGCTCTTCGGAGATGAGAACCCGCGCGACGTGCAGCCACTGGGGTATCCCCACTAGCGAGCCTAGTGCTAGCCGCGGTTACCTGCCGCGAGCAACTCGTCCGAGGTAGTCCCGTCTTCGCCCAGGATCGCGAGGGCGAGTGAGAACTGGAGTGGAATCGTGCCGCCGTCGCGGGCCTCATAGGGATGGTCCGCGGCGGCGGCTTCGACTTTCCGAGCGATCCTTCCTGCCCCTTCACGGCTGGACCCACGCAGCACTACGCAGAAGGTCCGTCCGCCCCTGCGGCCCACCACGTCGCTCTGCCGCACGGTCCCGCGCAGCACCGACGCGGCGTGCGCCAGCAGGCGGTCACCCGCGGCACTGCCATGTTGCTCGTTGATGCCTCGCAGTCCGTCCACCATCGCCAGGAGGAGCGCCAGGGGCCGGTCGTCGCGGCGGGCCATTGCGACCGCATGGTCGAGCTCGGCCCGCAGTGAGACATCGGCCAGCGCACCGGTGAGCGGATCCCTCCGCACCAGCTCGCGGGTGCGTCGGCCGCGTTCGGCCCGGGCCCGCAGTTCTGCTGCCACCACGCCCGCCTCGCGGGCACCAACCAGCACTTCTTCCACACCCTCCCGCAGCGCCGCCAGCCGGTCCTCCTCGGACACCGCACCGAGCAGGATCACCGGGACGCCCACACAGCGGGGATCCTGTCGTACCAGCCGGGCCAGCGCGCGACCGCCGCCATCGGGCAACGACGCTGCAGCAATGACCACGTCCGGAATCGACACCTCGAGATGCTGTTCGGCGCTGACGGGATCTGAGGCCAGCCTCACCTCAACGCCCAGCAGGCGCAACGCGTCACCCAGCCGCTCCTGGCGCTCGGGCGCGTCATCAGCAAGCACCGCCACGAATCGGGCCGCGCTGGCGAGGACGTGCCGCTGGGCCAGCCGGGCAAGCTCGGACGCGGCGCGCTCGGCGGGAAGCACCATCTCCACCCCGGCGACTGCGGCCCGCAGCCGATCCACCGGCACGTCCTGCTCCACCAGGACGATGGTGCGGGGCGAGAGCGCCGGCACCACCATCCAGCTGGCGGCCAGCGCGAAGGACCCATTGCCCTGAAACGCAATGACCACGAGCTGGACCGCATCCGC
This sequence comes from Gemmatimonadales bacterium, assembly GCA_025937755.1. Lineage (GTDB taxonomy): Bacteria > Gemmatimonadota > Gemmatimonadetes > Gemmatimonadales > GWC2-71-9 > CAMLHP01. The sequence continues at coordinate 4,818 of JAICQR010000101.1, read as the reverse complement.
ACGGGCGACGTCCTCGGGCCGGGCGTCGGGAGGGAGCACTCGGGCCGCGAAGCCGGCGCCTGCGAGCACTTCGCGCAAGTCGTCCACCAGCGGCCCGGCCGGCGCGGCGACGACGGCAAGACGGCTGGCTCCGCCATCCAGCGCAGCTCGCAACATGTGCTCGGCTTCGGAGAAGAGCACCGCGAGCCGATCGATGGAGTCGTCGAGCGTGTCGGCGTTGGCGGCATCCGGCGCGGGTGCTCCCGCCAGCCAGCGCTCCACCTGTCGTGCCGCAGAACTGATCTCGGGAAATCCATACGATCCGCCGGAGCCCACCAGCCGGTGGAACCGGGTGCGAAGCGCGGCCAGCACCGATGCATCGCCAGCGCGATAGGCGTCGGCGTCGGCCCGGAGTTCGGCCAGCCGGGCGCCGGACTCGGCCAGGTAGTCGCGGCGGAGCTGGTCGAATGCTTTTTCGAACGGTTCCATCAGCGACCCATCAAGTGCAGGAAGGCGAGCCGGGCAGCAGCGAGGTGAAGGGGAGACGCGCTCCAGAGGCCGGTGACCCGGGCGCCGTCGCGCGAGGCGATGAGGGCGCCGCGATCGTCCACCAGCGCGATGAGCGGTGTGGCGGGCCAGGCGCCATCGGGCACGCTGACCGCTGTGATCGGGGCAAAATCGAGCGATGCGTCACCCACGACCCCCAACTCGAGCTCCACTCCGCTGGCCGAGGCCCGGCGCAGTTGGGGAGCGAGGAGCGGAAAGGCGTCCGCCGGTGCCAGCAGCTCGACCCGGCGCTGAGCCCGGGCCACCTGATTGCCAATCAACTGCAGCGCCGCGCGCGGGGTCTCCACTTCCACCAGCGTGGAGGTGCCGGGAACAGCCACCGCCTCGAGGGCCGCGCTCAACCGCTCGACTTCCTGGCCGTGGCTGCTGGTGATCCGGGCGATCAGCGCGCCGGGGGCCTCGGGACGGTAGCGCTTGGGTCGCTGGCCCTCAACCCTGGCCGCCCCCTTCTGCACCAGTCCCTCGAGCGCTGCGTACGCGTTGGCCCGAGCCAGTCCGGCGCTCCGGGCTACCGCGTAGCCGGTGCCCGGGCCGGCCTGCAGCAGGACCGAGTACACCACGCTCTCGGTGGGCGTGAAGCCGAAGGGTGTGAGGTCAACAGCGGGCACGGCGATCCAATCAGGTGTACTGCAGTTCCCAGTTGAGCAGCCTGGCGATCAGCGCCAGGCGGAAGGTCACGTCTGCCGAGCGCGACTCGAAGGTCTTCGACTCATGCTCGAGCGGAAACATGTGCCAGGTAATCTTGTGGGTCGCCTTGGGAAGGGACCGAAGCCCCGACGGCCGCCATACACCCTGCTCGTCGCACTGTGATGCCAGCCGGGCGAGCACCTTGCTGGCCACCGGCGCCCACTGCAGCGAACCCATCCGGGCCAGCAGCTCGATGTAGTGCAGGGCGAGCGGGATGTCCTTGGCGTTGCCCTTGCCATCGGAGGCGATGGGATCGCCCAGCAGCAGGTGGGAAGGCTTGAGCACCCGGCGGCCCATCTTCACCACGAACGCCTTCTTGGGCGCCGGTTGCGCCAGGTAATGCCCCAGCCGCTCGGCAAAGCCGGCGCGTTCGCGCTGCAACGAAGGCATCGACGCAACCATCGCGACCGAGTACCAGCTGGGCGGGTACGCTTCCGGATTCAGCGCGTTGGAACTGCCGGCCCGGATAAAGGGCTTCTCGGCGAGTGGGCTCCGAAGAAACGAGGACACCGCACTGGCGATCCGATGCGCGGCGCCCCGAACTCGCGGGTCATCGCCATGGCCGGTCTCGGCCAGGGCGCAGGTCGCGGCCTCGCGTATCGTCTCCCGCGCCCAGGGGCCGGCGGTCGGCTCCGCCTTCACCAGTTTCTGATACTCATGGAGAAGCGCGGGATCCTCGTCGCGGGACAGGAGCCGGAAGAGGACGCGGTCGGTGAGCTTGAAGGGCCGGCTTCCCTCGGGCAGGCCGAGCTGGGCCAGCCGCCGATACTGCGGGATGGTTCCGACTTCCTTGATGCCATCCTTGGCGGACGGCGCGAGGCCGAGGAGGTTCTGGCCCCAGACCCCGGTGTCCTTCTGCTTCTTGATGACGGCGAGCGTCGCAGGCGACTCTGCCGCTGCGGCAGACGCCGCCTCCAGCTGCTCCGGCTGAAGCAGCTCTGGTGGGGTCAGCTCCGCCAGCGTCCGGTACCGGATCGACTCGCCAGCGTTGGCGGCCAGCCAGGAGAGTGGAATCCGATGCGAGTTCGGCAGTTCCAGAAAGGCTCCCGGTGAGATGGAGAGGGCTGTAAAAGTGGCGCCAAAATACCACGGCACAAGGAGATGTGCCACCGCCGCCCGGGTATGCGGTCGGGCGCATGATGCTAAAGTATTGTGACTCAATTGATTAGCTGAAAACCTGAGGATCGTGCCTTGAACTGACTGGCCGTTCAGCCATATTGCTTCCAACTTCCCACTTCCCACTTCCCACTTCCCACTTCCCACTCCCCACTACTGGTACTGGATATACACCGGCGACGGGAACAAGTCGATCACCTGCCGAGGTGTCAGCATCGGCTTGTCGTTCTTGTAAAAGAGCTTGAAGCCGGCGTATTGGACGGGATCATTCTGGATAACGTGACGCCAGGTCGACCGCTTGAGCTGGGGTGCGCCGAAGCCGTCCATGTCGATGATGACCTGGACTCGGGGGTCGGACGCGATCTGGTCGGCGTTGGTGAGCATGCGCTCGGTGAAGCGATGCACCACCAGCATCTTGGGTGGCAGCTTGTTGCGCTCCACGATGTCGGCCAGGAACCGGATGGCGTAGTTGACCTCGGCTGCGTCCATGGTGCCGATCTTTCGGCCGGGACGGGTGCCGTCCTTCATGGCGAACTCGGGATCGAGCGCCAAGTGAACGTACGGTCGCTCGAGGAAGCTCGTGAGCCGAGGCAGCTCGGCCTGGACCGTACTGAGGCCGATCTGCACGTCTACGAAAAACAGCCAGCCCCGCTGCTCCGCCCACTGAGCCACCCGGTTGATCACGCTGTCGGTCATCCGCAACCGATACATGCCGTCACGGCCCTTGTCGGCCTGAGCGACGGTCACGATCATGTGGAGCGCTGCCCGCACTGGTGTCGTCGAGTCGGCCTCGGCCCATTCGGCGACGGTTGCTTCCAGCCGCCGGATCATCTCGTCGCGGGGATACTCACCCAGCACGCCCATGCGCCGGGAAAGCGGATTGCCGTAGTAGGCCACGACACGGCTGGCAGGCACCACCGCTCCCGGAAGAATCGGTGGAAGTGGTGGCCAGGGCACCGAGTCGGTTGCGCGATGTGCGCGGGCTGGTGTGGCCGATGCTCGCTCGGCACGCGCGGCGCGGAGCGAGTCAGCCCGGCGCACGCTGTCCACCCGGGCCAGGCTGTCAGCGAGTGCGATGCTGTCGGCGCGGGCGATGCTGTCGACTCGCGCGATGCTGTCGCGGGCCAGACTGTCGACCCGAATGGAGTCGAGCCGGGCCCGTTGGGCCTCCTGGGCCTGGCCCGCCCGAAAATCGGCGCAGGCCATGAGGAGGCAGCCGAGCCCTGCCGCCCGGACAAGGCGGAACTGCGTTTCCCATCGCATGATGTGCCGAGTCTACTCGTTGGGGTTGGCGCGCTGCCCGGGTCGTCCCGAGCTCTGCTCGGGAGCGACGCCGGACGGGCAGCCGGAGGCATTCACTGGTGCGTCGGGTGGTGTTCTGGGGCAGCGGTCGAGGCCGTCGAGCACGCCGTCGCCATCGGCATCCCCAGGGCAGCCGAGTTGATCGACGCTGGCACCAAGTGGTGTGGCAGGGCAGCGGTCCAGTCCGTCGAAGATCTTGTCTTCGTCGGTGTCCAACGGGCATCCCGCAGCATCAACGGCAGCGCCGGCAGGTGTGCTGGCGCACTGGTCGAGGCCGTCGGGAACGCTGTCGCCGTCCTGGTCGCGAGGGCATCCGGAGCCATCAACGGCCTCGCCCGCGGCGGTAGTGGGGCAGCGATCGAGCCCGTCGGACACGCCGTCGGCGTCGGCGTCGGTGGGGCAACCGTTCCCATCAACCACCGCACCGGCCGGGGTATCAGGGCATTCGTCGTTGAAGTCGTAGACGCTGTCGCCATCGGCGTCGGTGAGCGGCTTGCTGCCCAGCATCACCGCAATCCCAAGGCTGGCGCCCAGGTTGGTGAAGTCGCCCGACGAGCTTCGCAGCGCAAATCCATCGGCCCGCAGCATGATGGTCTCACCCAGGCCAATCCGGGCACCGACACCGCCGGTTACCGCGCCGGAAGATCCGCAGGCGCCGAAGAGGCTGCGGGGCGGCACGCCGGTACAAAGGTCCGAATCGTACGACATCGAGGCGTAGCCGGCCCGGAGGAACACGGTGCTGGAGCGGCCGATGCCGACGTTATAGAGGGCGGAGCCGCCGATGGAGCGGGCGCTCCAGTCGGCTCCCGACCTGGTGGACGGACTGAAGAACCCGACTTCTGCTTCCAGCGAGACATTGAAAGGGGTCCAGAACGCAGCCCGGGCCAGCGCCCCGGGGCTGGACTCCAGCAGGGTGGCGTCACCGAAGCTGGTGTAGCCGCCGGCGGCGCCGAGCTCGACGAGATAGCGGCGAGCCTGGGCCTCGGCGGAGCCAAACGCCGCGGAGATGAGCAGTGCCACGGAGAGCCAGCGCATCAGCCGGTGGGGGGAAGCCATGGGCGAAGTAATAAAGTGGGAAGTGGGAAGTGGGAAGTGGGAAGCGGACAGCGGGCCTACCCATCGTGCCGCGCGCTGAGTAGTGTCCATCCGGTATCCACTTCCCGCTTC
>JAICQR010000218.1 GCA_025937755.1 Gemmatimonadales bacterium | reverse complement strand
GTCACGATCAGGATCATCGCGATCAGCGCGAAGGGCACGTCCCGCTTCGGATCCTTGTACTCGCCGGCCGCCGCCGCGGTGTTCTCGAACCCCGCGTATGCGAACAGCAGCAACAACGCCGCCTCGCCCAGGTTGCCCCACTCGAGGCCCGCCCTTGGCTCCAGCAGCGTCCAGTCGATGGCGAACACCCCCGCCAGGATCAGCACCACCAGCGGCAGCAGCTTGGCGATGGTGAAACCTACCGCGACCCGCGCCCCGTGCTTCACGCCAATGATGTTGATCCAGGTGAGGATCGCGAGCGGGATCCCGATCACCAGCACCCGCACGAACCCGTCGTTGGCGCCGGGCCAGATGAAGGTCAGCGCCTGGGCGAAGCCGTTCGCCAGCGACGCCACCGATGCCACGCGCGCCAGCCAGGTCATCCATCCCACCTCGAACCCCACGAACTTCCCGAACGCCTCCCGGGTATAGAGGTAGCCGCTCCCCGGCTGGTCGAAGTGGCTCGCCGCCTCGGCGAAGCACAGCACCAGCAGCAGCACCGCGAATCCCGCCAGCAGCACCGCCCACACGCTGGCCGGACCCAGCAGCAGCGCCGCCGCCGCCGGCAGCAGGTACACCCCGCTCCCGATCACGTCGTTGATGGCGATACCCACCAGTTCCCACCGGGTCACTACTCGGCGGAGCGCAGGCGCACTGCTGGACGGCGTGGACGACCCTGCGGTCATGCGTGCCTCAGACGTTGGGATATCGGATTGGGGGGCCGCAGGGGATGCGGCGATGACAGGCGGGAAAGGTAACGCACTTGTTTTGGCGCCGCGACGCGATTCGGGTAGCGCCCCTCGGGTGGATAATGCCGAGGTCACTGCCCCAGCGGGTTACTCGCCTTCCACTCCGCCTCGACGCCCAGCTTCGTGATCCAGCGATGCAGCGCCTCCCGATCCACCAGTTCCCCGCTCAGCCGCACCATCGACGCAATGTCGGATCGATGGCGCTCACTGCCTGACTGGCGCAGCCACTGCAGCTTCATCAGGATGACGTATTCGATCGGCGCCACTGGTACCACATCCCGTCCGAACTCCACCTGCTGCCGTCGAGCCAGCCCCCACGACGCCAGCTTGTCCTCACCCGCCAGGTAGATATCCGCCCGCAACGCGGATTCCGCGTGGAGAAGGTTGAAGTGGCCACCGCTGACGCGGCCCGCCTCCTCCTGCAGGGTCTCAACCGGCGGACAGTAGAACTCGGGTGCACGGAACGTGTTCACCACCGCCTGTGCACCAGTGCCGTCGATCGTGGCAACGATGTCCACGTCGTTGGTCAACCGCGGTTCGCCGTAGATGATTGCGGCGACGCCACCGGTCACCATGTAGCTGATGCCCGTGGCGTTCAGCGGCCGCAGAATGTGAAGGAGAAGCTCAGGGAGCTGCATGCAGGAAGATGGCCCGCACGCGCTGCTCGAGCTCGTCGGCAGACAGCTCGGGAGACTGGGATCGCAACCATGCCGCCTTGAGTGTCCACGCGCTGCGCCGAAGCCCCTCACTCACCAGCAGTTTCTGCAGGGGCGACATCGCTCGCAGCAGGCGGTCCTGCTCCGCGAGGATCGAAATGCGCGGTGAATCACCGTGGACGGTCGAGTCTGGTGGCGGCATCCCGGGGAATATAGCTGCTGGGCGCCCACTCGCGACGTGTGACCAGCGCCCCTCAACTATCGACGCCGGATTCTCGACTCTGGACTCTCGACTCTCAACTATAGACTCTCGACTATCACGGCTGAAACGGCAGCTTGAGCGGCTCCGGCGAGAGCGCCGGCGTAGCAGAGCCCAGCTGCCCGTACACGTTGTCGCCCCAGCAGTAGAGCACGCC
>JAICQR010000051.1 GCA_025937755.1 Gemmatimonadales bacterium | reverse complement strand
TGCCGGTTGCCAGCGTCGCGAGCCCGCTGAACTGGATGCCCCAGACCCAGGGCAGGTCCACGATCCAGTTCCCTACCACCTTGTGGGTCTGGTCGGAGTTGGTGGGATGACGCGGCTGCAGCGCAACCTGCGGGAAGCTGAACAGGTCATTGCCTTCCTGCTCGGCCCACGACAGGGTGTAGGCCACACCGGCACCCCAGCCGATCCCGCCATCCAGGCCGGTGCGGTAGGGCCGATCCAGCTGCACCGCAACGGCGTCGTACCAGGTCCGCACGTCGTTGTTGGCCACCAGGATGTTCTGGTACGCACTCTGGTTGATGCTGACGCAGCAGTCGTTGGTGGCGGGGTTGAAGCTGAGGTTGGCCCACTCGAACGAGAAGCCGTTCCGGCCCCGCACGCCATTGTAGCTCACCGAGCCGTTCCAGCCGCCGAAGTCGTGCCGGATGCCGCCGGTGAACTGGTAGGACTTGGGTGGCTTGATCTCATTCGGCAGGATGAAGATCTCCTGCCGGGGCACGTTGCCGGACGCCAGGATCCCCTCCAATCCCTCGCGGCTCAGGTAGGAGTCATCCCAGATGATCCGGTTGTTCGCATCCGGCACCCCATCCTCGTCGAAGAGGAAGTTGTAGTTGGGATGCTGGGCCCGGTACGACTCGTCGATGAACGAATTGAAGTTGATCCGGTCGTAGAAGATGCCCGCGCTGCCGAAGATGACCGTCGTGCCGGCTTCGCCCAGGGCATAGGAGAATCCGAGGCGGGGCTGGATTGCGCCCTTGAAGGCCGAGCGCTGAGAGCCGTCGGTGAAGAATTCCGCGGGGTCCACATCCACAAACAGCGAATCGCGGAACAGCGTGACCGAGTCGACGATGTTCTGGGGCGTCACGAAGTCGAGGTTGTAGGGTCCGGTCTCGAGGTCGTATCGCACGCCGGCGTTGATCGTGAGCCGGGAGGTGGGCGACCAGTCGTCCTGGGCGTAGATGCCCCACTGGGTGTTGGAGCCTTCGACCAGCGGGTTGCCGAAGCCGAACCGGGCCTCGATCGGGGTGGTGTAGTTGTTGACGGCGTCGAAGATGAAGAACGGATTCTCGTTCAGCTGCTTGTTCAGCGTGTACGACGCGAAGTCCACGTTGAGGCCCATCTTGACCACGTGGTCGCCGCTCATCTGGAGGCCGGTGAAGGTGATGTCATCCCGGACCGAGAGCCGCTTCTGGGAGATGTCCTGGCGGGAATCCCGACCGCCGATGACCCCGAAGCCGCGATACTCGCGGCCCACCGTGGTGAAATCGGTCGGCTCGGGGTTCCAGTTGTAGTACTGGTACGCAACAAACGCCTCGTTGACCCAGTTGCTGCCGAGGAAGGTGTGCTTTACACGGCCGGTGGCGATGTCCTGCTGCAGGTTCTCCGATGCCGAGAACGAGCGGTCTGCGCCGGCAAACTGGCCGCCGAAACCACGGATATCGGTCTCATGACGCCAGTCACCGGTGAATTCCAGCAGCTGGTTCTCGCTCATGTTGTAGGTCAGCTTGCCCAGGAAGCTGTTGGACCGGAAGTTGGACGGATTGGTCTCGCCTTCAAGGGCGGCGATCTCGGCGGGCCAGGCAGCTGGCGCACCGTTGAAGTGCACCACCCCGTCCCGATTCTGGAGGTTGCCCTCCCACGAGCCGAAGAAGAACAGCTTGTCGCGAATGATGGGGCCGCCTGCGCTCAGTCCTGCGAGGTAGCGGCTGAAGGCCGGTTCCTCAAAGGCCGCGTCGGCGGTGTCGCGGATCTGGTTGATCGAGTCGAGCGCCACCAGCCCCTCGTTCTGCAGGGTCACGAAGGCATTGCCCTCCCACGTGTTGGTGCCCGACTTGGTCACCGTGGTGATGATCGCGCTGGACGCTTTCTGGTACTCGGCCTTGAAGTTATTGGTGATGACCCGGTACTCCTGCACCGCGTTCCGCGGGAACGGATTGCCGCGGCTGGCGTCCTGGCCCACCACCCCGCCGCTGATCACGTCGTTCTTGTAGCTGGCGCCGTCCACGAAGACGTTGATGTTGTTGGCCGGCAGCGCACCTGACTGGAAGGTCTTGCCGGTGCCGTCGGCCCGGTCCTCGGAGACGTTGACTCCCGGTGCCAGCGCCGCCAGGTCCAGGAAGTTCCGGCTGCCCGTCGGAAGGTTCTCGATCTGCGCCTGGGTCACGTTGGTCGCGGCCTCACTGGTGCGGAGTTCCACCAGCGGCTCCGAGGCGATGGTGATGTCCTCCAGCTGCACGATCGACTGGCCCAGCTGGAAGTTGGCCGAGAGGACCTGGCCAATACCGACGGTGACCAGCCGGGCCTGGGGCCCGTAGCCGATCCGGCGTACCTCGACCCGGTACTGCGCCGGCGAGAGGGCAGGAAGGTTGTACGACCCGGACGCGTCGGTCTGCGCCGTGCGGCGGATCCCGGTGGAGGTTGATATGGCCAGTACATCCGCTTCGCCGACGGGAGCGCCGGCTGAGTCGGTCACGACGCCGGTGACGCGGCCCGTGGTCGTCTGCGCCAGCGCCAACCCCGGCAGGAACGCCAGGAGCGCGAGGGCCGCGATCGCGACGACGGGCGCGGGCAGCCGGACCCAAACAGGGATTCTCATGCAAGACTCTCCGGAATGGTGGGAGACCACGCCCCCGGATTGCCGCACGAGCGGCGCACCATCAGCGTGGTAGGGACGATCTCGACGCCGGAGCCGGAGGGCCCGTTGCCGAGGTGGGAAAGCACTCGGGTTGCCGCGCGCGCGCCCATGGCACTGATGTCGACGCGCACGGTCGTGAGGGGTGGATCGAGGAATTGTGCCATGGGGATGTCGTCGAAGCCGGCGACGGCGATGTCGGCCGGGACGTTCACGCCTTCTGCCCGCAGCGCCGAGAGCGCCCCGATGGCCATCGCGTCGTTCAGGGCGAAGATCGCCGTCGGCCGGGGATCCGCGCGAAGCATCTCACGCGCGGCGCGGAATCCGGATGCCTCACTGAAGTCGCCTGCCACACGCAACAGGGCATCCTCACCCAGCCCGGCATCCTCCAGGCCGTCGCGCACGCCCGACATTCGCTCGTCGGCGTCGGAGTTGGCGTCCGCGCCAGCAATGACGCCGATACGTGTGTGCCCCAGCGACACGAGGTGACGCACCATCGCGCGGGCACCGTCTCGATTGGCAACCACAATGGCATCCGCGTCGCCGTTGTGGGGCGCTCCTCCCAGCCGAACCAGCGGCAGGCGCCCCGACACGAGGGGGACCTGCGCCTGTTGCCGCTCCGGCAGCATCACCACCAGGCCATCCACCCGACCCCGCATCAGTGCCATAGCTGAATCGACTTCGGCGCGGTCGGCATGGGAACTCGACACCAGCAGGTGGTAGCCCTGGGCCCGAACCGCATGGTCCACGCCCCGGATCAGCTCGGAGAAGAACTCACCGTAGAGGTCAGGAAGGATGAGACCGATCGTGGCTGTTCGACGGGTGATCAGGCTGCGGGCGGTGCCGTGGGGGGAATAGCCCAGCCGGGTAGCCACCGCCCGGACTTCGCGCCGGGTATCGGTGGCGACAGCCTCCGCGTTATTGAAAACGCGGGAGACGGTGGCGATGGAGACGCCCGCCTCGCGGGCCACATCCCGGATGGTGATCATGCTGCGGTCCCGCCCATCGGACGGAGTCACTGTAAACGTTTACAGTAACGGGGAATCTGTCAAGAGACTTCGAAGTGGGACGTGGGAAGTGGGAAGTGGGAAGGGCTAGGGTTTGGGGCGGATGGATCGAGCCTGCTCGACGATCCAGCGGACCTGGTCGGCGAAGCCCATCCCAGTGGTATCCAACAACTTGGCGTCGGTTGCCTGGCAGAGGGGGGCCACCGGCCGGGAGGAATCCCTGATGTCCCGATCGGCCAGAACCGCGGCCTCGTGGGCAACGGCGGCCTCGTCGACGTCGTCGCCCCGCTGGGCCAGGCGCCGGCGGGCCCGGGCCTCGGGCGTGGCGGTGAGGAAGATCTTGAGCTCGGCGTCGGGGAACACCACAGTGCCGATGTCCCGGCCATCCACCACCACGTTCATCCCGGCCCGGACCATCTCGCGCAGCCGGGCGTTGACCCACTCGCGCACGACCGGCAGCGCGCTCACCGGGCTGACGTAGCTGGTGACCTGCTCGCCCCGGATCTCGATGTCGGCCGGCTCGCCGCCGAGATACGCCGCGAACCCGACCCCATCGGGGTGCAGCGCCAGCCCGAGGTCCTCCGCCGAGCGCAGCATGACCTCGGGATCGAGCGACAGCGGATCGCCGCCCTTTTCGCCCCGGCGGGCCAGCTCACGAAGCGCCGCCAGGGTGACTCCGCGGTAGAGAGCCCCCGAGTCGAGGTGGAAGTACCCCAGCGCCTCGGCCACCGCCCGCGCGGTGCTCGACTTGCCCGAGGCCGACGGGCCATCGATGGCGAGCACGACGCCTCCCACGTCACTCACCGGCGAATGCTCCGCAGCGTTGCCGCGAATCCAGGGAAGCTCACGTTGGCGCAATCGGGATCATCGACTACCACTCGTGCTCCACCAACCGTGCCCAGTACCGAGAACGCCATCGCAATCCGGTGATCGCCTTGCGTGACCACCCTGCCCCGCGGCGGACGCTGGCTGCCTTCCACCAGCAGGTCGTCGCCCTGTACCTCGGCGTTGCCGCCGACTGCGCGGATGTTCCGGGCCAGCAGCGTGAGCCGGTCGCTCTCTTTCACCCGCAGCTCTCCCACGTCACGAAAGGCTGTCACCCCTTCGGCGCGAGATGCCAGCACCGCCAGCATCGGCACTTCGTCCACCAGCGACGGGATTTCGCTGGCGACGACCTCGGTGGCGGTCAGCGCGCCGGGGCGCACTATTACCGTGCCCGAAGGCTCTCCCCAGGATTCGGCCAGGTCCTGCAGCCCCAGCGCCGCGCCCATCCGCTCCAGCACCGAGAAGAAACCCACGCGGGTGGGATTGATGCCGACCGCCGGGAGCACCAGCTCACCCTTGTCGGCCAGCAGTGCAGCACCCATGAGGAAGGCGGCGGACGACGGATCGGCGGGGACATCGGCCTCGAACGGAACGACCCGGCCATCGGGCTCGAACTCCACACGCCCCCGCCTCTCGGCCACCGTGTACCCCATCGAGCGGAGCAGTCGTTCGGTATGGTCGCGCGAACGCCCCTGCGGTTCGTGAAGCGACACTCCAACGCCCCCCGCGAGTCCGGCAAACAGGAGGCAGGTCTTGATCTGGGCGCTCGAAACCGGCAGGTCCCATCGCAGCGGCGCAAGCGGTCCGCCTCGAATGGCAAACGGCAGCGCGTCCGCTTCGGGCGGATCGGTGCGGGCGCCCATCAGCGACAGCGGCTGGGTGACGCGTCGCATTGGTCTGCGGCGGAGGGAAGCATCTCCGGTCAGCTCGGTCGTGAAGCGATGGGCGGCGAGCAGTCCCACCAGCAGCCTGGCAGTGGTGCCGGCATTCCCGCAATTCAGCCGGGCACTGGGTTGCCTGAGGCGTCCCCGGCCTGTGATGGTCACGCTGCCATCGGCGCGGAGGGTACTGACGCTGGCGCCGAGCTGCCGAAGCACGCGCGCAGTCGAGCGGGCGTCGAGCGAGGTGAGCGGGCGGCGGACGTGGCTCGTGCCGCGCGCCATGGCCGCGAGCATCAGGAGCCGATGCGTGATGCTCTTGTCACCAGGCACTCGCACCGATCCCCCCACGATCATCCCAGGCCTCCCGAAAGTCGCCGCCTGCATTGTGTTGAAGGTCGCAGGATTGTAGTTATTGACCACCGCCATCACAACGGAGCCCATGTGGCGACGATTCTCATCGTCGAGGACAGCCCGGACAACATGAAACTCTTCCGGACAGTGCTCTCGCTGCGGGGGCATGCCGTGGTATCGTTGCCAGGTGGCGACAACCTGCTCGAGACACTGGACCAGCACCAGCCCGACCTGATCCTGATGGACATCCAGCTTCCTGGCCGGGACGGCTTCGCGCTGCTGGAGGACGTACGATCCTCGGCGCATCGCTCGCGACGGGTGCTGGCACTCACCGCCCACGCGATGGCAGGCGACCGGGAAAAAGCCGAAGCAGCCGGATTCGACGGCTACATCACCAAGCCAATCGACGTGCGCACCTTTGCCGGAGAGATCGAGGCGGCGTTGCCGCCGACTTCCTCATGACAACACCGCCGCCAGCCGGACCTCCGACGCCCGAGAAGAAGGCGCTGCTGGAAGCATACGAAGAGGCGCTCAAAGCGCCGGGCGTGCCCGAGGCGCCGCCCCAACGCCGGCGCAGCGAGGGCGGCCTGCATCCACTGACGCTGGTGGCGATCGCGGCACTGATCGCGCTCGCTGCGTGGCTGGCGATTGCCCGGCCGGGCTTCGTGTTCGACCGGGGCACCCCGGACGAGCCTCGCGCCGTCCGCGACGCCAGCCTTCGGCTTGCGATGGCCATGCAGTACCAGCGAGTGCTGCGCTACCGGGACAGCACAGGCGGCCTGCCCGATCGCCTCACCGATGTAGGCCCGGTGGTGTCGGGAGTCAGGTATGAGCCGATCCCGCCGGATCAGTTCACGCTGGTCGGGGAGAACGGCGACATCGTTCTCACGCTGCGTTCGACCGATCAGCTGCGTGACTTCGTCGGCAGTGCATACCAGGTGCTGGAAAGCCGGGGGGCCCGATGATGCGCCGAGGATTCACGATTATCGAGCTGCTGGTGGTGTTCGTGGTACTGGCAATCCTGGCTGCCATCGCCGTGCTCAAGTACATCGACGTCCGCAACCATGCCATTGTGGCCGGGGTCCAGTCGGACCTCAATTCCGTGCGGCTGGCCGCGTACAACTACTGGGCCGACAAGAACGCCTTCCCGCCAGACGCCGGGCCCGGTGTCATGCCGGCGGGCATGGCGCCCTACCTTCAGGATGGCACCTTCGCCAGCCCGCAGTACACCTTCGACTGGGAAAATTTCCAGGGCAGCGGACCCTCCGGGGGCATGCAGGTGGGCATCGTGGTGAGTTCGCCCGACGCCGGGCTGATGGCACTGCTCAGCCGCCGCGCCGCGGGGGGACTGCCCTACTTCGCAGTAGGCAACACCGTCGTGTTCATGATCGTGGGGCCGGACGGGGTGATGTAGGCGGTAGGGCGGTAGGGCGGTAATGCGGTAAGGCGGTAACCTTACCGCCGCCATGTGAAGAGCAGCGCACAGTGCGGGGGGATCTCCACCTCATCGCGATCGACCGCCATTGGTTCGATCGTGTCGCGCGCGGCATTGAGCGTTTCCTCCCAGCCGCCCGCCTCGTGCGGCGTGGGCAGTTTCACGGTGAGTGGAGCATCGTCGTTGTTCAGCGCCAGCAGCGCTGTGGCGGCGTCTCCCCCCTGCCCCCCTTCATGATGCAACAGCACCACCAGCGCCTTGCCAGCGGGATCCTGCCATTCACTTTCCGTCATGGGGCTGCCATCGGGCCTGAGCCAGGTAAGCGGCATCGTGTCGTGCGCCTCGGGCTCGGCAGGCTCCACCTCCGCGGCGTGGTGCCGGTGGGGCGGATCGAAGCGGGTGCGCCGGAACACCGCATTGGCCCCGCGCACGCCCATCGCCCGGCGAACGAACTCGAGAAAAGCCTGATCCTCCGCTGATGTCTCCCAGTTGACCCAGGACAGCGGCCCATCCTGGCAGTACGCGTTGTTGTTGCCCTGCTGGGTGCGGCCCAGCTCGTCGCCGTGCGCCAGCATCGGGACGCCCTGCGAGCAGGCGAGGCTCAGCAGCATTGACCGGCGCACCTGGTCACGAAGGCGTCGGATATGCGCCTCGTCGGTCGGCCCCTCCACGCCCCAGTTCCGGCTCCAGTTCTGGTCGGTGCCGTCGCGGTTGTGCTCACCGTTAGCCTCGTTGTGCTTGCGCTCGTAACTCACCAGATCCGCCAGCGTGAACCCGTCGTGGCAGGTGATGAAATTGATGCTGGCCTGCGGCGGCCGCGGATCGGCCTGGAACAGGTCCGCACTGCCGGCGAGCCGGGACGCGAACTCGTCGGCCTGCCCACCGGCGCCCTGCCAGAAACGCCTGATCGAATCGCGGTAGGCGCCGTTCCACTCGCTCCAGTTGAGCGGAAATCCACCCAGCCGATAGCCGCCAGGGCCGAGGTCCCACGGCTCGGCGATCAACTTGCAACCGCGGAGCACCGGATCGTGCCGCACCGCCTCGAAGAATCCGGTAGCAGGATCGAAGTCGCCTGAGGCGGTGCGGCCCAGCGTCACGGCGAGGTCGAATCGAAATCCGTCGACGTGCATTTCGGTGGCCCAGTAGCGAAGGCTGTCGAGGACCAGCTCCAGAGTCAGCGGATTGGACAGGTCGAAGGTGTTCCCCGTGCCGGTGAAGTCGATGTAATGGCCGGCGTGCTCGAGGCCCAGGCGGTAGAAGGCGGCGTTGTCTATGCCGCGAAAGGACATCACCCCGCCACGGTCGCCACCTTCCGCGGTGTGGTTGTACACCACGTCGAGGTAGACCTCGAGCCCTCGCGCATGGCACCGGCGAACCATCTCCTTGAACTCCGCCACCTGCCGGCCATCGGCGCCGGTCGCCAGACGCGAGTCCGGCGCGAAAAACCCGATCGTGCTGTAGCCCCAGTAGTTGGGAAGCCCGAGGTCGACGAGGTGATGCTCCACGCCCATGTGATGCACCGGCAGCAGCTGCACGGCAGTGACGCCCAGGCCCTGCAGGTGGTCCAGCACTGGCTCCGAGGCGAGGCCGAGATAGGTGCCTCGCTCCGACTCCGGGACGTGCGGATGCTGCATGGTCATGCCCCGGACGTGGCATTCGTAAATCACGGTGTCGGACCAGGCACGATCGGGCCGCTGGTCGCCGCGCCAGTCAAAGGCCGGATCGACAATGATGCTGCGGGGCAAGTGTGGCGCCGAGTCCTCCGCGCTGGCGATGGGGGTGCCGTCCTCGCGGCGCACGGTATCTGTAAGCGAGGGATGCCAGCTGACCGGCCCGCTGATGGCGCGCGCGGCGGGATCGATCAGCAGCTTGGCTGGATTGCAGCGATGGCCTGCTCCCGGATCGAAGGCACCGTGCACCCGGTAGCCGTAGTGCTGGCCGGCGAGGGCACCGCCGACGACCGCGGTCCATCGGCCTTCGCCGGAGACCTCCAGGTCCTGTCGCCGCTGCTCCGCGCCGCGTTCGCCGGGCTCGAAGAAAATCAGTTCGACCCGGGTCGCCCGAGGGGCGTCGAGCACAAACGTCGTGGCGTCGGGCGTCCAGAGTGCGCCGGGAGGCAGCGCGGCCTGGGGTGTCGGAGCAGGTGAAGTCCGTGCCGGGTCGGTCATTGCGCTCAGTGAAGGAGAATCCGGAAAAGTAGTCACCCCTCCGGCAAGGGTTGCATCAAGCCACGTCGCTAGGTAGCCGTACTTCATGAATGAGCCATCCAATCACCAGACGCTCAATCACGCGGCCTATGGCAATGGGCGCATCCTCGGCCTGGTTGCACCAACCAGCGCGATCGAGTGGCTGTGCATGCCGCGCTTCGATTCGCCGTCGGTCTTCGCACGACTCCTCGACATCGAGAAGGGCGGCACGTTCCGGATTGACCACGCCTCGGGGCCCTGCACCGGGCAGATGGGGTACATCCAGAACACCAATGTGGTGAGGACGGTGTTCGAGCGAGGCGAGGAGAAGTGGGAAGTCATCGATTTCGCGCCGCGGATTCCCGCCGGGCTCGGGGTCCGGGTGCCGATCGAGATCGCGAGGCTGGTCCGGCCGCTGGCCGGCGAGCCCCGGCTGGTGGTGGAGTTCGATCCCCGGCCCGACTACGGCCGGGCGGTGCCCCGCATCCGGCAGACCACCAACGGCCTCTCGGTGGCGGGGTTCGGCACTCCGCTGCACCTCGCGACCAGCGTGCCGACCGCATACATCACCAGCCGGACCCCGTTCGTGCTCACCCGTCCGCACTGGTTTGTGCTGTCGTATGGCACGCGCGACTCGCTTCCCACCCTGGCGAGCGTCAATCACGACCTCGAGCGGACGGTCGCGGGCTGGCGGCAATGGGCCCGGTCATGCGCCCTGCCGTTCTTTGCGCCGGAGCTGGTGCTCCGGTCGGCGCTCTGCCTCAAGCTCCACGCGTACCATGACACCGGCGCGATCGTCGCGGCCACGACCACCAGCATTCCCGAGGCGATGGGCACGCCGCGCACCTGGGACTACCGCTATTGCTGGCTACGCGACTCCGCCTTCATCGTGGAAGCGCTGCGCCGGCTGGCCCAGCTGTGGGAGGGCGAGCAGTTCATCCGCTACCTGCGCGACGTCGCAGAGGTCGGCCCATTGCAGCCCTGTTATGGCGTCGGCGGCGAGCGCGACCTGCAGGAAGTGATGTTGCCGCATCTCGCCGGCTTCAATGGCAACGGATTCGTGCGAATCGGCAACGCCGCCTTCGTCCAGCGCCAGCACGACCTCTGGGGCGAGCTCATCCTCTGCCTCCAGACCCTGCTCACCGACCAGCGCATCGTGCACGACGAGGCCGACGGCTATTACCCGCTCATCCGGCGGCTGGTGGAGGAGGCGATCGCCGCCGCACCGCTCCCCGACACCAGCATCTGGGAGTTCCGCAGTATCCTCAAGAATTACACCTTCTCCCGTGCGATGTGCTGGGTGGCGATCCAGCGGGGGGCGACGCTCGCTGAGCGCTTTGGCGACTGGGAGACCGCCAGGCGCTGGCACGGCATCGCCAACCAGGAGCAGCAGACCATCCTGCAGCATGGCTACAGCACCGAGAAGGGCTACTTCACCCAGGCGCTCAATGGTGTCCACCCCGACGCCTCGGCGCTGCTGCTGTCCACCATCGGCCTGGTGGACGCCCGGGACCCGCGGTTCACGTCCACGGTCGAAGCCTATCAGCGCCTGCTGGTGAGCAATGGCCTGATGCTGCGCTACAAGAATGAGGACGATTTCGGCGATACCACGAGCGCCTTCACCATCTGCTCGTTCTGGTGGGCGGAGGCGCTGGCGCTGGCCGGCCGGCTGGACGAAGCGATTGCCGTGTTCGATCGCGTTGCGCAGTACGCCAACCCGGTCGGTCTCTTCTCGGAGGACATCGACCCCGCTTCCGGCATGCTGCTGGGGAACTTTCCCCAGGCGTACACCCATGTCGGACTGATCCACGCGGCCATGACGATCAGCGAGTTCCTCGAGGTCCGGGACGGACGCGTCCGGGCGTGGACGTGAGCCCACCGCGCACCATCCTGGTTTCCAACCGGCTGCCCATCACGGCCAGTGTCGAGGCAGGCGAGCTGGAAGTACATCGCAGCGTGGGCGGACTCGCCACCGCGCTCGAGGCGGTGAGCCGGCGTTCGCATACAGTCTGGGTGGGATGGCCCGGTCCGGTATCGGGAATTCCCCGTGCCGAACGCGCCGAACTGAACCAGCGGCTGACCGAACTGGACTGCATCCCGGTCACCCTTACGGCCAGGGAAGTGACCGAGTACTACGAACGCGTGTCCAACGGCGTCCTGTGGCCGCTGTTCCACTATTTCACCGACCGGATGCCGCTCGACCCGCCCAGCTGGGACGTGTACGAGGAAGTCAACGAGAAATTTGCGGACGCCGCGGCCGCGATCTGGCGCGAGGGCGACGACATCTGGGTGCATGACTACCAGCTCCTGCTGGTGCCGGCCCTCCTGCGACGCCGGCTGCCCGCGGCTCGCATCGGGTTCTTCCTCCACACGCCATTTCCGTCAAGCGAGATCCTTCGCATTCTCCCCGGCCGCCAACAGGTGCTCGACGGCATGCTGGGCGCGAACCTGGTGGGCTTCCACACCAGCCGCTATGCGGCGCATTTCCGCCATGCGGCGCTGCGCATGACCTCGGCGCGGGAGACGGAAGGGCCGCTGGAATACGAGGGACGCCGGGTCCGGATCGGCACCTTTCCCATCGGGATCGACGCGCGGGATTTCGCTGCGCGGGCCGCCACCCCCCGGGTGCGCACCCAGGCTGCGTTGCTTCGTCCTGCGGAAGGTGTGCGGCTCATCGCCGGGGTTGACCGCCTCGACTACACCAAAGGTGTACCCCGGCGGCTGCTCACGTTTCGCCGGTTGCTCGAGCGCCATCCCGAGTACATGGGCAAGGTGCGCTTCATCCAGGTGGTCGTGCCGTCGCGCACCGGCGTGGGCGAATATCGCAGCCTTCGTCACGACCTCGACGCACTGGTGGGCCAGATCAACGGCGCCTTCGGCACGCCGGCGTGGACCCCCGTGACCTACCAGTACCGCTCGATCTCTCCCGATGAGCTGTCGGCGCTGTACGCTGCGGCCGACGTCATGCTGGTGACGCCGCTGAGGGACGGCATGAATCTCGTCGCCAAGGAGTTCGTGGCCTCGCGCGAGGACGACGCCGGGGTGCTGGTCCTGTCGGAGTTCGCCGGCGTCGCGGAGGAGATGCCCGAAGCGCTGATCGTCAATCCCTCTGACATCAATGCCACCGCGGAATCGCTGGAGGAAGCGCTCTCGAT
>JAICQR010000164.1 GCA_025937755.1 Gemmatimonadales bacterium | reverse complement strand
TCCTCACCGACATCCTGGGCTCCGAGGATCATCTCGGCGACATGGACTTCAAGGTGGCCGGCACCGAGGCGGGCATCACCTCGATCCAGATGGACATCAAGATCGATGGCCTCGACCTCGACATCATGGCCAAGGCGCTCGACAAGGCGAAGAACGGCCGGATGCACATCCTGGGCGAGATGAAGAAGGCGCTCGCCGCTCCGCGCGAGGAGCTGTCGCCCTACGCGCCCCGGATCGAGACCGTGCAGATCAAGCCGGACAAGATCGGCGACGTGATCGGGCCCAAGGGCAAGACGGTGCGGGGCATCCAGGACGCCACCGGCGCCAGGATCAGCATCGAGGACACCGGCATCATCACCATCTCCGCGGTGGGCGGCGAAGCGCTGGCCAAGGCCAAGGAAATGATCGCGGCCATCACGGCGGAGCCCGAGATCGGCCGGATCTACGAGGGCCCGGTCAAGAGCACGACGCCGTTCGGCGCGTTTGTCGAGATCATGCCCGGCGTCGAGGGGCTGCTGCACATTAGCGAGCTGCAGCATGGCCGGACCGAGAAGACGGAGGATGTAGTCAAGCCGGGCGATGTGGTCCAGGTGAAGCTGCTTTCGGTGGACGAGCGCGGCCGCATGAAGCTGTCCCGCAAGGCGCTCCTTCCCAGGGAGTAGCTGCCCGGTGGAGACGGTCCGCCTCGACGAGGGGCTGTTCCGGAGCACCCTGCCCAACGGGCTGGTAGTGCTCTCGGAGCGGCTCCCGTGGCTTCGCTCGGCCGCTCTCGGCGTCTGGGTCCGTTCGGCCAGTGCCCACGAACCCCGCGCCAAGATGGGCGTGTCCCACCTGCTCGAGCACATGGTGTTCAAGGGCACTGAGCGGCGCAGCGCCCACGAAATCGCATTGGCACTCGAGGTAAGGGGCGGCAGTCTCGATGCCTGGACCGGGCGGGACCATACCAGCTTCCAGGCCCACACCCTCGACGCCGACCTCCCGCTGGCGGTGGACCTCATCACCGACCTGGTGCGGCGCCCGCTGCTCCGGGCCGAGGATCTCGAGTCCGAGCGCCGGGTAGTCATCGAGGAAATCAGCGGGGTGGAGGACACCCCCGACGATCTCGTCTTCGAGCTCCATTCCGAAGCGCTCTGGCAGTCGCACCCCTACGGGTACTCCATCCTGGGCACCCGCGATTCCGTGGGTGCGTTGCAGGCGCAGGATCTCGCCGCTGCGCATGCTGCGGGCTATTACCCCGCCAATTGTGTGGTCGCGGCCGCGGGCAACTTCGAGCACGATGCGCTGCTCAAGGCGATGGAAGCCGAGGGCTGGTTCGAGTGTGACGCAGCGCGGCCCACCCGGGCGCCGCTGCCGGTGATGCCGGCTGCGCACGGCGTGTCACGGCAGGAGCCGCGCGCCACGGCCCAGTCGCACATCGTGTTTGGCACCGACACCTTCCCGACCCGTGATCCGCGGCGGTTTGCCATCGCGATTCTCACCAGCGCGTTCGGCGGGGGGATGTCGAGCCGGCTGTTCCAGCGGGTGCGCGAGCAGCTGGGCCTGGCCTACGCCATCTATTCGTACCAGCACTTCTACCAGAGCGCCGGGCAGATGGGCGTGTACGTGGGAACCCAGCCGGCCACGGCCGATGCCGCGGAAGCGGCGATTCGTGCCGAGTATGACCGGCTCGCGTCCGATGGGCTGACACCAACGGAACTGGAGGACGGCAAGCGCCAACTCAAGGGCCAGCTGATGCTCGCACTGGAGAATCCGCTGAGCCGGATGGGCCGGCTGGCTGCTGCGGAACTGCTGGAAGGCCGCTACCGGCCAATGGACGACATCCTGGCCGAGATCGACAGTGTCACGCTCGACGACACCATGGCGGTGGCCGCCGAGTTCTATCCCAGTGAACGCCAGACCGTGCTGCGGCTCGGCCCCGGCTGACCCCTACTTCCCACTTCCCACTTCCCACTAATACGATGATCATCGGCGTCCCGAAGGAGATCAAGACCAACGAGAACCGCGTGGCACTGGTACCGGCCGGCGCGGAGTCGTTTGTGGCCGCCGGCCACACGGTCTACGTGGAAACCACCGCCGGCGTCGGCAGCGGTTTTGCGGATGAGGCCTACACCGCGGTCGGGGCGAAGATACTGCCCACCGCGGATGAGGTCTGGCAGAAGGCCGACATGATCATGAAGGTCAAGGAGCCGATCGCGGTCGAGTGGCCCCGGATGCGCAAGGACCAGCTGATCTACACCTACTTCCATTTCGCGGCCGACGAAGGCCTGACCCGCGCGGTGATCGACTCGAAGTCGGTGGCTCTGGCCTACGAAACGGTGGAGCTGCCCAGCGGAGAATTGCCGCTGCTTACCCCGATGTCTGAAGTGGCCGGCCGGATGGCGGTACAGGAGGGCGCCAAGTACCTCGAGAAGCACTTCGGTGGCAGCGGCGTGCTGCTGGGCGGCGTGCCCGGTGTGGCACCGGCCGAGGTCATGATCATCGGCGGCGGAGTGGTGGGGATCAACGCGGCCAAGATGGCTGCGGGCCTGGGCGCTCACGTAACCATGCTCGATGTGTCGCTCCACCGGCTCCGCTACCTCGATGATGTGCTGCCGGCCAACGTCGACACGCTCTATTCCAACCGCGGCAACATTCTCGACTGCCTCCACAAGGCGGACCTGGTGGTGGGTGCAGTGCTGCTGCCCGGCGCCAAGGCGCCCAACCTCGTGAAGCGCGCCGACCTCAAGCTGATGAAGCCCGGCTCGGTGATCGTGGACGTGGCCGTGGACCAGGGGGGATGCGTGGAGACCATCAAGCCCACCACCCATGAGCAGCCCACGTATTTCGTGGACGGCATCCTGCACTACGCCGTGGCCAACATGCCGGGTGGCGTTCCGCGCACCTCGACTCTGGCCCTCACCAACGCGACGCTCTCCTACGGCCTGCGGTTGGCGCGGGACGGGTGGAAGAAGGCCTGCGCCGAGGACCGGGCGCTGGCCCTGGGCCTCAACATCGTCGGCGGCAAGACGGTATACCCCGGCGTGGCGGAGGCGTTCGGCCTGCCGCTGGTACCGGTGGAGCAGGTCCTCTGAAGCCGGTTCGCGTTGCCATCCAGCGGCTGCCCCACGGCGAGGGGCTGCCGGTGCCGGCCCGGGCCACTCCGGGCTCGGCCGGCTTCGACCTGGCCAGCGCAGAGGAGGGCACGCTGGCCCCCTCCGAGCGCCGGCTGTTCGCCACCGGCTTCGCGCTGGCCCTGCCGGAGCACCACGAGGCCCAGATCCGGCCCCGTTCGGGGCTGGCCCTGAGGCACGGGATTACCCTGCCCAACACGCCCGCCACCATCGACTCCGACTATCGGGGCGAGCTCAAGGTGGCGCTCATCAACCTGGGTGATGAGCCCTTCCGGGTCACCCGGGGGATGCGGATCGCCCAGCTGGTGGTGGCCCAGGTGTTGCCGGCTGAATTCGAGGCCGTCGCCGAGCTTCCCGCCACCGAGCGGGGCGTTGGCGGCTTCGGCAGTACCGGTTTAGGTTAGGCTCGGTTCGTTTCCCCGTGGCCCTCTCGCTTGTGGTTCCCTGATGAAATTGTCGTCGTGGAAGCTGTCGTCGCTCATGCCCGCCAATGAGATCGCGGTCGATCTCGGCACTGCCAACACCCTCATTTATGTGAAGGGTGAGGGCATTGTGCTGAACGAACCGTCGGTGGTGGCGCTGGAAAAGGCGACCGGCCGCATCAAGGGCATCGGGCTCGAAGCCAAGCGGATGCTGGGCCGCACGCCGGAAGGGATCCTGGCGGTGCGTCCGCTCAAGGATGGCGTCATCGCCGACTTCGATGTCACCGAGAAGATGCTGCGCTACTTCCTCAAGACCATCATCGACAAGCACTTCTTCCGGGTGAAGCCGAAGGTCATCGTCTGCGTGCCGTCGGGCATCACCGAGGTCGAGCGCCGCGCGGTGCGCGACTCGGCCGAGACCGCGGGCGCCAAACAGGTGCTGATGGTGGCGGAGCCGATGGCGGCTGCAATCGGGGTGC
>JAICQR010000184.1 GCA_025937755.1 Gemmatimonadales bacterium | reverse complement strand
CTCGGCCCAGGGCATGATGCAGAAGTACGTGGTGTATCGCAGGCCGCTCGCGGCCCAGGCCTGGGCTGCGCTGGGCGAGTACCAGACCGCGCTCGCCCTGCTCGAGGGGTACGAGCCGGAGTTGCTGCGCACCGGCAGCTTCGATCCCCGCTGGGCCATGCTGGGACGGGTGCGGCTGCTGCGGGCGGAACTGCTCCACCGGCTGGGGCGCACCGCCGAGGCCCGGACCGAGTACGAACGGGTGCTGGAACAATGGAAATACGCCGACGAGTCGCTGCAGGGCTACGTGCGGTTTGCGCGCGAGGGGCTGGCGGGGATTTCGGGGGTCAGGGGTTGAAGTGGGAAGTGGGAAGTGGGAAGTGGGAAGTGAGGATTAGGGGCGGCCCGCCGGCCGCCCGGGTATATTGAGGGTGGGCCGGGCGTGATGGTCGCTGGGCGCGGAAGCGTCTGGAGGAAAGTCCGAGCTCCAACGGGTAGGCTGCCAGGTAACGCCTGGGCGCCGCAAGGCGACGGACAGGGCCACAGAAAACATACCGCCAGGCGGGCAACCGCCGGGTAAGGGTGAAATGGTGGGGTAAGAGCCCACCGCACCGCCGGCAACGGCGGTGGCACGGTAACCCCCAGCCGGAGCAAGGCCAAATAAGCGGCGAGGTGCGACCCGCACCGTTGGAGCCGCGGGTAGGCTGCACGAGGCGGTCGGCGACGACCGTCCCAGACAGATGATCATCCCTCCGCTTCGGCGGGCGGAACAGAACTCGGCTTACGGCCTGGCCCATTGGGCCCCCGAACTTGGGGGCCCATTTCTGTTGCAAAATTGAACCCTAGCAGTTGCACGGGCAATTCCCGTACTTTTCCGGACCCTTTACCCGAGCTGAGAATGATCCCGAGTTCCGTAATTGCCGCCGTTACCGCTGCTGCTCTCGTGGCCTCGCCCTCGGGCGCTGCCGAGACGCTGCGCTATCGGATCCAGCAGCAGATAGACCAGGTCGTGGACCTCACGGCCATGGGCCAGGCCGAGCAGGTGCTGTCAGCCGTGTACGATGTCTTCCTCACCATCGAGGTAACCGACAGCGCGGGCGGCCGAGCTGTGAAGGCCACTGTGGACTCGGTGATTCCGGGCCCCGGCGCTGACAACCCTGCCCTGGCCGGCGTGATCAACGCCTTCAAGGATCTGCATGGCGCCGGTTTCGTGGACGCCGAGGGTGAAGCTGAAGGCTTTGTGGATGCTGACTCCACGCGGGGGCCGCAACTGCGGGGGCTCGTGGACGGGCTCTTCCCCAAGGTGAAGGCGGGCACAAAGGCGGGCGACAACTGGAGCGACACGGTGAGCACCACCGACACGGTGCCGACCGGCATCACCACCCGCAATTCCGTAACCAACCATGTGGCGACAGCCGGCGAAGGCGGCGGCCTCAGGATCTCGTCGACATCGGCCTACTCGCTGTCAGGCACGGTGCAGGGAGACCTGCCCATCGAGGGTAAGGGAAATTCCACAGCCGAGGTACATGTGGCTCCCGGAGGCTGGCTGCTGAGCGGCAAGTCCGAGGACCAGTCCGACTTGCTGGTTGCCCCTCCCGGCGCGGGCGTCATTCCCATCGCGAACCAGGTGTCGGGCACGATCACGCTGCTGCAATGACAGGCGCCCGCTCGCTGTTTCTGATACTGGGCCTCGGGGGCTGTGCCACAGCGGCACCGCCCACGCGGCCATTGCCACCTGCCCCGACCGGGGTGGTGACTGCGCCCGTTGATACGACGACGCCCGAAAGCCGACCAGGCACCGGCGATCTCGTTCTGCTCTCACCCAGCGGCACGGCGCGATATCAAGTGCTGATGAACGACACCATGGCATTTGCGATGCCCAGTGGTGACTCCGTCATTCAGTACACGGCCATCACGGCGTGGCTGGGCCAGACCTCGGAGCCGGCCGACAGTGGCTTCCGGCTGACCTTCGTGCTGGATTCGATCCTCGCGTCGGCTCAGGTGCCGGTACCGCCGGCGTTGCTCGACAGCGCCCGTGGCACGGTGTGGTCGATCCGGGTCACGCCCAACGGGCACGTCGATTCGCTGAGCGTGGACCGGACCAATCTGCTGGCGGGACGGGTGGAATCGCTGATCCGGTTCCTGGTGCCGTCGCTGCCGACGAATGGCGTGGCGACCGGCGCAGTCTGGACCGACACGACGACCGCCGCGCTGGGCGGACCGAGCTCGACGGTCAAGGAAGTTGCGCGCATGAGCTGGGTCGCCTCCGGGCCATCGGTTCGCGGCGCCCGCACGGCGCTGGTGCTGAGCGGCAGGGGAACGTTCACCCAGCAAGGTTCGGTCACCGAGTTCGGCCAGCAACGCGACCTCAACACCGAGGGCCAGCGCGCCACCACTGTCTACCTCGGCACCGATGGCGTGCCGGCAGGATTCGAATCCGCTGAGACGTCGCTGGTGCGGGTCACGGTGCCATCGGTAGGACAGACGGTAGAGGGCCGGCAACGGGGCACCGCCCGCGCAATCCTGCTGCGCTGATCTGCCGCCGGTGCGTATCGTCCGGCGAATCCTGCTCGGCATTGCAGCCGCCTCACTGATCTTCGTGGGGTGGCTGTTTGCCGTCTGGCCACCGCCCATCTGGTACGCGACCCACTTCCCATCCGAGACCGCGTTCATGCGGATGCGGGAGCGGGTGCCGATCGCCTCGCTCGAGCCTCCCTATCAGCCGGTGCCGCTGGACAGCATCTCGCCCCTGTTCCTTGCCGCGGTCATACGGGGCGAGGACAACCGGTTCCGGAGCCATGGCGGTCTCGATTTCGTGGAACTGCGCAAGGCGCTGGGCTACCCGCGTGACGAGTTCAGCTGGACCAGCGGCCGCGATTGGGGCGCGCTGCTGGACGCGCTTCCAGGCGCGTGGGAGCGGCGCAACCGGCTGCG
The DNA here is from genome assembly GCA_025937755.1 of Gemmatimonadales bacterium. GTDB lineage: Bacteria > Gemmatimonadota > Gemmatimonadetes > Gemmatimonadales > GWC2-71-9 > CAMLHP01. Next base: position 330 of record JAICQR010000184.1, on the reverse strand, counting down.
CGGGGCGAGCACGATCTCGCAGCAGCTGGCCAAGAACCTGTACCTGTCGCCCTCGAGGAACCCGCTGCGCAAGGTGAAGGAGGCAGTCACCGCCTACCGGCTGGAATGGGCGCTGGGAAAGGACCGATTGCTGGAGCTGTATGCCAATGTGGTCGAACTGGGACCGGGGGTGTGGGGAGTGCGCGATGCGAGCGAGGTCTATTTTGATCGCGCACCCGGACGGCTTACCCGGAACCAGGCCGCCGCGCTGGCAGCGACCCTGCCATTTCCGCTCTCATCCAATCCCGATTTCCATCCACGCCGGATGCGGACGCGCCAGGCGCTGATTCT
>JAICQR010000006.1 GCA_025937755.1 Gemmatimonadales bacterium | reverse complement strand
TGGAGTCGCAGGCATAGATGGCAGATCGCACACCGCCCCGCCCGCCACGCGCTGGCTGGGGCAACGTGAGCAAGAATCTCGCGATGTGGGTCCTGGTGGGCCTCTTTGCGCTGGCGTTGTTCCAGCTGCTGAACAACAAGCGCACTGGGGTCGAGGAACTGACCTACACCCAGTTCAGCCAGCAGCTCGACGCCCACAACGTCAAGGCGGTCGAGATCTTCGATGGCAGGTATATCGAAGGCGAGTTTCGCGCGCCGCTGACACTCAACGGACAGTCGGTCACCGGGTTCAAGCTGATGTTGCCGGTGGCTGACAGCGAGGAGTTCGTCGGCCGGCTCGAAAGTGAAGGCGTGGTGATCACGGCACGGGAGCAGCGCGGCGCGCTGACCACGATCCTGGTCAACGCGCTGCCCTGGATCGTGATCATCGGCCTGTGGGTCTTCTTCCTGCGCCAGCTGCAGGCGGGAGGCAGCCGGGCGTTCGCGTTCGGCAAGTCCAAGGCGAAGATGCTGACGGGTGACACGCCCAAAATCACCTTCGCTGATGTGGCAGGTGCCGACGAAGCCAAGGTCGAGTTGCAGGAGATCATCGAATTCCTGAAGGACCCGCAGAAGTTCACCCGGCTGGGTGGGCGGCTGCCCAAGGGCGCGCTGCTGGTGGGCCCGCCGGGCACCGGCAAGACCCTCCTGGCCAAGGCGGTTGCGGGCGAAGCCGGACGGCCATTCTTCTCGATGTCCGGATCCGATTTCGTCGAGATGTTCGTGGGTGTCGGCGCGTCGCGTGTGCGCGACCTCTTCGAACAGGGCAAGGCCCATGCGCCCTGCATCATCTTCATTGACGAGATCGATGCCGTGGGTCGCCACCGCGGTGCCGGGCTCGGCGGGGGCCATGACGAGCGGGAGCAGACCCTCAACCAGCTCCTGGTCGAGATGGACGGTTTCGAATCCAACGATGGCGTGATCCTGCTCGCCGCGACCAACCGTCCGGATGTGCTCGATCCCGCATTGCTTCGGCCGGGCCGGTTTGACCGCCAGATCGTGGTAGACGCTCCCGACGTGAAGGGCCGCGAGGGGATTCTCCGGGTCCATACCCGCAAGATTCCGCTGGCCCCCGACGTCAAGCTCGACATCATCGCCAAGAGCACGCCGGGGATGGCGGGCGCCGACCTCGCCAACCTGGTCAACGAATCGGCGGTGCTCGCCGCGCGGCGCAACAAGTCGCTGGTTGACATGCAGGACTTCGAGGATGCCAAGGACAAGGTCACGCTCGGCCTCGAGCGCCGGAGCCTGGTCCTGTCGGAGGAAGACCGCCGGCTCACCGCATTCCACGAAGCCGGGCATACGGTGGTTGCGCTCCATACCGCCGGCGCCGACCCGGTTCACAAGGTCACCATCGTGCCTCGCGGTCGTGCGCTGGGCCTGATGTACTCATTGCCGGACAAGGATCGCTATGGCCACACCCGGGAATTCCTGGTGGGGCGGCTGGCCATCAGCTTCGGGGGACGGGTGGCGGAGGAGCTGGAGTTCGGTCCCGAGAAGGTCACGACCGGAGCGGGGGCCGATATTCAGATGGCCACCAACATCGCACGCCAGATGGTCACCACCTTTGGCATGAGCGAGCGGGTAGGGCTCATGGCGGTGGGCGACCGCGAGCAGGAGATTTTTCTCGGCCGCGAATTCGCTACCCGGCGGGAGATCTCGGAGCACACCGCCCGGATCGTGGACGAGGAAGTCAAGGCACTGCTCGACGCGGCGTACATGCGGGCGCATGAGTTGCTGACCCGCCACCGTGGTCTGCTCGAAGCGGTGGCCGGGGCGCTGCTCGAGCGGGAGACCATCGACCATGAGGATGTCATGACCCTGATGCGGGGTGGCACGCTGCCGCCCCGGCCGCCGGAGCCACCGGCCGAACCACGCCCGGCGCAGCCGCCCAAGGCGGGAACGCCGGCGCCGGCCCGCGCGCCCATTCTCGGGATTCCACCGGCCGAGCCCGCCGGCGCGTGATCGTCGTTCCGGTGAGCGGGCGTTCCGCTCGCTCGCTGTCGGACACCCTGCGCTCCCACGGATGGGAGCCGGGACTCGCCGCCTCGACCGCCGCTGGTGCGGCCGGGGCGGCGTTCCACGTTCAGGATGTGGATGCCGACGTACTGCTGGCGCTGGTGCGTCACGCAGGTGCACTCGGTATCGACGTAGTGACCGGTGAAGACTGGGCACTGCTGAGCGGCAGCCGGGCTCGGCTCAGTGCACTGGCCCGCCCGTGGACCGTGCCAGCTCCGCTGGCGCCGCTCGCCGAGGCCGTCGGGCTCGCAATGGCGCCGGAGCCGCCGGCTCGGTGGCGCATACGGGGCCGCGAACTGGATGTCACCGCCCCGCTGGTGATGGGCATCCTCAATGTGACACCCGACAGTTTCAGCGATGGTGGTCAGGTACCGACGGTAGAGGCCGCGGTCACCCGGGCGCAGGAGCTGGTGTCGCAGGGCGCCGAGCTGCTCGACATCGGTGGTGAAAGTACCCGGCCGGGACGGACCACACTGGTGCCGGCAAACGAGGAAGCCCGCCGGGTGGTGCCGGTGATTGCCGCCTTGCGTGAGGCTCTGCCCCATGTGGTCCTGTCCGTGGATACGATGAAGGCGGCGGTGGCGCGCGACGCCCTTGCCGCGGGTGCGCATCTCATCAACGATGTCACTGGACTGCGGCATGATGCTGCGCTGGCTGACGTGGTGCGGGAGGCCGGCGCCGGGCTGGTGTTGATGCACTCGCGCGGCGAGCCACTGGCGCTCGCCTCGCTCGACGGCGCGCATTTCGACGACGTCGTGGCCGAAGTCCTCACCGAGCTTGGCCACGCCGTTGCACGCGCCACCGATGCCGGCGTCCCGGCGGATTGCATCGTTGTGGATCCCGGCTTCGGCTTTGGCAAGACCGAAGCGCACAACTTCCAGCTCGCCGACCAACTCGACGCGTTGCTCGCGCTGGGGCGCCCGCTAATGGTCGGCCCGTCACGCAAGCGGTTTCTCGGCGCCGTGACGGGCAGGGCAGTGGCCGAGCGTGACGTGGCAACCGCAGCCTGCTGTGCCCTCTGTTTCGAGCGCGGTGCCCGGGTCTTCCGGGTCCATAACCCTGCAGCCACGCGCGACGCGCTCGCCGTGGCTCACGCCATCGCGAGCCGATGACCGACTCTTCCGATTTTCGTCCGCCCGTACGCCTCGCGATTGCCGTGGCTCTGGTCGTGCTGCTCGGCTTCATCCTGACGCTGGCCCCGACCGTGACGTTCTGGGATGCCGGCGAGCTGATCGCCAGCGCGAAGATTCTCGGCATTCCGCACCCGCCGGGGACGCCGCTGTTCGTGATGATGGCGCACGTCTGGGGGACGTTCTTCCCGTTCGGCGAGTTTGCCTGGCGCACCAACCTGTTCACCGCTGTGCTCAGTGCGGCCGGGGCGGGGTTTTTCTTTCTGGTGGTGCATCAGGCCCTCGCAGCAGCCTTCCGCGTCGTGCCCGATCCAGCAGGGCGGCTGCTCCGCATCGGCGGTGCTGCCGCGGGTGCCATCATCGGGGCCTTCACCTTCACCAACTGGCAGAACTCCAACGAGACCGAAGTGTATGCCGTCGCGACGCTGTCGATCGCGGCGGTGTGCTGGCTTTGCCTGCTCTGGCGGCAGAAGCGGGGCGAGGCGTCCGCCGTCAGGATGCTCCTGCTGGCGGTGTACATCTGCGGCGTCTCGATGGGCAATCACCTGCTCGCGCTGCTGGTGGGACCGGCCGCGATCATGTTCATCTGGGCCACGCTTCGCGAGGCGCCTGCCGCTGATCCAGCCGAGGCGCGCCGCGAGTGGGCCCAGTTGGCTGTGTTCGCTGGCGTCTGGGCCTTGCTGCTGGGCACCGGCCTGGGCAGCACCACCCTCACCGGCGTGGGTGCGTTCTGCTTCGCCGCCGCGCTGGTGTTCGCCATGACCAGCGGCGCGACCCGGTTCGGCCTCGCGGCGCTGCTCATCGCCGCCATCGGAATCACCCCGTATCTCTTCCTGTACATTCGCGCCGGTCAGGCGCCAATGATCAACGAAGCCGATCCGAGCACGTGGGATGCCCTGCTCGCCGTGATCCGGCGTGCGCAGTACCCGGTGCGCACTCCGTTCGACGACCCGACCGTGATGCACGGCCCCGACAACCCGGGCCGCTCGCTGACCATCATCGGGCTCCAGATCGCGAATTACATCCAGTACTTCAACTGGCAGTGGGGAAGGGTGCTGGGGGATCGCTTCGGCATCATTGCAACGGTGCTGTTCTTCGGGCTGGGCCTGCGTGGACTCCGGCTGCACCGCCAGGCCGACCGGCCGGGCTGGTGGATGCTGTTCACGCTGTTTCTGGTGACCGGTATCGGGCTGATGGCGTACATGAACTTCAAGCCCGGCTTCAGCATCGCTTCCGACAGCTTTCCCAACGCCGAGCAGCATGAGGTGCGGGAGCGCGACTACTTCTTCGTGGTGAGCTTCGTGACCTGGGGGCTCTGGGCCGGAATGGGGCTGGCTGCGCTCGCGCACCGGCTCATGCGAGAGCCACAGCCGCAGTTGCGCCGGCTCGCGCCGGCCGTGTTCGCCGTGGCGCTGGTGCCGGTCATCCTCAACGCACCGGCCGCATCACGGAGGCACGGTCCCGACGCGCGGCTCGCGGCCGACGTCGCCTACAACCTGCTCAACTCGGCGCCGCCGTATGGCATCCTCTTCACCTACGGCGACAACGACACCTTTCCGCTCTGGTGGGCCCAGGAAGTCGAGGGTATCCGCCAGGACGTGACCATCGTATGCCTGGCGCTGGCCAATACCGATTGGTACGTCCGCCAGTTGCGGGACAACCCGCTCCGCGACGTGGACAGCTCGGCGCTGCCCGCCATCTGGCAGGACCGCCTGATTCCCAAGCCCACCACGCCGGTACATGAGATGACCGACGAGGCGATCGCCGCGGCGTTCCGGATCAGCACGCTGCAGGAGCTTTATGCCGGCAACTTCGTGGTGGATTTCGGTCCGTTCCAGCGCCGATACGCGCCAGGCGAGCTGGACCAGCCGCGCGACATCGTGACGTTGCGGGTGTTGCAGGCCAACCTCGGGCGACGTCCGATCACCTGGTCCGCCACGGCGGGGCGAGGCTTCGGTGGTCTCACCGGCCACGCGGTCCAGCGGGGGCTCGCATTCTGGATTGAGCCGGCAGTGCCCGATACCACCGCGGCCGGCATCGTCGGTTCGATCCTGGGTCCGGTGCCGATCGACGTGCCCATGACCAGCGAGCTGGCCTGGGAGACGTACCGGTATGCGGGGCTGCTGCAGGGGCGTCCGCCCAGGCTCGAGCCCACTGCGGAAATGCAGGCGAACGTGCTCGCGCTGCCATTCACCACCCTCGCCTTCGCCTACCAGCAGCTGGGCCAGCGCGATTCGATGCTGGCCAATATCGATCGTGCCGTGCAGATCAATCCCGACCCCAATCTGGTGGAGGCGGCCCAGCAGCTGCGATTCCAGCCGTAGAAGACCTCGTCGCAACCTGTTATTTTTCAAGATTATGCCGTTCGATGCGCTCCCGGAACGGGTCGCGCGGGTCAGGGCCGAGATAGCCGATCGGCAGGCCCGAAGCGGCGCGAGGCAGTCGGTTACGATCATGGCGGTGACCAAGGGCCACGGGCCGGAGGCCGTCCATGCCGTGGTCGCGGCCGGGCTCACCATGGTGGGTGAGAATCGGGTGCAGGAGGCGCTGCGAAAGCAGGAGCAGGTGGGCGACGTGCCCCTGGAGTGGCACCTGATCGGATCGCTCCAGCGCAACAAGGCCCGGCACGTGGTCGGCCGATTCGCGATGGTGCATTCGGTGGACTCGCCCGAGCTGGCTGTCGAACTCGATCGGCGGGTAACGGGTGCTCCCCAGGCCGTGCTGCTGCAGGTCAACTGCTCTCGCGAGTCCCAGAAGGGCGGCGTGGAACCGGATGGCCTCGCAGCGCTGCTTGACGCGACGGACCACTGCGAGCGGCTTCGGGTGCGGGGACTGATGACGATGGCGGCGTTCGACGCCGACGAAGCGGAGCAGCGGCGCACTTTTGCGCTGCTCAGGGAACTCCGGGATCGCCACGCGCAACCCGGCTGCCTGCTGGAGGAACTCTCGATGGGCATGTCCGACGACTATGGCGTGGCCGTGGAAGAAGGCGCCACCATTATCCGCCTCGGCTCGGCACTGCTGGGAGCACGTTCATGAGCGACGCCGCATTCCGCCTTTCGCCCCACGATATCCGGTCGCAGCAGTTCGGCCGTGCGTTCCGGGGCCTGGCGCCGGGCGAGGTGGATGAATTCGTTCGCCGGGTCGCCGACGAGCTGGAAACCGCGCTTCGCGACAAGGTGCAGATGGAGGAACGCCTGCGCGGCGCCCAGGAGCAGTTGAAAGTGTTTCGCGAACGCGAACGCGCCATGAATGAGGCACTGGTGGCGGCGCAGCAGTTGCGCGAGGAAGCGCGCGCAGCGGCCGATCATGGTCGGGACGCCGTGCTCAAGGACGCGCAGCGCGATGCCGAGCGCATGATCGAGGAAGCACGCCGGAACGAGCAGGGCATCCGCGAGCGGATCGATACGGCCGAGCGCCAGTTCGCTGGCTACATCGCGGCACTGCGTGCCCTCGTGGCGCGCCAGCTGGCCGAGATCGACGTGCTGGAGACCCAGGCGAAGGGCTGAGCCGAATGGCATTCTCCCCCTGGCCCGAGGGCACCGCCGATGCGCGCGAGCGCGCCCAGCTCGAAACCTGGCGCAACGAGGACCTGTTCCAGCGCTCGCAGGACGCCCTGCGCGACGGGGTGCCGTTCGTGTTCTACGAGGGACCGCCCACTGCCAACGGGCGTCCCGGAATCCATCACGTATTTTCCCGCACCATCAAGGACCTGATCTGCCGGTATCAGGCGATGCAGGGTCACCCGGTCACCCGCATCGCGGGCTGGGACACCCACGGTCTGCCGGTGGAAATCGAAATCGAGAAGGAACTCAAGCTCGCCGGCAAGCGCGACATCGAGCAGTTCGGCGTGGCCGAGTTCAACCGGCGTGCGCGTGCCAGTGTCTTCCGATACAAGGAAGACTGGGAGCAGCTCTCCGACCGGATCGGCTACTGGCTCGACTACGAACATCCCTACATCACGTACAGCAACGACTACATCGAGACGGTGTGGTGGCTGCTGCACCGGCTCCGCGAACGGGACCTGCTGTACCGGGGGCACCGGGTATTGCCGTACTGCCCCCGCTGCGGCACCGTCCTCTCCAGTCATGAGCTGGCGCAGGGCTACCAGTCAGTCACCACCAACTCGGTCTATGTCACGTTCCCGGTAGCGGACGGCAGCGGGCGCGAACTGCTGGTCTGGACCACCACGCCCTGGACCCTGCTGTCCAATGTGGCCGTGGCGGTCCATCCCGATCTCGAGTACGGGGAGTACCGGGTGGGCGAGCGCCTGCTGATCCTCGCGACCGCCCGTGCGTCGCTGGCGTCGTCGTCGGCCAAGAACGCGCCCTCGTTCGAGCAGCTGGGCGCGGTGCGCACCTTCCCGGGCCGCGAACTGGTGGGACTGGAGTATCAGCGCCCGCTCGAGGTGGTCGAACTCCCGGCTGATCGTCGGGCGCGGCTGGTGGTGGCGGCGCCGTTCGTCACGGCAGACGATGGGTCTGGCCTGGTCCACATGGCGCCCGCCTTTGGTGCCGATGACTTTTCCGCAGGCCAGGAGCACGGGCTTGCCTTCGTGCGTCCGGTTGCCGCCGACGGCACCTTCGTCGGTACGACCTGGCCCGAGATCGAGGGCCGGCTGGTCACCGCGAAGGAGACCAACGACCTCATCATCCAGCGGCTCAAGCGCGACGGACGCTGGCACCTCACGTCGTCCCACGAGCACAGCTATCCCCACTGCTGGCGCTGCCAGAGCCCGCTGATCTACTACGCGCGCGACTCCTGGTTCGTGCGGACCACTGCGGTGCGCGAGCGCATGCTCGAGATCAACCGGGCGGTCGCATGGCATCCGCCGGAGGTGGGCGCCGGCCGGTTCGGAGAATGGCTGGAGAACAACGTCGACTGGGCGCTGTCGCGCGACCGGTACTGGGGCACGCCGCTACCGGTGTGGGTGTGCGACCAGGATGCGGCTCACGTGGAAGTGATCGACAGCTATGCCCGGCTGGCCGAGCGTTGGGGCCGTCCCTTGCCGCACGACTTCGATCCCCACAAGCCGCACGTGGACTCCTACGAATGGGGCTGCAGCTGCGGTGGGCTCATGCGCCGAACCCCGGAAGTCATCGACACCTGGTTCGACTCGGGCTCGATGCCATACGCCCAGTGGCACTACCCGTTCGAGAACAAGGACCAGTTCGAGTCCCACTTCCCGGCGGACTTCATCTGCGAAGGCGTGGATCAGACTCGCGGCTGGTTCTACTCGCTGCTCGCCATCGCAACCAGTGCCTTCGATGCCCCGGCCTACCGGAACGTCATTGTCAACGAACTGGTGCTCGACGCCGACGGCCAGAAGATGTCGAAGAGCAAGGGCAACACGGTCGACCCGTGGGAGGCGATTGCCACCTTCGGTGCTGACACCATCCGGGTATACCTGCTCGCCTCCAGCCAGGTCTGGCTCCCCAAGCGCTTTGATGCCCGGACCATTCCTGAAGTGGCCGGCGGTTTCTTCGACCGGCTCAAGAACGTGTACGAATTCTTCCGCCGCTACGTCGGTGCGGTCCCGCCGCAGGGCAGCGGCAACGAAACCCTTGCCGACCGCTGGGTCCTGAGTCGGCTGGCCGGCATGGTGGAAACGGTCGAGCGTGCGTGGAGCGGGTATGACGTCACCACCGGGACCCGCGCGATCATGGAGTTCGTGGTGGACGACCTCGCCAACTGGTATGTCCGCACCAATCGGCCCCGGTTCTGGGCCCCCGATGCCGAGGCCGATCCGGCGGCGGCGCGCACGCTGCATCGATGCCTCGAGACCGTGGCCCGTGCCCTCGCTCCCGCGGCCCCGTTCGTGTCGGACTGGGTCCACCGTGAAATTTCCGGGCAATCAGTGCATCTTTCACGATTCCCCGAGGTCGGCTCCCGGGATCCGGGGCTGGAAACGGCGATGGACGCGGTTCGAACGCTCGCCTCGCTGGCCCGCGCCGCGCGTGAAGCGGGCGACGTCCGGGTGCGGCAGCCGCTCCGCACGCTGCAGGTGGCGGTCCCCGCTGCCGTGCAGGGACCCGCGTTCGACGCGCTGCTTTCGGTGCTGGCCGCTGAGGTCAATGTGCGCCAGGTGGTGGTCGCGGCGTCTGATGCCGAATTGGTGCGGCTGCGGGCGCGGCCCAATTTCCGGGCACTGGGCAAGCGGTTCGGGAACCGGACGCCGAAGATCGCCGCCGCCGCGTCGGGGCTCGGCACCGACGCCCTGCGTGCGCTGGAAGCGGGAACCACCGCTGTTCTGGACGTAGGCGGGGAGCAGGTGACGCTGGAGCCGGGCGACGTGAGCATCGAGCGCGAGGTCGCCAGTGACTGGCTGGTGGCCAGCGAGGGCCCCTTTGTGGCGGCGCTCGATCCGGCGCTCGATGATGAATTGCGGGCCGAGGGCCTGGCGCGCGAAGTGGTGAGCCGGGTGCAACGGCTCCGGCGCGAGGCCGGCTACGAATTCACTACCCGCATCGAATTGTATCTCGACGCAGACACCGCACTGGCCGAGGTGTTGCGTCCACACCTGGACGCGATCGCCGGCGAGGTGCTGGCGCGCAGAGTTCACCCGGGCGCACGCGCGCCCCAACCGGACATCGAGCAGCAACTGGACCTGGACGGGGCGAGCGCGAGAGTTGGATTGATGCGCTTCGATTCGGACACGACATCGACACCCAACGCGGCGGATGGGCATGAACAAGAAGAATATGGCGCACCTGGAAAAGCGGCTTCGTGAGGAGCGCGCGCGCGTCATGAAGGAGCTCGGCTACTACGACGAGTCGTTCAATACCTCCTTGCAGGGCGCCGACGGCGACCTGTCGTCCTACTCGTTCCACATGGCGGACCAGGGCACCGATGCCATGGAGCGCGAGAAGCAGTTCCTCTTCGCGTCGCAGGAGGGCCGGTACCTCTGGCATGTGAACGAGGCGCTCCGCCGGTTCTACTCGACGCCGGAAAAGTTCGGGCTGTGCCATTCCTGTGGTCAGCCCATCAGCTTCGAGCGGCTCGATGCGCTGCCGCATGCGCGGCTGTGCATTTCGTGCAAGGAAAAGGAAGAGGATGCCAAGCGGCGCTGATCGCCGGGTCTTCTTCCTCGCGGGGGCCGTGGTCCTGGCACTCGATGCGGTCACCAAGTATGTGGCGGAAGCGCAGCTTGCGGGCGGCCGTACCATCGAGGTGATCGGAGACTGGGTGCGGTTCCACCTGGTCTTCAATCGCGGTGCCGCCTTCGGGCTGCACCTCGGCCCCTATTCGCGCTGGATCTTCCTGGTCATCGCCGTCGTTGCGGTGGTACTCCTCGACCGCTTTTCGCGCAGCACTCCCGCAGGCGACCGCTTTCGCCAGCTGGCGCTGGGGCTCGTGGCCGGCGGCGCCATCGGCAACCTGATCGACCGCATTCGCACCTCCCAGGGCGTGACCGACTTCATTGACGTCGGCATCAACGCCCTGCGCTGGCCCACGTTCAACGTCGCCGACATCGCGGTGAGCTGCGGGGCCATCGCGCTCGCGCTCTCCCTCTGGCGCGAAGACGTTCGCCGGGCCTCCGCCGCGTCCCTTACCTCCTGAGCTCGACGGGCATCCCATGCCCGACATCCGCTTCTCCGTGCTGGCCGAAGTGACGGAGCGGGTGGACCGTTTCCTCGCGGAGCAGCTGCAACTCTCCCGCACCCAGGCCGCCCGGCTGGTGGCTGAGCGCGCGGTGCAGGTCAACGGCGCCGAGGTGCGCGCGTCGCGGGTGCTGGTCCGGGGAGAGGAAGTGCGGGTCGCCGTGCCCGATGATCCCGCCCCGCGGCGGCTGGTCCCTACCCATATCGCGCTCGACATCGTCTATGAGGACGAACACCTCGCCGTCATCAACAAGCCGGCAGACCTGGTGGTGCACCCGGCGCCCGGACACTGGGATGACACGCTCGTCAATGCACTGGTAGCGCGCGGTCTCACGCTTGCGGGCGGCGCCGCCGGACGGCCGGGTATCGTCCACCGGCTCGACCGCGATACCTCCGGGTTGATGGTGGTGGCCCGCACCGATGAGGCCCATCGCCGGCTGAGCCACGCCATTGCGGCGCGCAAGGTGAGTCGCACCTACGCCGCCCTGGCCTGGGGGCACCTCGACCAGGATCGCGTCACCATTGAGGCGCCCTTGGCGCGCCACGAACGCGACCGCAAGCGAATGGCGGTGGTCGCAACCGGCCGCCCTGCCCGGACCGACGCCTCCGTCGTCGCCCGCTTCGCGGTTGCCGACCTCGTCCGGCTGGAGCTTCACACCGGCCGTACCCACCAGATCCGGGTGCATCTGGCCCACATCGGGCACCCGGTCATCGGCGACCCGGTCTACGGCCTGGGTGGAAGCCGCCGGATAGGGGGTGCTGGACGCCCCTTGGCCGACCGGGTCGAGCGGGCCACCCCCCGGCAGGCGCTGCATGCCGCGGCCCTCGCATTTCGCCATCCTGCAACGCGCGAACTGCTTGAGTTTCAAGCAGATTGGCCCTCTGATCTGATGCCGGCGCTGGGGCTGCTGGGTGACTCGGATCTTATTGCCGAAAGCACCCCCCTTCGGTATCTTCGGTTCTTTACTAGAGATGGCTGACTCCCCCGCGTTGCACGCCGTCATATTCCGCGTCGGGACGCTGCTCTGCGCCGCCCCGGCAGGGATTGTGCGAGAGATCCTGCCGGCGCTCCCCGCCACCAGGATTCCCGGCGTTGCCGATAGTGTCAGCGGGCTGGTCAACGTCCGTGGAAGCCTGCTCACCGTGCTCGATGCCTTTCGCCTGCTGGGTCAGCAGCGGAACGGCGAAGAGGGAGCGCTGCTGGTCCTGGTGGTTCAGGGCAGGACCCTGGGCCTCGCGGTTGGCGAAGTCCGCGACTTCGTGGAACTGGCGCCGGGATCAGTGGCCGACCAGGCTCGGCTGCCAGGGGTTGATCCGGCGGTCGTGAGCGCGGTCGCCCGCCGGGACGACGAACACTTCATTCTGCTCAACCTCGACGCGCTGGTTGGCCCGGTGTTCGGCAGCTGACGCTACTGCGGCTGATACTGCCGCGACGGAATTCGACCCCGCAATTCGATGGAGGTGGCCGGTGGGTCACTCGGTGCTGGTCTGTGACGACGCGATCTTCATGCGGACCATGATCAGCGACATCCTGTCGCAGGCGGGCTTCGAGATCGTGGGCGAGGCGGAGTCGGGCGTGCAGGCGGTGCAGCAGTATCGCAGCCTCCGGCCCGATCTCGTGACCATGGATATCGTCATGCCGGACATGGGCGGCATTGATGCCGTGCGTGAAATCTGCAAGGAAGATCCTTCTGCCCGGATCCTGATGTGCAGCGCCATGGGCCAGCAAGCCCTCGTGGTCGAGGCGATCCAGGCCGGCGCCAAGGATTTTGTCGTGAAGCCCTTCCAGCCTTCCCGCGTGCTCGAGGCCGTCCAGCGCGTTCTCGGCTGATCCGATGGACCTGTCGAAGTACGCTGCGCTCTTCCTGGCCGAAAGCCGCGAGCATCTCGCCGCGTGCAACCAGTCGTTGCTCGAGTGGGAACGGGACCTGGCGGCCACCGAGCCGGTGGGGAACCTCTTCCGCGCCATCCACACCATCAAGGGCATGGCCGCGACGATGGGGCACGACACGGTGGCCGCGCTGGCCCACCGCACCGAGAGCCTGCTGGACGCCGTGCGGGGCGGGCGGGTGGCTCCCTCGCCTGATGTGGTGCAGCTCCTCTTCTCCGCGGTCGATGCGCTGACCACGGCGGTCGGCCGGGTGGGCCGGGGCGAAGCAGAAGACGACAACGAGCACGGCGCGCTGCTGGCAGACCTCGATGCGGCTGCCGGCGCCGCAGCCGGGCCGGCCGACCTCGCAGACCAGGCTGGACCAGCCGACACAGCGCCCCTCAGGTCGAGGCTGGTCGAGGTCGTGATCCGCCCGATGGCGCCGCTCCGCGGCGGTCGCGCGCTGCTTGCGCTTCGCCGGGCCGAGGCACTGGGGCGCGTGCAGGACGTTCGGCCCGGTGCGCACATGTTCGAACGCGACGACTTCGACGGCCGTTTCACTTTCCGGCTGACGGGCGACCTCGACGACGGAATGGTCGAAGCCGCGATCCGCGCCGCGGGCGATGTCGAGCAGGTGCTGGTGGGCGACGCCGTCCAGGGCGGGTCTGTCGCCGCGCGCAGGCAGATCCGGGTGGATCTGGGTCGCCTCGATGCCCTCATGAAGCAGGTGGGCGAACTGGTCGTTGCTCGCAACCGGCTGGCCGACATCGCGGGCCGGAGCGGTGAGGCGGCGCTGGGCGAGACCTCGGAACGGATCGCGCGGCTGGTGAGCGCGATGCAGGGCGAAGTGCTGGCGGCGCGAATGAATCCCGTGGCGGAGGTGTTCGACCGGTTTCCCCGGGTGGCACGCGACCTTGCACGCGATCTCGGCAAGCAGGTTCGGATCGACGCCGAGGGCGGGAGCATCGAACTCGATCGCGCGGTGCTGGACGAGATCGGTGAGCCGCTGCTGCATTTGATTCGGAACGCGCTGGACCACGGTATCGAGTCGCCTGCGGACCGCATCGCCGCCGGCAAGCCTGCGGAGGGACGGGTGCAGCTCAGCGCGACCCGCGAGCGCAACACCGTCGCGATCCGGGTCAGCGACGACGGACGCGGCATCGATCGCGCCGCCATCCTGGTGCGAGGCCGGCGCGATGGCTCGATTGGTCCCGACGTCACGGTGCTCAGCGACGACCTGTTGCTGCGCATCCTTGCCCGTGCCGGGTTCAGTACGGCGACCCGGGTGAGCGGGGTGTCGGGCCGCGGTGTGGGCATTGACATCGCCGTCACTCGCGCGCGGGCCCTGGGCGGGACGCTGTCGGTCACCAGCGAGCAGGGGAAGGGAACGACCTGGACCCTTCGGGTGCCGCTGACGCTCGCAATCGTCCGTGCGCTCCTGGCCGGTGTGGGTGACGAACGTTACGCCGTGCCCATCGCATTCGTTGCCGAGACGGTGGAATTCGATGCCCGGCAGGTGTCTGCCGTGCGCGACCGCGAGGCCATGGTGGTGCGGAACCACGCCATCCCCACCGTGCATCTGCGGCGTGAGGTGGGCATCGAGGGGAATCCGCCGGCGCGGAGGCCGGGCATCATACTGGAAGTTGGCGAACGGCGCGCCGCCCTCGTGGTGGACCGCCTGCTGGGCCAGCAGGACATCGTCGTTGAACCTTTCGAGGCACCCGACGGGCTGCCGCCGTTCCTCGGAGGGGCCACCATTCTCGCGGACGGAGCGCCGGCGCTGATACTCGACGCCGCCGCACTGGTCTGAACCGGGGATCGCATGGATGACGTCCGGGAACTGAAGGCGTTGCAGATGGACGCCCTGCGGGAAGTCGCGAACATCGGGGCGGGGCACGCCGCGACCGCGCTCTCGCAAATGACGCATCGCACCATCATGATCAGCGTACCCGAAGTCAATGTTCGCGCCCTCGAGGAAGTGGCCGAGTTGCTGGGTCCCCCGGACCAGGTAATGGCCGCGGTGCTGATGCAGATGATGGGCGACCTCACCGGCCGCACGATGATCCTGTTTCCCGACGCCTCGGCCCGCCATCTCTGCGACACCCTGCTGGGCCGTCCGGAGGGCACCACCACCGAGTTCGGTGCCATGGAGCAGTCGGGGCTCAAGGAAGTCGGGAACATTCTGGTCAGCGCGTACATGAACGCGCTCAGCGACTTCATGGGCATGATGCTGGTGCCATCGGTTCCCTCGCTCGAGGTGGACCAATGCGCCGCCATCCTGACCAGCGCCTACCTGAATTTCGGGGTCGAGCGCGAGTTCGTCTTCTGCGTGGAGACGTCCTTCCAGGTGGGGGGCGGCAAGGATCGCTTCGAGGGCCACTTCCTGCTGCTCCCGGACCTGCCGTCGCTGCGCGCCATCTTCGACGCCATCCGCCTTCCCTAGGGGCGCACGCAATGCCGGCGCCCGTGCTGTCCGAACGAGATCTTGCGGCGCTCCGGTCGTTTGCGCGACGGATTGACGCCGCGGACGCGGGCGCGCACAACAACCTCGGTGTGCTGTATCACCAGAAGGGAATGGCGGCCGAGGCCATCGCCGAGTTCCAGCGGGCGCTGGAACTGGATCCCCGCATGGCGGTGGCCCGCACCAACCTCGAAATCGCCTGGCGCGAGAACGGCTACTTCGAGCGGCAGGTGGCGGAACTGCAGGACCGGCTGCGCCAGGCGCCTGATGACCGCGACGCCCGCTGGGAACTGGCCCGCACCTACGCGTCCCTCCATGACTTCGACCTTGCCATCGCCGAGTACGAAGCGCTGCTGGCCCACCGGCCCAGCGACACCGCCGCCATGCTTCAGTTGGGCCGCGCCGAACATGCCCGCGGGCGGGTGGAGCACGCCACCGAGTGGTTTGCCAAGGCCTGCCGGGTGGAGCCCGATAGCGCGGTCGCCAGGTTTTCCCATGGCGAGGCGCTCTACAACCGGGGACTGAACGATCCGGCGCTGGCCGAGCTGGAAGCCGCCATCGCCCGGAATCCCGAGTACGCCGACGCGCACTACCTGCTCGCGTTCGTGCTGGGTGACATGGGGCGCCATGAGGAGGCCCGGGCCGCCGCCAAGCGCGCGATCGCGCTCAATCCATCGCTCAGCCGCGCGCAGGCCAATCTCTCGCTCGGCGCGCTGTCGCAGCCGCGGGACGACAGCAGTGCTGTGGGTGACGCGCCGCTTCCGGTGCCCGACGCGGCGCTCGCGCACTTCAACCTCGGGCTGGCGTTCCGCCAGAAGGGCTATCTGGTCGAGGCGCTCCGCGAATATCGCCTTGCGCTGGACGCGGGCGAGGACCGCCGCCTCGTGCTGCAGGCGATGGCCGAGGTCGAGCTGCTCCGGCGCGAACTGCCATCCGCCCTGGAGCGCTACGACGAGTTGACGCGGCAGGATCCCGATTCACCCAAGCTGTGGAGCGAGCGCGGCGTCTGCCTCCAGCAGCTGGGCCAGCGTGAGTCGGCCGAGGAATCGTACCTGCGCGCGGTGGATCTCGATCCCGGTTATGCCATCGCGTGGAACAATCTGGCCGTCCTGCATGCTGCGCATGGTGCGAGCGACCTGGCGCTCGCAACCTTTCGCCGCGCGCTGCAGGCCGGCCGGCTGCCGCCTGCGGTTCGGCTCAACCTCGCGTTGCTCCACCTCCAGCGCCATGAGCTCCAGGCAGCGCTGGAACACTATCACGGGGTGCTGTCCGACCAGGCCGACAACGCACTGGCATGGAACGGCGTCGGCCTGGTGCTCATGGAACTGCAGCGCTATGCCGAAGCGCGGACGGCATTCCAGCGTGCGGTCGAGGCCGACGGCGCCCTCGCCTCGGCGCACTACAATCTCAGCTTCACCCTCAGCCAGGTCGGCGATTACGACGGCGCGCTGCGCGAGACCCGCCGCGCACTCGAGCTGGAGCCGTTCTACGTTGCCCAGAAATACACGCTCGCGCTCGACCTGCAGTACGAGGATCCCACCATCGGGGTGATGCCGGAACTGGCGGGTGACGTCGGGGGCGAGCAGCTGGCGGGCGAGTTTGCCTTCGATCCGGAGACACTGGAGCAGCTCTTTACCGACCTTGTGCCATCGGCGCGGCCGGCACCGGCCGACCTGTCGGCCGATGACCCGCTCGCGCTGGCGCGCGACTACGTCGCCAAGGGATTGCTCGAACTCGCGACAGCGGAACTGGGCCGGGCGCGCGCTCGGGGCGCCGATCCCGGGCGCGTGGCGACACTTATGGGCGACATTTTTGCCAGGCGCGGGCTCCATGGCGAGGCGCTGGAGCGATTCCGCGATGCCCGGGCCGCACTTCCCGATGATGGTGACGCGCTGCTGGGAGAGATCCGGTCGCTGGCCGCGCTCGATCGGGGAGCGGAAGCGGTGGAGCTCGCCGGGCGGCTGGAGCGGCTGCGCCCGCGCGATGCTGAATCGCTGGTGGCCTGCGCCCGAGCGCACCTGTCGGTCGACGATGAGCGCGGTGCGCTGCGGCTGGTCCGCCACGCACTCGAGGTGGCGCCGGGGCGACCGGAGCTCTACCAGCTGCAGGCCACGATCGCGTCACGCATGGGTGACACCGAGGCTGCCCTCGAAGCCTGCCAGCTGGCACTGCGGATCGATGCCGGACTGGTCCAGGTCTGGCGCGAGCTGGGCGGCCTGGAAGAATCCCGGGAGAACTGGACCGCGGCGCGGGCGGCGTACGAGCGTGCGCTGCAACTGCTGCCGACCTATGCGCCCGCACAACTGTCACTGGCGGACCTGCTGCGTCGCACCGAGTCGCCGAAGGTGGCGATCTCATTCCTGGTGCCGGTGCTCGAGACCGACCCGTACGACTTCGATGCCCTCGCGCTGCTGGGACGGGCGCTGCTCGATGACGGCCGCACCGGTCCCGCCCTTCAGGCGTTCGATCGGGTGCTGCGCTTCGTGCCCGACCACTTGCAGGCGTTGTTCCATCGCGCGGGCGCGCTGGCCCGGGTGCGCCAGTTCCGCGCCGCAGTCGAAGCATGGGACCGCGTGATCCAGCTGGAGCCGGGCGGGGCACTGGCCAGTGAAGCGCGGTCGCGTTCGCGTTCGGCCCGCGACCTCGAGCACATCCTCGCCGAACGGCAGGCCTGAGCATGCCGATCGAGGGACCGCTTCGCGAACTCGGCATCCATGATGTCTTCCAGCTGCTCGACCTGGCGAGGAAGTCAGGCATCCTCCGGGTGCGCTCCGAGCTGCGGCAGAATGGCGGCACCGTGTACTTCGATGGCGGCAAGGTGGTGGCTGCCGAGATCGAGAGCAATCCGCATCCGCTGGGCGCGTTGCTGCTGCGGGTCGGCAAGGTTTCGGATTCGGACCTCGAGCGCGCCCGCGACATGCAGTCCACCGGCGACGGCCGGCGCCTGGGCGAGGTGCTCGTGAGCATCGGCGCCATCAGCCAGCGGGACCTGGATCGCCACGTCAGGGGCCAGGTGGAGGAGGTGATCTTCGAGCTGATGAACTGGGCCGAAGGCCACTTCTCATTCACTGAAGCGCCCCTGGAGGATGTGCCGGCGCAGGCGGTGGTGCGGATCCCAACCGAGGCGCTGCTGATGGAAGCGGCCCGGCGCATCGACGAGTGGAGCCGGATCGAGGGACGCATCCCCCACCTCGACGTGGTGCCCCGGCTGATCGCGCCGGACGAGCATGACGCCGGTCCCATGGACCTGCTCCCGGCCGAATGGGAAGTGCTCGCGGCGGTGGACGGCGAGCGCGATGTCCGCGCGGTGGCCGACCATGTCGCCCGCTCCGAGTTCGAGGTGGCCCGGACGCTGTTCGGCCTCGCCGCCGCCGGCGTGGTCATGGTGGATGATCCGCGGGCGCTCCCGGAACCGGAGCCGGAGAGCGGTGATGTGGCCGATCTGCTGGCGCGGGCGGAAGCGTACCTGATCGCCGACAATGCGCAGCAGGCGCTCGCCGCCGTGCAGGAGGCCGCCGCCATGTCGGTGGGCGAGCATCCTTCCCTCTATGTGATGCTCGGGCGGGTACTGCTGGCGGCCGGCCGGCCGGCCGACGCCGCCGCGGCACTCGAGCAGGCACTTCGGCTTGCCCCCGGCGATGCCACCGCGCGCCGGCTGCTGGGCATGGCGCTGGCCGGCGATGGACGATTCGAGGAAGCGGTGGAGACGTGGGACGCCTGGAGCAGGCTGCCGTTGCGCCCCGCGGATGAAGATGCGAAAGGAGGCTGGGTCAGCGAACTCCGCGCTGCGGCGCGGATGCTGGGCCGAGCCATGAGGAACGCGCATGAGTGAGTCGATTCGTGTCATGACCGCGGAACTGGTTGCCGACCCGGCGAGCCTGGTCTTTCTCGACCTGGGCGAAACCCTGCGTCGTCGGGGCCAGTTGCAGGCTGCACTGCGTGTGGCCGAGTCCGGCATGGCACGGTATCCCGAGCTGGCTGATGCCCGCGATCTAGCGGCCAGGATCCACAGCGACCTCGGGGATGGCGAAGCCGCATTCGATGCATGGATGGATGCCTTGCAGCGCGACCCCAGCCACCTCGGCGCCCACAAGGGCCTCGGCTTCCTTTATTATCGGGCCGGCGACCTTCCTCGGGCATTGCGCCACCTGGAAATGGCGCGGACCCGGAGCGACGAGCCGGGACTCGCCCGGGCGATTGCCACGGTGCGAGCCACCCTGCGCGGTGCGGCCTCCGAAGGCGCCGGGGAAAGCCCAGCGCCCCCACCGGCTCGACCAAGCGAGCCGATGGCGCCCACGCGGCGGCAGCGCGACGGGCTGCCATTCGAGCTCGACGAGGATGAAGAGGACCTTCCTCTCGAGGCAGAACTATTCGAGGGCTTCGAGGGGTCCCGTGATGGCTTGCTGCTGCTGGACGTGAACGGGCTGCGTCTGGGTGGAGGGCTGCGCGACCGTGACGGACGCGATGTCGCCGACGCGGTGGCGGCCCATCTTTCGGGCGTCTCACGGGAGGCAGCGCGGGCCGCGCGGTTGCTCGATCTCGGGACCTGGCAGCGTCTGTCTGCCGAGTGCGGGCCCGGCAACCTGCATCTCGCGGCGCCGTCCCCCGACACGGTGCTGCTTGCGGCGCGCGATGCCAGTGTGACCGCCGGCCGGCTGGCGGTGATTGCGGATCGCGCCGCTGCCGCTGCCCGACGCTGGCTGGAGCGAGCCTCGTGAGTCGCTATCAGGCGGAACTCGGGCGGATCAGCGCCGTACGCGGCGTGCGCGGCGCAATGCTGGTTTCCATGGCCGATGGCCTGGTCGTGGCCGAGTCGCTGATGGACGGCGTGGATGGCAGGGCAGTCGCGGCGCTCGCGGCGAGCCTCGCGGGCCGGCTCGCCCGCACCACCGCCGAAGCGGGCCTGGAATCGCCGCGCGTGCTGCACCTGCATGCGGAGCGGGGCACCCTGCTCGCCGTCCCGGCCGCCGCGGTGGAACTGCTGGTGGTCGCGGTCACACAGAGTGATGCCAACCTGGGCCTCGCCCGCCTGGAAATGCTCGACGTCGCGCAGGCGCTCGGCTGATGCGCACTCTCGAGCCCTGGGTGGGCCCACCGCTGGAGCACTTCCTGGCCGAGAGCGAAGCCCGGGTGGTGCTGCTGATGACATCGGCAGGGCAGGTGGTGGCTCAGCACGGCTTCACCCGCTCGCTGGACGTCATGGCGGCGGCCGCGCTCGGCGCAGGGATCGTTGCCTCCACCACTGAAGTGGCCCGGCTCATGGACCAGCAGGGATTCGGCGCGCTGGTGCATCAGGGCAGCGAGCAGGGCATGCTGCTTTCAGGATTCGAGACGCCGCGCGGCCGGTGGGTCGGGCTGGTGGTGTTCGGAAACGAGACCAGCGTGGGGCTGGTGCAACTCTTCTGGGATGAGCTCGTTCGCGAGCTTGCGGCCGTGGCGCCGCCAGAGACCACCCAGGCGCCGGTGCTGGCGGAAAACTTCGAGCGGGAGCTGAACGCCAGCCTCCACGCGCTCTTCGGACGCTGACATGTCGCTCGTCAACTTCACCACCCGCGAGATCACCTGCAAGATCGTCTATTACGGGCCAGGCAGGTCGGGGAAGACAACCAACCTGCAGTACATCTTCGGGCGGGTGCCCGAGAGCCGCCGGGGCCGCATGGTGTCGCTCGCCACCCATGGCGACCGCACGCTGTTCTTTGATTTTCTCCCGCTCGACCTCGGCTCGATCTCGGGGTTCACCACCAGGTTCCAGCTCTACACCGTGCCGGGTCAGAGCTATTACAACGCCACCCGCAAGCTCGTGCTGCAGGGTGCCGACGGCGTGGTGTTCGTGGCGGACAGCCAGGCCCGCCGCTTCGATGACAATATCGAGAGCCTGCAGAATCTGCAGGAGAACCTGCTGGAGCAGGGCGTGGACGTGCGCCAGCTGCCGGTCGTGCTGCAGTACAACAAGCAGGACCTGCCGTCCGACCTGGTGCTCTCCAGTGATGCGCTGGACGAGGCGCTCAACTTCCGCGCTGTGCAAAGCTTTGGTGCCGATGCCCTGCATGGGAGCGGCGTATTCGAGACCCTCAAGGGAATCTCCGAGTCAGTGCTGCGCCGCCTGGCGGCAGGGGCGCCGGCGTGAACACGAAGCTGCATCCAGGGCTTCGCTTCGAGGAGTTTGTGATCGGCTCCGGCAACCGGCTGGCCGCCACTGCGGCGCGCGCGGTGGGGGAGTCGCCGGGTGCGGTCTACAACCCCCTGTTCATCTACGCATCACCAGGACTCGGCAAGACCCACCTGCTCAGCGCCATCGGGCACTCGTCGCTGGCCATCAACCCGGGACTCGCCGTGGCCTACCTCACCCTCGACGATTTTGTCGAGGCGTTTCACGCTGCGATTACGGCGGGGCAGGGTGATGCCTATCGCCGGCGCTACTCCGAGCTTGGCCTCCTGCTGCTGGACGACGTCCAGGCGCTGGCCAGGCGGCGCGAAATGCAGACCGAACTGCTGCGTGTGGTCGATGCGATGCAGGTATCCGGCGGGCAGATCGTGCTTGCCAGCGACCGTCCTCCGTCCGACATCGAGTCACTGGATGACCGTCTGCTGCGCCGCTTCGGTGGCGGTCTCGTGGTGGACGTCGGCGCGCCCGATTATGAAACTCGGGTGGCCATCCTGCGCCGCAAGGCCGACGCACGCGGGCTGGATCTCGCGCCCGGAGTGCTCGAGGCTGCCGCCGAGATTCCGCTCGACAACGTGCGCGAGCTGCTCGGTGCCCTCAACCGCCTCAGCGCGGCTGAATCCGCCGCGGGCCGCCCGCTGTCTGTGGCTGAGGCGCGCGCGGAACT
This sequence comes from Gemmatimonadales bacterium, assembly GCA_025937755.1. GTDB lineage: Bacteria > Gemmatimonadota > Gemmatimonadetes > Gemmatimonadales > GWC2-71-9 > CAMLHP01. Next base: position 22,144 of record JAICQR010000006.1, on the reverse strand, counting down.
GGCAGGCATTGCGGATCTCGTCGCGAGTCGCTCCGGCGCGACAGTGGAGAGTGCTGCCGGCCGGGGTGCCGAGGGCGATGTAGCGCCGGCCGAGACCGACGAGTTCAATGACTTTCTCCAGGAGATCGCGAGCACCGTCACCCAGCAGGTCGAGTCGTGGCGCTCGCGCGTGGCGGAGGCAGTGCTGCGCTGGAGCGGCGAAGGTTTCCGCACGACCCGACTGGAGAAACTGCTGGACAACGGAGCGGTGCCGCAGGATCCGGACGGAGCGCTCGCCGCGTTCGCGACCGATGTGAGCCGGCTGCAGCAGATCGCCCAGGACCTCGAGCGTGTGGCGCCCGATCTCGCCGGTGATCACGCACTCCGGGATCCGGATCGGGTTGAGGCCGCCGCAGCGTTGCTGGAGCGCGCCCGCGAGGGACTCGAGCCACCATCGCCGCCATCGCCCCACTGGCTGCTGGACGATCTGCTGGAAAGCCCGACCAATCGCGTGGCGGTGCGAGCTGCTCGTGCCGTAGCCGCCGAGCCAGGCAGTCGCTACAACCCGCTGCTCATCAGCGCTGCCAGCGGCAACGGCAAGACCCACGTCCTGCATGGCGTGGGCAACGCGCTGGCGGCCGCGGGACTGACCGTCGCGTGCGTCGGCGCGCACGACTTCGTGGAGGAGCTGATCGCCGCCATCGAACAGGACGCCGTGCCGCGGTGGCGGGCGCGCTGGCGCCGCGCCGACGCGCTGCTGATCGATGATGTGCACCTGCTGGCCGACAAGGAACGCTCGCAGGAGGAGTTGTTCCTGCTGTTCAACGAGTTCCACGACCACGGGCGGCAGATGGTGTTCACCACCGGCGTGCCCCTGGCCGAGCTGTCGGGGATGGCGCCGCGGCTGCTGACCCGGTTCGAGGGCGGCCTGGTGGTCGAGCTGCCCTTGCCGGACCGCGACCTCCGCCAGCGGGTGGCTGAGCGGCACCTGTCGGCCCGGCTCGACCAGGTGGATCCCGAGCTGCCCGGCATCATCGGCAGTCGCCCGGCCGAGTCGTTTCGCGCGGCGCTGGGGACGGTGCAGCGCGTGCTTCAGGCCGCCGAGGCGAAGGGCGTGACGCCCAGCGCGGCGCTGGCACGCGAGGTGCTCGACGGCGCAAGCTCGGGCGGTGGCCGTCGGACGGTGCAGCCCCGCACCAGCGGCGTGACGCCGTTGGTGACGGGTGGCATTCGCAGCCGGGAGAAGATGGTCTGGGAGTGGCCCGATGTGCCGGCGCGCCTGATCGAGGAGTGGCGCTGATGGCCATCAAGGGAAGTCTCAAGGAAGCCAGCCTGCCGGACGTGATCCAGCTGCTCACGCTGGGCCGCCGGTCGGGATGCCTCTCGATCGCCGACCGCCAGAACTTCGGCTACATCTATTTCGACGAAGGGCGCCTGATCTACGCGTCGATCGTCAACCGGCGCGACCGGCTGGGCGACCTCCTGGTACGTCGCGGGCGGCTTGCGCCGGACGTGCTGCAGCAGGCCGTCGATGCGCAGGCCCAGTCGCCGGAACGGAAGATCGGCGAGCTGCTGGTCGAGCGAGGCGCGCTTTCGCGCCAGGAACTCGAGGATTACATGCGGGTCCAGATCGAGGAGGCGGTGTATTTCCTCTTCACCTGGAACAGCGGCACCTTCAACTTCGAGGCCGGCGTGCGGCCCGAGCGCGAGGATTTCCTCGTGTCCATCAACCCGGAGAGCCTGCTGCTCGAAGGCGCACGCCGGGTCGATGAGTGGGAACTGATCACCCGCAAGATCCCGTCATTCGACCTGCAGTTCCGGGTGGAGCCGGACCGCACCGCGGAATCGGACGTCACGTTGAGCGCTGCCCAGACCCTGATCCTGCCGCTGCTCGACGGCACCCGTGATGTCCGGCAGGTGATGGAAGAGTCGGGCCTGGTCGAATTCGAGACCGGCAAGGCGCTCTACGGGCTCATCACCGCCGGATTCGCGCACCGGGTGGGCTCGTCCACCGCTTCATCGGCGCCGCGCGCCACGGATGCGCGGGTCGAGGAGCACCGCAACCTCGGCGTGGCATTCTTCCGCACCGGCATGCTGGACGAGGCCGAGCGCGAATTCCGCCGGGTGGCCGACCTGCGGCCGGCGGAAGCCGCAGCACCTTTCTATCTGGCATTGATCGCGCTGCGGCAGGCGCGTTGGACCGACGCGGTTGAGACCCTGCGCGAAGTGATCGAGAAGGGCGGGCCTCGGCCCGCGGCGCTCCACAACCTGGCGTACGCACTCGAGCGGCTGGACCGGCTCGACGAGGCCGAGTCTGCCTATGCCGATGCGGCGGCACGCGCTCGAGACGAGCCGCGGGTGCAGCTGGGCTGGGGCATCGTTGCGCTCAAGCGTGGCGACCATGCCCGCGCGCTGGAGCGACTGCAGCGTGCGCGCGAACTCCTGGGGCCGCGTCCGGTGCCGCCAGTGTGGTTCTGGGCCACCTCGCTGGCCCATGCTGCCGCCGACCGGCCTGAGGCCGCCAGCGAAACCGTCCGGGCCGGCGTCGAGGCTCATCCGGGCAGCGCCATCCTGAAGAACGCACTGGCGGTGCTGCTGGAAGCCGGCGGCCACGTCGAGGAGGCCGAGCAGCTGCTTCGTGCGGCGCTCGAGGAGGAGCCGGCGTTGCCGCAGCTGTGGAAGAACCTGGCCGACATCTGCTATCGCTCGGGGCGCTACGACGAGGCATGCGACGCGTACGAGCGGGCCCTCAAGCTGGCGCCGGATCTCGGCGACGACGTGTACTTCAAGCTGGGCAACATCGCGTTCAAGCGGCGCGAGACCGCGCGTGCGCGCGAACGCTGGCTCCGCGCCACGGAGCTCAACCCCGCGCACCAGCTGGCCCGCGCCAACCTCGACCTGCTGGACGCCGCCTCGTGACCGACCGCGACGTCGAGTTCGAGCGGCTGACCCGACGGCTCTCTGCCGCGTCGGGCATGTCCCTCGAGGTCTACAAGGACAAATGCCTGCGGCGGCGCATCGCGGTCCGGATGCGCGCCTGCGGTGCAGCCAGCTACGACGAGTACCTCGCGTTTCTCGACCGGAATGCCGACGAGCTGCACCGCCTCCAGGATGCACTCACGATCAACGTGACCAGGTTCTACCGGAACCCCGAGACCTGGGACGCACTTCGTGCCGGTCCGCTGCCGGCGTGCTGGCGCGAGCGTGAGGGCGCATTGCGGGTGTGGAGCGCCGGCTGCGCGTCGGGCGAGGAGCCGTACACCATCGCGATGATCGTTGCCGAGCTGGCCGAGCAGTCGGGCCGCCCCGACTGGCTTCGGCGGCTGGAGATCGATGCCACCGATGTGGACCGCGCGTCGCTCGAGCGTGCCGCTGCGGGCGAGTACCGGGCGGAGGCATTTCAGGAGACCCCGCCCGCGTTCGTGACGCGATGGACCGTCGAGACCCCGACGGGGCGGCAGGTCCGCCCCGAACTCCGGCGGCTGGTGCATGTGACCCGGCTGGACCTCGCCCGGGAGCAGCCGTTGCGGCCACTGTACGACCTCATCTGCTGCCGCAACGTCGTGATTTATTTCGATCGTCCGATGCAGGAGCGTTTGTTTGAGAGCTTCGCCGGCCATCTTTCGCCCGGCGGATTGCTGGTCCTGGGCAAGGTCGAAACGCTGCTGGGCGGCGCTCGCGATCAGCTGACGATGCTCGATACCCGCGAGCGAATCTACCGGCGGGCCGCATGAGCAAGCTCTACGTCCGCGTCGCCGAGCTCCGCGCTGCCACAGCCGGCACTACGCTCGTCACCGTTGGCCTGGGGAGTTGCGTGGCCATTGTGCTGCACGATCCGGCCGCGCGTGTCGGTGGCCTGGCGCACGTACTGTTGCCCTCGCCCGCGCTCGCGCGATCCGCGACCCATCGCCCGGCACGCGTCCCCCAGACCGCGGTCCCGGCGCTGCTGACGGCGATGACCGAACTCGGAGCCGACCGCCACCGGATCGAGGCCCGTCTTGCCGGAGGTGCCAGCATGTTCGCCAACCTGGCCGCGCCCGGGACAATCCAGATGGGCGAGCGCAACCTGGTGGCGACTCGCACCGTGCTGCTCCACCACGAGATTCCGGTCATGGGCGAGGCGGTGGGCGGCGATTTCGGCCGGACAGTGACGTTCACGATTGCTGATGGGAGCGTAGTGGTCTCGTCGGTGGCGCATGGCAGCCAGCAGCTCTAGCAGACGCTCGGTCCTGATCGTGGACGACAGTCCGTTCTTCCGGCGGCTGCTGGCGGAGGCAGTGCAGCAGTCGGGCGACTTCTCCGTCGCCGGCACTGCGCGGAATGGCCAGGACGCCATCGAGAAGGTCCATGCGCTGGCGCCTGACCTGGTGCTCATGGATCTCGAGATGCCGGAACTCGACGGCCTCGCAGCTATCGGCTACATCATGTCGGAGGCGCCCCGGCCGGTGGTGGTGGTCAGTGCGTATGCAGGGCCCGGCACTGCCGGCGCCATCCGCGCGCTTGAACTCGGCGCTGTGGACCTCGTCGCCAAGGAAGACGAACGAAGCCGGGAGACGTCGGAACGCCTGGGTCAGCGGGTACTCACGGCCCTCCGCGCCGCCCAGCATGCCGAGCTCTTTCGTCTCGCTCCGCTCGCCCGGCCCCATCGGCCGCCGGTGCCGTCGGGCAGCTTTGGCGCACTGCCGGACCGCGCCCGCAGGGTGGTGGCGCTGGCCGCGTCCACCGGTGGGCCGCGTGCCCTGATGGAGGTCATTCCCCGGCTTCCCACCGGGCTGGGTGCTGCGGTGCTCATCGTGCAGCACATGCCGCCCCGCTTCACTCGCACCCTCGCCGAGCGGCTCGCCGCCCAGAGCATGCTCCGGGTAGTGGAGGCCGAGCATGCGACTCCCGTGCTGGAAGACACGGCATACGTGGCGCCGGGGGACTACCATATGACAGTCACGCGCCGGAGCGACGGCCCGGCGATCCTGCTGGACCGCTCGGCGCCGGTCTGGGGCGTGCGGCCCGCCGCGGATCCACTGTTCCGCAGTGTTGCCGCGACCTTCGGCCAGCATGCCATTGCTGTGGTCCTGACCGGCATTGGCAAGGATGGCGCCGACGGCATGCGCGCGATTCGGGCTGCAGACGGGCTGGGTGTTGCCCAGGACCGCGAGACATCAGTGGTATACGGAATGCCCAATGCTGCCAGGGTGTCGGGAGGTGCCGACGTGCAATTGTCGATCACGGCGATCGGCAGCTTTCTTGTCGAGCGGCTCAGCCGCATGGCCGCCGCATGAGCGAGTCGTTCCTGCTGGTGCACGCGGGGGGGCGCGCCTTCGGGCTCCCGGTGCTCGGCCTCGAGCTGGTGGCGGATGCCGGCAGTGTCGCTCCGGTTCCCGCGCGGGAAGCGTCGCTGGTCGGCGTCGCCACCTTCCGGGGCGAGCTGGTCCCGGTACTGTCGCTTGCGCGGCTGCTGGTGCCCGGGGCCGCCCAGCTCACGGTGGCGCCCATGGCCGTGGTGCTCAACGCCGACGGCCGCCGGATCTGCCTGGAAGTGGACCACGCCGATCAGGTGATCGAGGGCGACCCGATGGCGGTGGCGGCGGATCGAGCGGTGCCGTGGTCGCGAGCGGTCTTGCGGTACGAAGATGCACTCATCCCCCTGCTGGACCTCTCACTGCTCGGCGCCAGGCTGGCTGAGGAGGGATCGCTGTGACGATGACGGGCGATGACGTGCAGCTGGTGGCATTCCGCACCGGCACCCAGGAGTTCGCCTTCGACATCCTGCAGGTGGAGCGCATCCTGCGGTGGCAGCAGCCGTCCGGACTTCCGGGCGCTCCCGCGTTTCTCGAAGGCATGGTGCAGCATGGCGGGTCGGCCATGCCGGTGGTGGACCTGCGCAAGCGCCTCGGCCTGCCGGCCACGGTCGATGATGACACCCGGATTGTCGTCATCACATTGGGCGGGGAAGGGGTGGGAGTCGTGGTGGACGAAGTGCGCGAAGTAATGCGCGTCGATGCCGGTGTCATCGCGGCGCCGCCCGAAATGGTCCGCGGGCTGGCTGCCGAATTCATCTCGGGAGTTGCCACCGTGGGCGAGCGCGTGCTGCTGCTGCTCAACGCCCGGCGACTGTTCAACTCGACCGAGCGAGTCGAGCTGGAACGGCTGACACGATGACCGGGCCCACTGCGGCTGACTTCCGCCGGCGCTACGCCGACATCCAGGCCCGGCTTTCTGCGGCGTCAACCGCGGCCGACCGTGAGTCGGTGAAGCGCGACATCATCACCCTGTTCAAGGATGTCGATGCGGCGCTGGTCGAGATGGGCCAGATCAAGGAGAGCATTCGTACCCTGGTGGATGGTTACAAGCAGACCATGGCGGCCGCGGACGCCAGCGCCGGCCCCCGACTCCCGGGCTCGGCGCCGGCGGTGCACGCTGACCATATCGGGGCTTCCACCTTCATCGAGAAGGGCTGGAGTCTGATTTCGCTGGGCGAGTACGCATCGGCGATCCAGGTGCTGGAGAAGGCGCTGGCACTCTCGCCCGATGCGACCGAGGCGCAGTCGCTGCTTGGCTGGGCCCAGATGCACGCGGAGCAGTATGACGAGGCGCTCGCCACCTTCTCCCGTGTCCTCATGCGCGAGCCGTCCAACGCGCTTGCCCGCATCAACGTCGGTTACATCTGCCTCAAGAAGCGCATCTTCGGCGAGGCCATCGAGCACCTGTCGCGGGCCATCCGCCTCGACAACGACCGCAAGGCCACGCTCTACGCCCATTTCTACCTCGGCCTCGTCTACCTCGAACGCGAGATGTATGTCGATGCGGAGAGCTTCTTTCGGAAGACGCTGGCACTGGGGCCCAACATGATCGAAGCGTGGTACGAGCTGGGGCGGGCCCAGTGGCTCGCCGATGACCGCGACGGCGCGCTCGAATCGTGGGGCGAGGGCTGGCGAGCGAATCGGCTCAGCCCCCACGGCAAGCGCTGCAAGGAGATGCTGGACCTCATTGCCAGCGGAGGAGACATCCCGCGACGCCAGTCCGCCTGATTCTCCTGCTGCTCCTGCTGGGCCTGCAGGGAACCGATCCCGACCGGCCAGGCGTTGCCATGGTGGGACAGGTAACTGTGGTTGCCTGGCCGGCCCAGATGGGGCTGGCCACATCCCTGGGCGAGCTTGCGGACGCGCCAGCCACCTGGCCCGGTCTGGGGCGTCGGGATCCGGGCCCGATTCGGCTGATTGTGGTGCGGGATGCGGAGGCACTGCAGCGAATGACCGGCGGACGTGCCCCAACCTGGGGCGCGGGAGTGGCCATGCCGGGCAGCAGGACCATAGTCATTCGCACCGACGCCGGTGACCCGGCGGGGACGCTGCGGCACGAACTGGCCCACCTCGCACTCCGGCGCGCGGTCCGAACCCGGATGCCGCGCTGGTTCGAGGAAGGTTATGCCTCGTACGCTTCGGGCGAGTGGTCCCGGCTCGACGGGCTGGCGCTCAACGTCTCGGTACTTCGCGGCGCCGTTCCCGAACTCGACCAGCTCGACTCCACGCTCCGGGCTGGTCCAGCGGCCGCCGAGGCCTCCTATGCCCTGGCCACAAGCGCTGTGCTCGATCTGGCGCGGCGGCACCCGACCGGGTCCATCACGCCTCTGTTGGGGCTGTTGCAGGAGGGGGTTCCCTGGAACGACGCGGTTCGACGCAGTACCGGGCTCAACCCGGGGCAATTTGCTGCCGCCTGGCGGCGGGATGTGCGCAGGCGGTACGGGCTCCTCACCTGGATGGTCGCTGGCGGGTTCTGGGTGGTGATGGCAGCGGCCGTGATGGCGGCAGCCTGGTTCCGGCGGCGCCAGGATCTGCCGCGTCGGGAGGCGCTCGACGAGGGCTGGGAACTTCCGCCACCGGAAGCCCTTGCAGAACTTGACCGAGTCCCGCCGAGTGAGTAGCGTGATGCCCTTATGACAGGTACATCCGTCACCAGACCGGGGCGTTCAGCGCTCTTTGGCCGCCGCAATTTCGTGCTGCTGGCCATCGCAGCCCTGACGCTGGTCGCAGGCTACGCCGTCCTCAATGCCGGCCATCCGTCGGCCGCGGCGGTGCTCCTGGTTGTGGGCTACTGCGTCCTGTTTCCGTTGGCTATCGCATTGTAACAGCGTGATACGGGCCACGGCACGGAGTCTGCATCCCAAGGTACTTTTAGGATGAGGCGCCGGACGGGCGAATAGCTCAGCTGGTTCAGAGCGCCTGCCTTACACGCAGGATGTCGGGGGTTCGAATCCCTCTTCGCCCATGAGCGAGTCAATCGGGCCGGGTTCGGCCCTCCACGCCTTGGAGGATCAAAAGGAATGAAGATTCGCCAATTCGGAATCACCTTGATGTTGATGGTGCTGGGCGCGACCCCGGTCGCCGCACAGGGCATCCCGTCGGGTGCCCGCATCGGGGGCGGGCGATCCACTACGCAGCTGACCCGGATCATGGTGGCGACGCCATACGTCTTCACCACCTCTGATAGTGCGCTTGCGGTGTCGGTGGGTCAGAGCATGCGGAATCGCATCGAGCGCGTGGCTCCTCGCAACACATATTCGGTCATCAGCGACTCGATGATGAGTGCGGCGCTGGTGCAGTTTGGTTACGACCCCCATCAATTGCTGACCCCAGCCCTCTCGCGGGCGCTGGCGCAGCAGATCGCCGGCCGGGTGCTGATCACGTCGCAGATGTCGAAGCCGGCCAGCGGCCAGTGGAGCATGGTGGCCCGCCTGGCCGGTACCAACGACGACGCCGGCGTCACCGTGCGCGTGCAGCAGAGCGGCGCGCCGCAGGCGATGGGCGAGGCCGCGGCCGATGCGCTCAAGCCGGCCCTGGAGAACCTCGCCGACGCCCGCGAGTGCATGAACCTTCGGGCCCAGAAGCCCAACGATGCCCGCAAGAAGGCGGAAGATGTACTGAAGGCCATGCCGACCAACGGCCTGGCGCACTACTGCCTGGCCCAACTCGATGCCGACACGGCAAAGAAGGTTCAGCATCTCTCGGCCGCCGTAGCCGGCGATTCACTCAGCGTCATCGCCATGCGCCAGTTGGCCTCCATTCACGAGGCCAGGGGCGACACCGCCAACATGGTGGCCCTGCTCCAGAGCATGTTGCGGGCGGCTCCCACTGATCAGGAACTGCGGCAGAGTGCGTTCCGCGTCTTTCTTTCGGTCGGACGCTCTGATGCCGCCGTCGAAGTCGCGGAGGAAGGTCTGCGCCTCGACCCCAACAACGCGGACCTGTACGACCTGAAGAGCAACGCCTGCCTCTTCGCCGGCAATTACCAGTGTGCGGTGCAGGCACTGGAACAGGCGTACGCGGTGGATTCGCTCCGCGCGGACACGCTCTTCTTCGCCAAGATCGCGGCCTCGGCTGAGCAGCGGCTCTCCGACACGATGCCGGTGCCGACCGCCGCCGACACCGCCACCTACCTGAAGTGGGCGGCCGTCGGGGCAGAGAAGTTCCCCAGCAACCCGACCATGCTGGCCAACCTGATCAAGGCCTACACGTATACCGGTCAGGCAGACAGCACGCTGTCAGCGGCGAAGCGGCTGCTGACCATCGATTCCACCAATGTCACGGCCGCGCTGTCGGCGGCCCAGGCGCTGGTGAATGCGAAGAGGGCGCAGGAGGCGATGCCCTATATCGAACTGGTGGACCGCCACGGCGACGAGAGCACCAAGCCACAGGCCGCCGGAATCCTGACCAACGGAGCCTTGCCGCTCATCCAGGGCGACTCGGCCAACTTCGAGCTCGCGGGCAACATGCTTCGCAAGGGCGTCCAGCTGGCGCCCGATGCTCCGTTCTCTCCCACCATGTCGTACCTGCTCGCGGTGGCGAACCTGCAGCTGACGGCACAGCTGGATGACGGCGCGGTGGCAGGGAAGTCGTGCGAGACCGCACGCCGCATGGATACCTTGATGACCGAGGCCGGTCCCGCCATCGAGAAGGCCAAGGCGACCCGACCCGACGAGGCTACCAGGCTTCAGGGCAGCATCGTGCAGTACAAGGAGCGGACGACGGCGCTGGTTACGTCCTTCTGCGGCTGAATACGGGGGTGCGGGGGCTACCGCCCCCCGCGCCCGGCAGTTACATTGCGCGCCTGTTTGCTGGGGCTGTAGCTCAGCTTGGTTAGAGTGCCGCACTGTCACTGCGGAGGTCGCGGGTTCGAGCCCCGTCAGCCCCGTTCATGTCGATGAACGCCTCACCCCGTCCCTGCCGGACGGGGTGTTGTGTTTCCAGTATCCCGGACCCACCATGACCCTCGCCTATCACCTCCCGGTGCTGCTGGACGCCGTCGTGGCCGCGGCGGCGGGAGCCACGCGCGTGGTGGACGCCACGGTGGGCGACGGTGGTCACGCCGAGGCATTGCTCGGGCCTGGTGTGAAGCTGCTGGCCATTGATCGTGATCCGTCGGCGCTGCAACGAGCCAGCGTCAGGCTGGGCACGGAGCGGGCCACGTTCCTCGAATCGCCCTATGCGGCGGACAGCGCGCTCGCGGCCATTGCGGGCTTCCTGCCGGACTTCGTGCTCCTTGACCTGGGCGTCAGCAGCGCCCAACTGGACCAGCAGGACCGCGGCTTTACCTTCCGCCCCGGTGCCGTCCTCGACATGCGCATGGGCCGGGACGGTGCCACCGCGGCCGACCTGCTCAATGCCGCGCCCGAGCCGGAACTTGAGCGGATATTCCGGGAGTACGGCGACGAGCGACGGGCGCGGAGTCTGGCCCGCGAGGTGGTGCGACGTCGGGCCCGAGCCGGGTACCGGATCAGCGACGACTTCGTGAATGCCATTCGTGCCGTGCTGGGCCCACGATCCGGCCCCGGCGATTTTGCCCGCTTGTTCCAGGCAGTGCGCATCGCGGTGAACGACGAGCTGGGTGGATTGGCCGGGGCGCTTCCGGCCATGTTCGCGTCACTCGTGGCGGGCGGAACTCTGGCGGTAATCAGCTATCATTCAGGCGAGGACCGCCTCGTCAAGACACTATTCCGCGAATGGGAGCGGGGTTGCATCTGTCCCCCCCGCCAGCCGGTCTGCACCTGCGGCCGCAAGCCGCTGGGCAGGGCCCGTCCCCACAAGGCCATCACCGCGGGCGACGACGAAATCGCGACCAACCCCCGGGCTCGCAGCGCCCGGCTCCGGATCTTCAGGAAAGCCGATGCAGATCAGGGGTAGACACTGGCTGGTGCTGTGGCTCTTCGCGTTCCTCGCGGTCGCGGCGATCATTCTGTCGCGCGGCACCAGGTCGTATCAGCTCGCCCGTGAGCTGGACAACGCGCGAAGCGACCGCGAGGCGCTCGAGGCGGTGGCTGCTGACCTCCAGCGAGGCATCAACGAGGCCGCGGGGCGGGCCGCGATCGGCCGTGCCGCGGAGCGCCTCGGCCTTCGCCCGGCCACCGGCGCCGAAATCACATTCCTGCCGCTGCCTGCTCCCGACACCGCGCGGTCGCGCTGATGGCCAAGCCCACTGTTCGCACCGGATTCATCCAGTTCTGCCTCGCCCTCGGCATGCTCGCCATTCTGGCTCGCGCGGCGCAGCTGCAGCTGGTGCAGGGGGACGAATTTGCCGAGCGGGCGGCGCGGCAGCGCACCAGCACCGTAGTCATGCCCGCTCGCCGGGGAACGATCTACGACCGGTCGGGTGAGCCACTGGTGGTGTCGCAGGAGCAGTACCACATCTCGATAGCGCCCGAGCAGGTGCGTGATCGGAGCGCGACGGCGCGCGCGGTGGGCCGCGCGCTGGGAGAGTCGCCGGCGGTGCTCGTTCGGGAACTCGCGTCGGGGCGCCCGTCGGTGTATCGGCACGGCCCGTTCACGGCCTCGCAGGTGCAGCCGTTGCGTGATGTCGCCGGCGTGCATCTCGAGCCGATACAGCGGCGGCTGCGATACGGTGGTGACTTTGCGGCGCCGATGCTGGGCGTCTTCGACCCCGAGTCCGAGACCGGCAAGTCCGGTATCGAGAGCGCGCTGGATTCGCTCCTCCGGGGGACACCCGGCGAGGCCGTGGCGCTGCGCGACATCCGCGGTCAGCGATTCGAGTCGCCTTCGCGACTGGTCAGTAATCCGGTGCCGGGGCACGACGTGTACCTCACCATCGATGCACGCCTGCAGGAGATTGCCGAACGTGCACTGGACGAGGCGCTGGTGCAGATGGATGCGCAGTCAGGCGACATCGTCTTTCTCGATCCCGACACGGGCGAGCTGCTTGCGGTCGCTTCACGGCAGGAGGGCGAGCGGCCCAGCTCGGCCGCGTTCAGTGCACCCTTCGAGCCCGGCTCCACCGCCAAGCTCTTCACCGCCGCCGCGCTGCTGCGGGAGGGCAGAGTGGGCGGCGCCGACACCGTCGCGGGCGAGAACGGCAAGTGGCGGATCGACCCGCCCCTCGCGGTGCCGTACACCATCGCCGACGAGCATGTGGCGAAGGAACCGCTGACGCTGGCGCACGCGGTGGAGGTGTCGAGCAACATCGGGATGGCCAAGTTTGCCCGGCGGCTCGCACCGCACGAACTCTATGCCGCGCTCCGTGACTTCGGCTTTGGTACTTACACCGGTGTGGTGCCCGCTGGTGCCGAATCACGGGGCATCCTTCCGATGCCAGCCGCGTGGGAGGCCGAGATAACGCTCGAAAGTCTCTCCCGGGGCTATGGCATTGCGATGACCGCGGTCCAGCTGGCGTCGGCCTACGCGGTGATTGCGAACGGCGGCACGCTCTACGCTCCGACGCTGGTGAAGCGCATCGAGGCGCCGGATGGCAGGGTGGTATACCGCCATGACCCCGAGCCGGTGCGCCGCGTCATTCCAGTGGAGGTGGCCCAGACGCTGCGCCGCTATCTGCGCGGTGCGGTGGGCGCGGCGGGCACCGGCGAGCTGGGGCAGATCCAGAACTACGAGTTGATCGGCAAGACCGGCACCGCCCGGGTGGCACGAGGTGGCAGCTATGTCTCGGGCGAGTACACGGCCTCCTTCGCGTCGATCTGGCCGGCCGACGATCCCCAACTGGTGGCGGTGGTCAAGATCGATAATCCCAGTGAAGGGAGTTACTTCGGCGGGCTGACTGCGGCGCCGCTGACGCGCGAGATCCTGGAGGAGGCACTCGCGTCTCGCAATGACGCCCTGCAGCTCAATCGGCTGGCGTCAACCGGCGCGGTTCGGCTGCCGGACCCGCCGGCGCCGCCGCTTGCGCCGCCGGTCGTCGTCAGCCTTCCATGGCCGCAGGGCGCTATCGACAGCGCGGCTCCGCGCCCGACCGTGCCCGATGTGGGCGGAAGGACGGTGCGCGCCGCCGTGGCAGTACTCCACGAGAGTGGGTTGCGGGTGCAGTTGCGGGGGAGTGGTGGATCGGCAGTGCGCACATCGCCGGAAGCGGGCCGCCAGGTAGCTGGCGGCAGTACGGTGGAATTGTACCTCGGCGCGCCCGCCAACTGATGCCGGCGCCCACACTCGATCAACTGCTGGCGGCGCTGGCCCGGGCGGACCTGCTGGCGAGCGCCCCGGACCAGCGCCCCGAACTGCGCGGCATCAGCACCGACAGCCGCATGGTGCGCCCGGGCGACCTCTATGTCGCGGTGCGCGGCACCCAGTTCGACGGGCACCGCTTCGCCGCCGATGCGGTCCAGCGGGGTGCTGTCCTGGTCGCCGGCGAGACCGCCATGGACTCGGGCGCGCCGGAACTCATCGTGCGCGACGGCTTTCGCGCAGCCGTCACGCTCGCGCGCGAATGGTTTGGCAACCCGGCCGCCGGCCTGGTGCTGGTCGGGATCACCGGCACCAACGGAAAGACCACCACGACGGGACTGGTGCGCCACATCCTCAACCAGTCCGGCACCGCGGCCAGCCTGGGAACCCTGGGCGCCTTCGATGGGGCCGGCCAGGCAGTGCCATCCACCGCCGGGTCACTCACCACGCCCGGGCCGGTGGATCTCATGGCGACACTCGCCGAGTTGCGGCACCGGGGCACGACCCATGTGGCCATGGAGGCCTCGTCGCACTCGCTGGACCAGCGCCGCCTCGAAGGAATGACCTTCGCCGCGGGCGTCTTCACCAACCTCACCCGCGACCACCTCGACTACCACGAGACCATGGACCGCTATCGCGACGCGAAGTTGCGGCTGGTGGACTACCTTGGGCTTCGCGGCACCGCGGTGCTGAACGCCGATGATCCCGCCTGGGTCCGCGTATCAGCGCCGCGCACGATCACCTTCGGCATCACCGCCGCGGCCGACTTGCGTGCGGCGGATCTCCGGCTCGAGGCCGGCGGCAGCAGGTTCCGTCTCGCGGGACGCTTCGGCAACGCCGAGGTGGCGCTCCCGCTGCTCGGCGATTTCAACGTGGCCAATGCCCTGGCCGCCGCTGGCGCGGGCCTGGCACTCGACCTCCCGCTGTCCAGCATCGCCTCGCGGCTGTCGGAGTCACCCCAGGTACCAGGCCGCATGGAGCGCATCGCCACCCGGCCATGTGTGGTCCTGCGCGACTACGCCCACACCCCGGACGCGCTGGAGCGCGCACTGCTCACACTCGACCCGCTCACTTCGCGCCGGGTGATCGTGGTGTTCGGCTGCGGCGGCGACCGCGATCGCGGCAAGCGGCCCATCATGGGCCGGGTGGCAGCGGAGCGGGCGGACTTCGCCATCGTGACCAGCGACAATCCCCGCACCGAGGACCCGGCGCAGATCATTGCTGATATCGAAGCCGGCATGGGTTCGGCGCCGCGGCTCGCGATCGTGGACCGCCGGGAGGCCATCGAGCGCGCGCTGGGCGAGGCGCACGAGGGCGACACCATCCTGCTGGCCGGCAAGGGCCATGAGACATACCAGGTCATCGGCACCGAGAAGCTGCCGTTTGACGAGCGGGACATCGTGCGTGCGGCGGGCGCCGAATGACCCAGTGGCCCCGCAGCTTCCTGAGAGACGCCCTTGGGGCTACGCTGCCCGACGGCAGCGACTTCGCGTCGATATCCACTGACACCCGCACGCTGCAGCCGGGTGCACTGTTCGTGGCCTTGTCCGGCGACCGCTTTGACGGTCACGATCACCTGGGCGACGCCCACGCGCGTGGTGCCGCTGCCGCGATCGTGCGTCGCGGAACACCTGCGGTTCCGGGACTGGTGCTGATCGAAGTTGACAGCCCGCTGGAAGCCTACGGCGCGCTGGCCCACGCGCGCCGCAAGCAGATCAGCGGGCCCGTCGTCGCGGTCACCGGCACCAATGGCAAGACCAGCACCAAGGAAATGCTTCGGGCGGTGCTCGCCACCCGGTTTGAGGTACACGCCACCCGCGCGAACCTCAACAACCTGGTGGGCGTGCCGTTCACGATCCTCTCCGCACCGCCCGGCACCGAGGCGCTGGTGGTCGAGGCCGGCGCCAACCTGCCGGGCGAAGTGGCGCGCTACCGCGAGATCATTGATCCCGACATCACGATCATCACCAACGCGGGGGCGGGGCATCTCGAAGGGTTTGGCTCGCTCGAGGGTGTGCTGCGGGAGAAACTGGCGCTGGCCCGCGACGTACCGCTCGCGATCGTGGGGACCGACCCGCCTGCGCTGGCCGATGGCGCCCGCCATGTGGCCCGCCGGGTGCTCACCGCCGGGATTTCAGCCGCCGAGCGCAAGGCGCGAGACCTCACCGTGGACCAGCAGGGCCGCGCCAGCTTCATGGCCGGCAGTGAGGCAGTTCACTTGTCATATCCCGGTCGCCACCTCGCTGCCAACGCGATGCTGGCGTGGGCGGTGGCGGAGGAACTCGGTCTCGACCTGCACGCCGCGGCGCGCGCATTGGGCGCGGTGGAGCTGCCGCCGGGGAGGACCGAGCTGACCCAACTGGGCCGGATGACGGTGCTCAACGACTGCTACAACGCCAATCCCCAATCCTTTGTGTCGGCCATCGCCACGGCGAAGGCCATGCGCGAGGGCCGCCGGCTGGTCTTCGTGGCCGGCACCATGCGGGAACTGGGCGACGAATCCGCGGCGCTCCACGCTGAAGTCGCGGAGCAGCTGATTGCGCTCAAGCCCGACCTGCTGGCGGCGGTGGGTGCGTTTGTCCAGCCGCTCGAGGCCCGACGCGAAGCGTTTGCCGGCGAGTTGCTCACCGCTGATGATCCGCCGGCGCTTGGGCCGGTGCTCGCGCCCCACCTCGCGGGTGACGAACTGATCGTGCTCAAGGCATCCCGGGGCGTGGCGCTCGAACGTATACTTCCGTTCCTTCGCGACCGCGCGCTCCCAGCAGCCGAGGCCTGATGTTCTATTACCTGCTCGCCCCGCTCGGCAAGAATCACATCTTCTTCAATCTGTTCAACTACATCAGCTTCCGCGCTGCTGGCGCGGTGGTGACGGCGTTGCTGATCGCGTTCGTCGCGGGACCGGGCATCATTCGCCGGCTGCGGGCACACAAGGTGGGACAGGTGATTCGGGCCGAGGGTCCAGCCAGTCACCAGGCCAAGCGTGGCACGCCTACCATGGGCGGGCTGATCATCCTGCTCGCCACCGTCATTCCGACGCTGCTCTGGGCCCGGCTCGACAATCGCTTCGTGCTGGTGGCACTGCTGGCATTGCTGTGGATGGGCGGGATCGGCTTCGTGGACGACTACCTCAAGATCGTGCAGGGCAAGTCGCGTGGTCTCGTCGCCAAGTGGAAGCTGGCGGGACAATGCGGCTTTGGGCTCTGTCTGGGGCTGCTCCTGCTGGCCCGGCCGGTGGCGCCGGAGACCATCCTGCCGGCCACGGCGACGACGCTGCCGTTCTTCAAGTACCTGGTGGTCAATTTCGCGCCCTTGCTGTTCGTGCTCTTCGTGACGCTGGTGATCACCGGCAGCAGCAACGCCGTGAATCTTACCGACGGACTCGACGGCCTTGCCGCAGGCCTGGCCGCAGTTGCAGCGCTGGCCTTCGCCGTGTTCGCCTATCTGCTGGGGCGGGTGGACCTGACCGAATACCTGTTCCTGTTTCACCTGCCCGGCGCCGGAGAGCTATCGATCTTCTGCGCGGCGCTCATGGGCGCGTGCCTGGGTTTTCTCTGGTTCAACGCCCACCCGGCTGAGGTCTTCATGGGCGATACCGGAAGCCTGGCCATTGGCGGTGCCCTCGGCACCGTGGCGATCGTGCTCAAGGCCGAGTTCCTGCTGCTGATCATCGGCGGGGTCTTCGCGGCGGAAGCGATGTCAGTGATGATGCAGACCTCGGTGTACCGGTGGCGCAAGCGCACCCGAGGCAAGGAATACGCCGATGCGCACCGGGTCTTCCGGATGGCGCCGCTGCATCACCACTTCGAGAAGCTTGGCTGGGCGGAGACGACGGTCGTGACCCGGTTCTACATCATCGGGATCCTCTGCGCGCTGGTCGCGTTTGCCACGCTCAAGGTGCGCTGAATGATCGCGGAGTGGCGGGCCAGGGGCGGCGAAATCGCGGTGGTGGGCCTGGGCCGCAGCGGAGTCAGCGCCGCGCGGCTGCTGCGCGCTCGCGGCCTCGCCGTCTACGTCTCCGACACCGGAACTTCCGATGCCCATCAGCGGTGGGCCTCGGCGGCGCGTGCGGCAGGTGCGGACGTGATGCTCGGCGGGCACGACCTTCCCAGAATAGCAACTTCCACTGCAGTGGTAGTGGCGCCAGGGGTGCCGCCCGACGTTCCGCCGGTCGCGCACGCCCGGGGCAGCGGCGTGGAGATCGTCGCCGAGGCCGAACTCGGGCTCAGCGAACTGCCGCAGACGCAGTACATCGCGATTACCGGCACCAATGGGAAGACCACCACCACATCACTGGCCTCCCGCGCGCTGGCGCACGCCGGACTCGACATCCAGGCGGCAGGCAACATCGGGATTCCGGTGTGTGATGTTGCGCTGGCCGAGCGCGCGCCCGCCTGGCTGGCACTGGAGCTCTCGAGTTTCCAGCTGCATGACATGCCGCAGGTGCGCCCGGCGGTGGCGGTCATCACCAACCTCGCGCCCAACCACCTCGACCGGTACCGCAGCCTGGCCGAGTATTACGGCGACAAGCTGCTGCTCTTGCGCAACGCTTCGGCGGATTCGGTCACGGTGCTGAACGGCGATGATGCGCCACTGCTGGAGCTGGCGAGTCATGTGCCCGGACGCGTGCTCCGGTTCTCGCTCCAGCGGCGTGCCGATGCGTGGTTCGACCGGCTGGGTGGCCGGCTGATGCTGGGTGACCGGGCGGTCCTCTCGCGCGACGACCTGCCGCTGCTGGGCGACCACAACGTCGCCAATGCGCTGACGGTTTTCCTGGTCGCCGACGCGCTGGGCGTGGACCTCGACGCGGTCGCCGGGGGCATGGCGAGTTTCGAGGCGATCCCGCACCGGGTCGAGCCCATCCGGGAAGTAGGTGGCGTGCTCTGGATCAACGACTCCAAGTCCACCAACATCACCTCGACCGAGGTGGCGCTCGCGGCCATCGACCGGCCTTATGTCCTGCTGCTGGGGGGACGGCACAAGGGTGAGCCCTACAGCCGGCTGGCGCCGCTGCTCCGGGATCGCTGCCGCGCCGTGGTGGCGTATGGCGAGGCGCGTTCGATCATCGAGCAGGATCTGGGCGGCCAGGTGCGCCTGATTGGCGCCGACACCTTCACGGACGTGGTAGCGGCCGCCCGACGGGAGGCGCAGCCGGGTGATGCCGTCCTGCTCTCACCTGCGTGCTCCAGCTACGACATGTTCAACAATTACGAAGAGCGGGGTGCCACTTTCCGGCGACTGGTGGAGGGGATGTAATGCCGCCAGCGATTCGCCACCCGGGCGAGCTGCGCTGGGAGACCCGCCTCCTGCTGATGATCGTGGCGGTCCTGGCCGTATTCGGTATCGTGGCAGTGTACGGCGCGTCCAGCATGGAAACCGACGGTGGGCGTTACGTGGACTATGCATTCGCCCTCACCCAGGTGTCGGGCGTGGCCATCGGCGGCATCTTTCTCATCATCGCATCACGGGTGGACTACTACTACTGGCGCAAGCTGGCATGGCCACTGCTGCTGGGTACACTGGTGCTGCTGCTCATCACCGTCCTGCCGGGAACTGAAACGATCGCCCCAACCACAAATGGCGCGCGCCGGTGGATCGATCTCGGGCCGGTGAGTTTCCAGCCATCCGAACTGGCACGGCTCTCGGTCGTGGTGTGGTGCGCAATGCTGGCCAGCAAGAAGGGTGAGCTGGTGCGGGGGTTCAAGAAGGGCGTGATGCCGTTCATCGTGGTCCTGGGGCTGGTGTTCCTGCTGGTCCTGCTCGAGCCCAACATGTCGATGGCGGTGGTGATCGTCATGCTGGGCGGGATCGTGCTGTTCGTGGCCGGCGCCAAGCTGGGCCATTTCCTGCTGCTCGCCGGTACCGGATTGCTCGTGGCCCTCACGCTCATCCAGAGCGCGCCATATCGTCAGGCGCGGCTCACCACCTTCCTGGGCGGCGGCGACCAGAGCGAGGCCGCCTGGCAGATTACCAACTCGATGATCGGCTTCGGCTCGGGCCAGCTGATGGGCGTGGGCCTGGGACAAGGCTCCCAGAAGATGGGATTCCTGCCATATGCCTACTCCGACTTCCTGTTCAGCCATATCGGTGAGGAGTGGGGGTTCATCGGCGTCTGCTTCGTCGTCGCCCTGTTCGCCGCCTTCTGCTGGCTTGGGTTCCGCATCGCGCGGACCGCAGCCGAGCCGTTTGGCCAGTATCTCGCTGTCGGTATCACCGCACTGGTGGGTGTGTCGGCGGTGCTCCACATGGCGGTCAATACCAGCCTGATGCCAACCACCGGCATCACGCTTCCCTTCGTATCGTGGGGCCGTTCGAGCCTGGTGATCGCCATGCTCTCGGCCGGCATTCTCATCAACATCGGGCGCATGCGAGGGCGTCCTCGCGCAGTTGCATCCACCAGGCAACAGCCCCGGTCGCGCAGGGCAGCGGCATGAGCGCGCCGGTGGCAGCGCCGGCCACCCAATCCGCCTTGCATCGTCCGCCTGTCGCCATGCGCCCGCGGAGGGTGTTGATCGCCGGGGGCGGCACCGGCGGACACCTGATGCCTGCGCTCGCCATCGCCGATGCGCTGCGGCGGGCTGCGCCGGACGTCGAGCCGGTCATGGTGGGTGCAGCGCGCGGCGTGGAGGCGCGGTTGCTTCCCACGCGAGACTTCCGCTTTCATCTCCTGCCGAGCGAACCGATCTACCGCCGGCAGTGGTGGCGCAATGCCCGCTGGCCGGTGGTTGGCGCACGCCTGCTCCGCGAGTTGCACCGGCTCTTCCAGCGGGAGTCGCCTGTGGCGGTGCTCGGTACCGGCGGATACGCCTCCGGGCCGGTGGTCTGGGCCGGAGTGCGTCGCGGGTTGCCCGGCGCCATCCAGGAACAGAATGCCTATCCCGGACTCGCCAGTCGGCTGCTCGCCGGACGCGTGCGGCACATCTATCTGGGCGTGCCGGAGGCCGCCGGCCGCCTCCGGCCCGGGCGGCTGACCGAAGTCATCGACACCGGCAATCCGATCGTTCCTCCCGATCCCGAACGCCGGATGGCAGCGCTGGCCCGCTTCGGACTTCAGGGCAACGAGCGTGTGCTGCTGATCACCGGCGGGAGCCAGGGTTCGCTGGCGCTCAACCGCGCCGTGGCCGCCTGGCTGGATGCCGGGGGCGCCTCGGGGTGGACCGTGCTCTGGGTAACGGGGCGGGGTAGCCACCGCGAATTTGCCGGGCGGCACCGCCCGCCCCACGTGCAGGTGCTCGACTTCCTCGACCCGATGGCCGACGGCTATGCAGTGGCAGAACTGGTGCTGTCGCGCGCGGGGATGATGACCGTAGCCGAGATCTGCGCCTGGGGACTGCCCAGCATTCTGGTGCCGCTGCCTACCGCGGCGGCCGATCATCAGACCGGCAACGCCAGGGTGATGGAGCGGGCCGGCGCCGCCCGGATGCTTCCCCAGGCGGTGCTGGAAACTGACGGGTTGGCGGCTACCCTGGGTCCCTTGATGCTTGACGGCAGCCAGCGGCAGCAGTTGGCATCTGCCGCACTTGGCCGGGGACGCCCCGATGCCGTGGACACCATCGTGGAGCGCCTGCTGACGCTGCTGCCGGGGCGCTGAGGCTTTTCCAAGACCAAGCAATTATTTACATTAGCCGAGCCCGATGGACTTTCTCACAGCCGACGACCCGAGACCGATCCACTTCATGGGCGTCGGTGGCGCGGGCATGAGCGCGCTGGCGCTGCTCGCGTTGAGGCGTGGTGTCACTGTCACAGGATGTGACACCGACCTCGCCGGAACAGTTGATGTTGCGGCCGCCGGCGGCCGGGTCGATCCGGGCCACGACGCGGCCCATGTGGAGGGTGCCAGGGCCGTGGTGGTGACGGCGGCGGTCAAGCCGGATCATCCCGAACTGGCGGCAGCGCGCCGGCTGGGCATCCCGGTCATACCGCGCAAGGACGCGCTCGCAGCCCTGGTCAATGGCCGCACGGTGGTGGCCGCCGCCGGGACCCACGGCAAGACCACGACAACGGTCATGGCCACAGAGGCACTGGCAGGCGCCGGGCTGGCACCGACCGGACTGGCCGGTGGCAGGGTGGGGCTTTGGGGCGGCAATGCCCGCCTGGACGGCGACACGCTGTTTGTGGTCGAGGCCGACGAGTACGACAAGGCCTTTCTCACGCTCGAGCCGACGGTCGCCATCGTCAACAACGTCGAGGCCGATCACCTGGAGTGCTACGGGTCGGTCGCCAACCTCGAAGCAGCATTTGCAGAGTTTGCCGGCAGGGCAGAGACCACCCTTGTGGGGGTGGACGACGCCGGCGCCCGGCGACTGGCCTCCCGGCTGGACAACGTGCGGGTCTGGCGGTTCGGCTTTGCTGACGATGCCGACCTGCGCCTGAGCGGGTTCGATGGCGATGCCGAAGGCAGTCGTGCCCTCCTTGCGCTGCCGGATGGCCGGGAGGTGGCGCTGCGCCTTCGGGTGCCGGGTCGTCATAATATGCGCAATGCCACCGGCGCACTTGGAGCGGTAGTGGCACTGGGTGGGTCCGTCGAGCGGGCGCTCGATGCGCTGGAACAGTTCACTGGCGTCGGCCGGCGGTTCGAGCGGCTGGGTCAGGCCGGAGGCGTGGCGATCGTGGACGACTACGCCCATCATCCCTCCGAACTCGTCGCCACCTTGGCGGCGGCACGGCAGGCGTACCCGGGGCGTCGGCTGGTGGCGGTCTTTCAACCGCATCTG
>JAICQR010000099.1 GCA_025937755.1 Gemmatimonadales bacterium | reverse complement strand
GCCACCTCCTGCGCGCTGGACTTCACAAAGGTGCGGATCTGGAACTTCGCCTCCAGCAGCGAACCGCTGGAATCACCCAAGGCCTTGGCCGCGGCGTTGTTCGCCACCGCTAGCTGCACGTTCTGCGGCACGATGATCCGCTGCAGGCTGGCCACGTCTCCCAGGAACTCGCCGATCTGGTCGTACTTTCCGATCACCGAGATGTCGTATCGGTATGTGTCGAACGGCACCGGACCGCCTTCAACCGGCTGCGGCATCAGCTGCGCCAGGCTCACGCCGCGCATCTTGGCACGGGTGGACATGTCGTCCAGCAGGTTCGGCACTTCGTTCCGCTCCGGCACCAGGCGCCGCAGCAGCGCCAGGCTGGCCCGATGCTCCTCCAGCTTCTTGCGCACGTCTTCCGCGGTGCCGGTGGCCAGCTCGCGCTTGGCGCTGTCGATCTGCGCCTCCAGCGTCGCCAGCGTGTCCTTGATCGCCGTGGCGTGCGCCCGCTGGGCGCTCACACCGGGAATCCCCAGGCTGGAGATCGCGGTGCCGGTGTATCCGATGTAGCCCACCAGTCCGGCGATCAGAATCAGCAGGACCGGGGTGGACTTTGAGGACGAGAGAGCCATGGCTTACCTCACCGATTCGCTGAGGGACACCGTCCGCACATAGGCGGAGTCGGCCTGGGCGAAGCTGGACCGGATCACGAACGCAGTCACCGGACGCTCCTGCTCCACCACCGTATTGACCGACACTGCCGTGACGTCGTGCAGCCAGGGCGAGGCCTCGAGCTGCCGCAGGAACCGGGTGTAGGCCTGGATATCCACCGTGCGGCCCTCGATCCGGAACTTGAGCACCTGCTCCACCGGGGCCGGGGTCACGCTGTCGGCCTTGGCCGCGGCACCCGCCTTGGCCGCCGTGGGCGTCGCCACCGCCACCGGCACCGCCTGCTCGGCGAAGACGCCGGTCAGCCAGGTGTACGCCGGAAGCGCCTTGGTCACTTCGTCCATCACATGGGGCCAGACGTAGCGGTCGCCGTCCACCGACCGGATCACACCGATCTGGGCCAGCAGCGAGTCGCGAATCACTTCCTGCTTGTGCTTCTGCGCCAGGAAGGTCTGGAACCGGCTGTGCTCGGAGCGGGTCTGCTCCAGTTGCGGCTCCAGCGCGCTCAGTTCCCGCTGGGTGGAGACCCACATGACGGCGAGGAAACCGATCGCCACCACCCAGGCGGCGCCGGCAGCCATCAGCATCGGGTCCTTGACCGAGCCACCGAAGCCCTGGAAGCGATCGGCCAGCCCCTTGAAGTTCAGGGACGAGCCGGCCCGCTTGCGCTTGAGCCCGGGGCGGAGATTGACGTTGATCATGGGTAGCTCGAATCCTCAGCGCGGGTCAGGCGGCCTGCCGCAAGGCAAGGCCGATCGGCAGCATGAGCAGCGGGGCCACTTCATCCACTTCCATCGTGTCAAATACGCCCTCGGCGACCTGCAGCCGCTCGATCGGGTTGGCCTGGGTCACCGGCAACCGCAGCCGGTCGGCCAGCACCCGGGTCAGCCCCGGAATGCGCGACCCGCCGCCAGTGACGAACAGCCGCGATACGCCGCCACCCGACCGGCTGCCCGACTGCAGGAACGCAGCGGCCCGCTCGATCCCGACGGCGATTTCCTCGCCCCGGCTCTCGAGATAGGGCTTGAGCGCCGGGTCCAGCTCGGGCGCCTGCAGCATCCGCTCCGCCTCTTCAGCCGACAGCCCGCGCTCGCGCTGCAGGTCTTCCCGCAGCCGGCGCGTGCCGATCATGATGTCCCGCGTGAGCACCGGCACACCGTCGTCCAGGATGTTCACGTTGGTGGTCTCGTGGCCCACATTGACCAGCCCCACCACGCCGCGCGCGGTGTCCGGGTGGTTGATGCGGAAGGCGTTGTGCAGCGCAAAGGCATCGATGTCGATGATGGACGGCTCCAGCCCCACATCCGCCAGCAGCGCCATCTTGGTCTCGACCAGCTCGCGCTTGGCCGCCACCAGCAGCACCGTCATCTGGAGGCCATCCGCGTCCGGATCCAGGATCTGGAAGTCGAGCTCGACGTTGTCCATGTCGAACGGCACGTGCTGCTCCGCCTCCCAGCGGATCACCTCGCGCGCCTCGCCCTCCTTCATCCGGTCCATGGTGATCTTCTTGATGATCACGTCCCGGCCGCCCACCGCAGTCACCACCTTCTTCGTCTTGATCCCCGACGAAGCCAGCAGCCCGCGGATCGCGTCTGCGACGATCCCCTTGTCCATGACCTCGCCCTCCACGATGGCGTCGTCCACCACCTGGGTCGTGGCCACCTTGGTCAGCACCGGCTCGCCAGAGCCATGCGAGATCTGCACGAGCTTGATGAGCCCGCTGCCGATGTCGAGGGCGACCGTCGTCTTGTTGCGGCCGAACAGTGCCATACGTGCCTGCTGGATGAGGTGAAGTCCCGAAGCCGCTAACCTGCGCAACGCAACCGGCGAAGTGCCAACCCGAATCCCCGCCGCCGGAGCGCATGAATGCGAAAAGGATTGCACGCGCTGGGGAGCAACCGATGTGCCAATGCCCGCACCCACCACCTCAAACGGCGTCCCCATAACGACTTACGCATGCCCGCTGCGTGCAAAAAGAAGGGCCCGGACACCGGCCCGGACCCCCCTTTTGCTTGCTTTCTTTCAGCTTGCGGCATACTGCCCAACACTCCAATACTCCCACACTTCAGTAGAGCTGCGCCCACGCCCGCTCCAGCAGCGGCCTCGCCTTGCCCGACCGCTGCAGCGCCCGGTTGATGGCGCAGGTCGAGAACTGCACCTGCGGCGTACCGGCCAGGTTGATGTCATCCAGCAGCGCGTTGGCGGCCAGCACCGTACCATATACGTCGTTGGTGCCGTGGCTGGCCCGGAAGGCACCCCGGGTCATGATGATGCCGGCGAAGGTGAAGTTGCCCGCCAGCTCCAGGTCACCGTCCACCAGCAGGATGCCCTGGCCCCGGCCATTCTGGAGCCGCAGGTTCCCTGCCCGGTAAATGATCGGGAAGTAGTCCTTGCAAGCCGTGATCAGGTTCTCCGGCTCGCCCCAGTTGGTCTGGATGCTTTCATCGCACACCGGCAGTGAGTCGAGGGTGAGCATTGGCATCGGACTCATCGTGCCGTTGCCCAGCACCAGCGTGGCCATCTCGACCAGGTCGTTGTAGGGACCCAGGTACATGGCCGTGTCTCCCACCGCTTCCGAGCTGTCGACCGGCGGAGGATTCATCGTTGGCGTGCCGCTCACCCGGATCTCGCCACTGACCTCGGCCGACGGCACCACGGTGGCGTCGTAGGGGCACGCCTCCCGCAGTTCGGTTTCCGAACCCCAGTCCGGGGGGTCGCCGTTGATGCCGTAGAGGTCGGCGGTACCGCGCACTTCAAGGTCGCCCCGGGCGGTCAGCGCGGCGCGGATCGGCACCGCGGCAAATATCAGCTTGGTCAGCTGGCCCACAGTCCGCTGCGCCAGCACTCCTGCGCCGTACGACCGCATGCCGGTCGAGCGCACCAGGAAGTTCTGTTCGCCGGTGCGCACGAGGGTGGGCTGGTACGATACCCCCGGCGCCAGGGTGCCCCCGATGGACACTGTCCCCAGCTGCAGGCTGTCGCCGATCGCCAGCTCGTTCCAGTCCGGATCCCAGTTGGCCACGGTCGTGGCGAGCCCGGCTTCGGCCGCTTCGAATGCCTGCGCCTGGTAGATCGAGTTCTGGCCGCCCCGCTGCTCCAGCCGGCCGGCCATGAACGTGCCCGCCACCAGCGCGCCGATCACCACCAGCGCAAAGACCGCCATGGCCAGGGCCACGCCTCGCTCGTTACGCACTTCGGGAGTACGCATATGCTCCTCGTCCCTCGGGTTCAGTAGCCGTTGCGGAGGCGGACCCGTACCGACACGGAATCCTGCCGGATGGACCGGCTGTCATATCCGGTCGAAACCGCGTTGTCGGTCTCGCCCACCACCACCACGTCAATACCACGGATATCAGCCAGCACCGGTGCGGCGCCCAGGTCGGTGCCGGCAGCGTCGCGATAGACGAACTGCACGCCCGCGCCCGCATCCAGCGGACCCAGCACCGGCTGGATCGCTTCGCCTGCACTCATCGAGCGCGCACCCAGCCAGCCCCGGCCATCCGCGGTGTAGAGCTTGAGCGTCATGGTCTCGAAGGTGCGAATGGGCGCGCCAATCTCGGGCGCCGCCACAAGGTTGATTCCCAGGGTCAGCAGCGTGGCAGCCTCGCCCCCGCAGGTCGTTGGCGCAACGTCGGTGACGTCGTAGGTATCCCACTGATCGTCCGCCACGTCGGCCTGATCGCCCTCGACATAGATGAAGACGAAGTCACGGTCTTCATTGATCTCGCGATAGCCATAGCTGGTGGCGTCGAGTACCGAAACCAGGTTGGCCGCCGGTACGCCACAGATGAACGCGGTGTTTCGCATCGCCCGGTACGCCACGCTGTCGGGAGTCGCGGCCAGGATGTCGATGCCCGCGGCGAGCTCGCGCAGTTCGGCGGGCAGGAGCCCGGCGCTGGCGCGGAGGTCGCTCTGCATGTCAGCCTGCTGGGTCTGCCGCTCGGTGCCTCGCTGCATCGTGAGCATCGAGCGCATCAGCGCGCCACCGATGATCCCCAGGATCACGATGACGATCAGCACCTCGATCAGGCTGAAGCCGCTCCGGCTTCGCAGTGAAATGCGCATCATGAGCACCTGATCATGGTGGTGAGTGCCAGCGTGTCGATGCCCGGCTGGTCCTGGTAGATGACTCGCGCAGTCAGGGTCCGCGAAGCGCCGGCACCCGAGACCGTCCACACTTCGCTGTAGCCCGCACCAGTCGCGCTGCCGCCCGCCAGCGTGCTGCAGAGCGGCGTTGAGCCCAGCGCCTCGTGCCGCAGCGCTTCCAGCCGTCGCTCTGCGACCAGCGAAGCCTTGGTGGTGTGCTTGCCCGAGCCGATCATCTTGGTCACCGAGGCGGTCGACCCGACCAGCGCCAGGATCCCCACGGCCAGGATCACCACGGCCACCAACAGCTCGACCAGCGTGAAACCCTTTTCGTTGCTCACTGGACCACCCTCCCGAAGCCGCTGACGGTGATGGTGTCGGCGTATCCGCCCCGGCGGATGTAGACCGTGCCACCCTGCAGGCCGAAGCCCCGCGGATCGAATTTCCAGTCGGCGGTGGCGCCCAGATCCACGCCGTACTTGTCGGCCATGTCCTGCACCCCGCCCAGGGTATCAGCCCATGATGCGGCGCCGGGGGCCACTTCCATCAGCACCACGGCGCGGTCTCCGGTGAAGTCCACGAACGTCGGCTTGCCGTACTGCACCGCCGCCGTCCGCGCCTGCGAGTGCATGGACACGATGTCGCCCCTGGCCGACCGGATGCTGGACTTGATCATCCCCGACCGCACCCTGGGGAAGGCCACCAGCAACATCAGCCCCGACACGACCACGACCATCATCATTTCGATGAGGGTGAAACCATTTCTGCGCATGGGTCCGTCCCCACTCAGGTTGAAGCTCGGCCCGCCAGAACAGCACGGGCCATACCATCGAAATCGGCGTTGCGGGATAACGACTTAGCGAACGAGCTGCAGAAAAGGGGACTGCAGATACCGGCGCTCAGTGCAATAAATTGCGGCAGGCTCTCACTTCTCACTTCTCACTCCAGCTCGTACCTCCGCAACTTGTAGAACAACGTCCGCAGGCTCACGCCCAAGAGCCGGGCCGCGTCCCGCCGGTTGCCGCCGGTCGAGTCCAGCGCCCGCCGGATCGTGGCCCGCTCCAGCTGCTCCACCTGGGGCTTGAGCTGGTAGGTGCCGTTCCCGCTCACGCCATTGCTGGCTCCATTTACGCCGTTGCTGTTCCCGCTGTTGTAGCTCCCGCCGTTATTGCCGTTGCTGTCCCCGTTCACGCTCTTGCCGTTTCCATTGAGCGGCTGGTCGGTCACGCTGAAGTCCACCGCGTCCAGCCTGCCGTCGGCGCTCAGCACCGCGGCCCGCTCCAGCGCGTTGCGCAGCTCGCGCACGTTGCCCGGCCACTGCCGCTCGGTCAGCGCCACCAGTGCCCTCGGTGTGAGGCTCACCGGCCGTGAGAGCTTCTGCGCCGTGCGCCGGGCAAAGTGGGTGATCAGCGCCGCCACGTCCTCCGGTCGCTCCCGGAGCGGCGGGATGTGCAACCGCACCACGTTGAGCCGGTAGTAGAGGTCCTCGCGGAACTCACCTCGCTCCACCATGTCTTCCAGCGGCTGCGCAGTTGCGGCGACGACCCTCGTGTCCACCGGACGGGTCTCGCGCGCGCCCAGGCGCCGCACGTGCCCATCCTCCAGCACCCGCAGCAGCTTGCTCTGGAGACCCGGCGGCATGTCGCCGATCTCGTCCAGCAGCAGGGTCCCGCCGCTGGCCGCCTCGAACAGCCCGATCCGGTCCTCAGTGGCACCGGTGAAGGCCCCCCGCACGTGACCGAACAGTTCGCTCTCCAGCAACTGCTCCGGGATGGCCGCGCAGTTCACCGCCGTGAAGGGGCCGTCGGCCCTGGGGCTCAGCCGGTGGATCGCGCGCGCCAGTACTTCCTTGCCGGTGCCGCTTTCGCCGGTGAGCAGCACGGTGGTGTCATGGGCCGCAACCCGCGCCGCGAGCTCCAGCAGGTTTCTCATCTGCTTGCTCTCGGCGACGACGTCGTCCTTCAGTGCCTCGGCTCCCACCGCCGCGCGGAGCGTTGCCACTTCGCGAGTCAGGCGCTCGCGTTCGGCAGCCTTCCGCACGGTCAGGACTACTTCGTCCGGCCGGAACGGCTTCGCCAGGTAGTCATAGGCTCCCTCGCGCATCGCGTCGATGGCCGCATCCTCGTTGCCGTACGCACTCATCATGACCATGAGTGCGCTGCCCCCCGCACCGCGATAGCGGCGCAGGAACGTGAGCCCATCCATGTCCGGCATGCGGACGTCACACAGGATCAGGTCAAACGCCTCGGCCTCGGCCCGCGCCAGCGCGCGTGACGGATTTCCCTCCGACTCGACGGTATGGCCGGCTTCGCCCAGCAGCATGCCGAGCGATTGCCGGAGGGGGGCTTCGTCGTCAACGATCAGGATGCGCATCGTTCACTCACTGCGCCAAAGGCGGGAAGAAAGATCTTGAATGCCGCGCCGCCTTCGCGTGCGCGGTCCACCCACACCAT
>JAICQR010000179.1 GCA_025937755.1 Gemmatimonadales bacterium | reverse complement strand
GGAGTACCCCAGCACCGCATAGTCGGAGAACTTGGCCATCACCTCGCGCATGGTGCGGAAGGGCCCGTTGGCCTTCATCACGTCGAGCACCTTGCCCAGGTGCGACGGATTGTGCGCCACCTCGCGCAGGACACCATCCTTCTTGATGCTGGCGGTCTCGGTACCGGCGCTGATCAGCGAGAACCGGGGCTGCACCAGCACATGATGCGGTGAGGGCACCGGATCCGGCACCTCATCCACCACGATGTCCTTGAAACCCTTCCGAAGCACTTGTCGCATGAATTCCTGGCTTAAGAGCGGCGATTCCAGACGTCCCAGCGTCCGGTCAGCCCGTTGACGGTGGCCATCACGATGGCCGCCTGCATGAGAACAAACCACCGCGCGCCCGCGCGGAGGCGGGGCCATTGGCCCAGCGCCGCCGCGAGCAGCACCACGGCGACCGTTGCAACTACGCCCCAGAGCAGCAGAACCGAACCCGCCGACCGCAGCAGCCAGCTACCGAATCCGATCGCCGCCAGCAGCACCAGCCACGGCGTCAGCAGCCGCAGCAGCTTGTGACAGACGAACTGAAGCCACACCGGATTGCGAACCGGCAGCAGCAGCTGGGGCATCCACGCCAGCAACTGGAAGTTGCCGGTAAGCGTGCGAACCTTGCGCGCGTACTCGCCAGTGGCGCTGGTTCGGCGCTGGTCAAAGGCCTTCGCCCCCGCGCAATACCCCACCCGCTGACCCGCCAATGCCAGCCGCATCGGCGTGTACAGATCGTCCAGGATGAGCCCCTCCGGCAGCGGGCGCCAGAGATCCGAACGCATCGCCCAGACCGAACCACTGACCCCGATCGCCGAGTGCACTGCCGCCTCATCGGCCCGGAGCCGTCGCTCCATGCGCCAATAGCGCTCAACCAGTGACTGCCTCGCCCCTTCGGGCAGCTCCAGCTGCCCCGAAACCGCCCCGCAGGAACCATCGGCCAGCGCCCCCAGCAGATGGGGGATGGTATCCCTGTCGAACCGCTGGTGGGTGTCGGTGAACACCAGCACCGACCCGCTGGCGGCGCGGACCCCGGCATTGAGCGCTGCCGCCTTGCCGCCGGCAGCATCGGCGGCGACCACATGCGCGGAGTCTCCCACTGCCCGTGCTACCTGTTCGACCGCCCGCGCCGAGTCGCCGTCCACCGCGACCACCACCTGGAACGTGCCGTCTCGTGGACCCACCTCGCGCAGGTTCGCCACTCGCGCCGCAACCGCATCGGCGCCGTCCCTGGTGGCGACGATCGCGCACACTCCCGGCCACTCGCCCGCCAGCGGTGCGGTAAGCTTGCGGCGTCCTGCCGCGGCCAGGCGCATGAGCAGCGGATAGCCGCCCCAGACGAACAGCAGCACCGCAGTTGCGGCCAGTCCCAGTGCCATCATCCGGTCAGCGGCTCTGTCATCGGGTCGAAAGGTAATCGTCGAACGGACTTGAACGAGGCCACCGGTCGAAGCAACTTGCAGGCCGCTCATGGCTTCCGTGTCCGTGGTGGTTCCCAGCTACAACGCCCGGCCGTGGCTGGCCGAGGCGATCCGGTCGGCACAGGCTCAGAGCCTCGCGCCACTGGAGATCATCGTCGTGGACGACGGATCCACTGACGGCTCGGTGGAGACGGCGCGCCAGGCTGGCGCCACCCGGATCGTGTCGGATGGCGTCAACCGAGGCCCGTCGGCCACTCGCAATCGGGGTATTCAGGCGGCGTCAGGCGACCTGGTCGCGTTCCTCGACGCTGATGATCGCTGGCTGCCGGATCACCTCGAGCGCTCGGCCGCCACTCTGGAGCGGCATCCCGATGCCGACGTCGCGTTCAGCGGCTACCGTCAGTTCGGACAGGTCAGCCGTGAGGTGCGGGCGGAGGTCGAGTCCGGCCGTCCTCTGGACCTGAGCGTCAGATTGCTCGATGTGAATCACGTGCTGCAGAGCACTGCCGTGGTCCGCCGGAGCGCGCTGCTCGCCGCTGGCGGGTACGACGAATCCCGGCGCTATGGCGAGGATTTCGAACTGTGGCTCAGACTATCGCTGACGTCGAAGTTTGCTGCCACCGGCGCCATTACGGTGGAGTATCGCACCCATCCGGGTCAGGTCACTGCCCGCCCGGCTCGGATGTACCGGGGTGCATGGGAGGCGCGCGCGGAACACCTGGCGCGGTTGCTCCAGCGCACGCCTGCAGACCGCGAAGCCCTGACCGCGCTGCTCCAGCGCCGATGGGAAGCCGACCTTCAGATGGCATGGCGCGAGCGGGACGACACCGTGCTCAAGGATGTGCTGGCACTGGATCGTTTCGTGCCCGATTCCGGGCCGATCGCGGCGCGCTGGCGCCGCCGGCTCAGGTTCCAGCGGCGGGCGTGGCGCGTAGTCGCCTGGATTTATGACCGGGCGCCGGTGCTCAGGCGCTGGGCCGGGCGGCAGCAGAGCCACGACGAAAGTCGCACCTGATCCAAGGAGCAACTCGCTTCGAGGCGCGATTGCCACATCCTGTTGCGACTTCTCCACGATTTCGCTTCCTTCCGAGCTAGACTGCTGCGCGCCTGAGACATCCGGCAGCTTTGGGCGCACGGAACTTGCACTCCTCAGTAGCCAACGATGAGGCCCATGCTCCAGTTGGAAATCCTGATCGCGACGTACAATCGCGACCGGCTCTTGGGCCGCACGCTCGCCAGCATTGCAGCGGCACGCTGCCCGGCCGGGATCGATCTTCACGTACTGGTGGTGGACAACAACTCCACTGACCAGACCAGGGCCACCGTCGATCGGTTCGCCGCGTCCGTCCCCTTCCCGGTTCGCTATCTGTTCGAAGGCACCCAGGGAAAGTCGTACGCACTCAACGCCGGCCTCGCGGCTTCCAGCGCCGAGCTGGTGGGGATGCTCGACGATGATGAGGAGCTGCCACCGGACTGGCTGGAGGAAGTCCAGCGCGCGTTCACCGAGGACCCTGCCCTCGACTTCATTGGCGGGCCAACCGAGGGCCGTTGGGAGGGTGAACAGCCCGGCTGGCTGCCCGATTCCTATCCCGCAATCCTGGGGGTATTGAACGGTGGCGACCGGCCGGCGACGTATTCGCGGGACTTTCCCGCGGTGCTGCCAGGCGGCAATGCCGTAATACGGCGAGCCGCCATCAACCGCACCAGGGGCTATCACACCGGGCTTCGCCGGGCCCAGGACGTGGACATGTACCTGCAGCTGCTGGACGCCGGCGCGCGTGGCCAGTATCGCCCCGGCCTGGTCATCCTCCACCACATACCGGCTGAGCGGCTGACCCGCGACTATTTTCGCAGGTGGGCATTCGCCCATGGGCGGTCCCAGGGCGTCCTCGCCGAACGCCACCTGGGCCATGTGCCCCGACTCGCCGGAATTCCCCGCTTCCGGGTGCGCATCGCGCTCGCGAGCCTTCGCCGGTACCTGCTCGGCGCCTT
>JAICQR010000030.1 GCA_025937755.1 Gemmatimonadales bacterium | reverse complement strand
TCCACCATCGTGCCGACCAGCATGCGCACCATGTGGTGCAGGAAGCGGTCGGCCGCCACATGGAAGTCGAACCCGGCACCGGCAGGGCGCTCGACCCAGCGCGCCAGGTGCACGGTGCACCGATGATGCGGCTTCTGCTGGCCCCGCACCGAGAACGACTCGAAGTCGTGGGTGCCGGTGATCTGATCGGCCGCGCGCGTCAGCAGTTCGCCGTCGAGTGGCCGGCACAGCGCCCACTCGTACCGCTGGCGAAATGGCGAACGCGCGGCTTCGTCCGTTCCGACTACGTACCGGTAGCGCCGGTTGAGCGCGCTCTTGCGGGCATGGAAACCGTGCGGTACCGGCCGCAAGGATCGGATCCAGCAATCATCTGGCAACAGCGCGTTGAGCGCTGACAGAAGCTTTGCTTCGTGCCACTCAGCCGGAAAGGTGAAGCTGACCGCCAGTCCTTCCGCATGCACCCCTGCATCGGTACGCCCCGCCGCAGTGGCAACGACGCGGGTGCCGGTGAGCCGCTCCAGTACCTGTTCCAGCTCCTGCTGCACCGTGCGCTCGCTGGGCTGCCGCTGCCAGCCGGCAAACTCCCGACCATCAAACACCAACTCGGCCAGGAAGGTGCGCATCATTGTACCAAATCTAGCCGTGCCGGAGCCCCCGTTCAAGGCGCGCAACCCGTTGTCAGAATTGACAAAAGGTCGTTTTCCCGTATAGCCTTTCCGCCGCTCATCACATTGCCACTCGCGCGTCCGCAATCGCGCCGTCTGGACCTCTCGCCCGTGACCGATTCGGCGCTACTGCACGCACTCCGGCTGGTGGCTCGAGGCCTTCCCCTCTCGCGTGAGGAGGCGGCTGCGGCGTTCGGCATGCTGCTGCAGGGTCAGGCCACCCCGGTCCAGTCGGCGGCACTGCTGTTCGGGCTCCGCGCCCGGGGTGAGCGGGCCGACGAACTGGCGGGTGCCGCCGATGCCCTGCGTGCGGCAATGGTCCCGGTTGAGGCGGGTGAGCCCGACCGCCTGGTCGACACCTGCGGCACAGGAGGCGGCACCGTCACCACGCTCAATCTCTCGACCGCGGCCGCGTTCGTGGTCGCGGGTGCGGGAGTGCCGGTGGCGAAGCATGGCAACCGGAGCTTTACGTCGCGCTCGGGGTCGGCCGACGTGCTGGAAGCGCTCGGTGTCGGGATCGACCTCGATCCGTTGCGTTGCGCCGAAGTGCTCACTGAAACCGGACTCGTCTTTCTGTTCGCGCCCAATTTTCATCCGGCCATGCGCCACGTTGCGGCGGCCCGGCGCGAACTCGCCGTGCCGACCATCATGAACCTGCTGGGCCCACTGGCAAATCCCGCTGGCGCCCGTCGACAGGTCGTAGGCGTCGCCGACCCGGATCGAGGCGCGCTGGTGGCCGAGGCACTTCTGCAGCTGGGCACGCTGCACGCGATGGTGGTGCACGCCGATGCCGGCATGGATGAAGTGAGCCCAATGGGGATGACCACGGTCTGGGAAGTGCAGAATGGCGCGGTGCGGGAATGGAGGCTGGACCCGGCGGCGCACGGCTGGGCGACGAGTCAGCTCGACGGCTTGGCAGGGGGCACGCCAGCGGAGAATGCAGCTCGGATCGAGGCCCTGCTCGACGGCGGAGGGACCGAGGAGGAGCGCAACGCGGTGCTGCTGAATGCGGCAGCGGCGATTGCTGTCTCGCACGACGCGACCGACATCAGGGCTGCGGCCCGGCGGGCTGGAGCGGCGCTCGACAAGGGCGACGCGGCCCGGGTCCTCAGGGCACTGAGGCGAGCCGCGCCGCGGCCATGACAAGGCGGTGTTGGGTCAGGTGTACTTGCGAATGACGCCGACCACGACGCCCTGAATCAGGACGTCGCTCTCCTGGAACCTGAGCGGCTGCATGGAAGCGTTGGCAGGCTGGAGCCGAATCCAGCCACCCTGCTCGCGATAGAAGGTCTTGACCGTGGCCTCGGTGCCGTTGACCAGCGCGATGACCATCTCGCCGTTCTGGGCACTCTGCTGGCCGTGGACCACGACCAGGTCGCCGTCGAGAATGTGCTCTTCGATCATGGAGTCGCCCTGCACCCGCAGCGCGTAGTTGGGGCCTCGCCGCGGCAGCATGGAGTCGGGAACGGCCAGGGTTTCGTCGTGCATCAGCGACTCGATGGGCATGCCGGCCGCGACCTTGCCCAGCAGCGGAATCTCGGTGGCGGACGCCGTCCCCCGAGGCGGCAGAACTTCGATGGCGCGACTGGCGTTGAAGGAGCGGCGGATGTAGCCCTTGCGCTCGAGGTTGGTGAGATGCTCGTGCACCGTTGCCAGCGACTGGAAGCCGAAACGTTCGGCAATCTCGTCGAAGCTGGGCGCATATCCCTGTTCCTGGATGTGCGTCTGCAGGTAGCTGAGAATCTCGCTTTGACGCCGGGTAAGCGGCATGGCCAGGTACTCCAGCAGCAGTGAAGTGACCGAAGAGAGTCCGAACTAAAGTACCCGAACCCAGACCGAAGGGCAAGATGGCGCGTCGGCACCTCGAAGGCCTCCTGGCTCACGCCCGCGCATCGGCCGCCGCCTTGCGGCCGCTACGGCGCGAGCTGGAACGCGCCGCGGCGGCAGCGCCACCGGCCCCGGAATTCGCGGGCGCGCTGGCGGGGCCAGCGGTGGGTGTCATCGCCGAACTCAAGCGCAGGTCGCCATCAGCCGGCGCCATCAATCCGTCGATGGCCCTGGATCTGCGCGCCCGCCTGTATGCCGAAGCCGGTGCGGCGGCGATCTCGGTGCTGACCGACGAGCCGTCGTTCGGTGGTTCGCTCGACGATCTGGAGCTTGTCGCGAGCAGTGTGTCCGTCCCGGTGCTCCGGAAGGATTTTCTTCTGGCCGAAGAGCAGCTCCTGGAAGCGAGGGCGGCGGGGGCCGCCGCTGTGCTGCTGATCGCCCGGGCATTGCCGGGCCCCGCCCTGGAGCGGTTGGTCCGGTTTGCCGGTGACACCGAACTCGACGTGCTGGTGGAGGTTCACGACGCGGCCGAGCTGGATCGGGCGCTCGACAGCGGTGCCCGTATCATCGGTGTGAACTGCAGGGATCTGGACACGTTCGACTTGCACCGGGAACGCGCCGGCCAGCTGCTGTCGGCCGTGCCGGCGGACCGCACTGCCGTCGCCGAAAGTGGAATCCGTGACCGGGATGATGTGGTAATGGCGGCCCAGCTTGGTGCCGACGCGGTGCTGGTGGGTACGGCGCTGTCGGCATCCACCGACCCCGCGCAGCTGGCAGGCGCAATGGCCCGGGTGCCGCGCCGTGGTCGTTGAAGCCAAGATCTGCGGCCTCACCCGGCCGGACGATGCGCGGCTGGCGGCGGCATGGGGTGCGTCGTGGCTCGGCGTCGTCTTCGCCGGTGGACCGCGCCAGGTCGATGTGCCGCGCGCCCGGGCGATCGTGGATGCGGTGGACGGGGTTCCGGTGCTGGGCGTGTTCGCCGGTCTCGAGGCGAGTGCGATTCTCGAATGCTGCGCTGCGGCAGGTCTCAGCGGCGCTCAGCTCCACGATGGCGGAAGCGCCCCACTTGCCAGTCAGCTCGCCAGTTCTGGTTTGCTGGTCTGGCGCGTAGTGCGAATGGCAGGGCCGGAGGACCTGGTTCTCCTCGACGATGCAGCACGAGGCGCCGATGTGGTGCTGGTCGAGCCGCGCGTGGCCGGCCGGGCCGGAGGCAGCGGTACGCCGCTGGATCTCGCGCTGGCATCCGCTGCCCGACAACGGGTTCGTGGCTCGCGCTTCGCGCTTGCAGGTGGACTGACGCCCGAGAGCCTGCCGGAAGCGCTGCGGGTCGTCCAGCCCGGCATCGTTGATGTAAGTTCCGGTGTCGAGCATACTTCCGGCATCAAGAGTCCTGAACGAATGAAGGCGTTCCTGGAGGTGGTCTGTGGCGAGCAGGCTGGCGCCTGAGCGCGCGCCCGACGGCCGGTTTGGGCCGTACGGCGGCCGTTATGTGCCCGAGACGCTCATCCCGGCGCTGGAGCAGCTGGCGGAGGTCTACGCAGCGGCGCGCACCGACGTGTCATTTCACGCCGAGCTCGACGGTCTCCTGACGAATTTCGTGGGAAGGCCGTCGCCGCTCACCGAGGCGCGGCGCTTCGGTGCAGCGGCCGGAGCCGAGGTCTGGCTCAAGCGCGAAGACCTGAACCACACCGGAGCCCACAAGATCAACAACACGGTGGGACAGGTGCTGCTGGCGCGCCGCATGGGCAAGCGGCGGATCATCGCCGAGACCGGCGCCGGGCAGCACGGAGTGGCAACGGCCACCATCTGCGCCCGGTTTGGGCTCGAGTGCGTGGTGTACATGGGAGCGGCCGATGTCGCGCGACAGGCGCTGAACGTCTTCCGGATGGAGTTGCTGGGCGCGCGGGTCGTGTCGGTCGAGTCGGGCTCTCGCACGCTGAAGGACGCAACCAATGAGGCCATTCGTGACTGGGTCGGCGCCGTGGAGAGCACGCACTACGTGATTGGCTCGGTGGTCGGACCCGATCCGTATCCTCGCATGGTGCGGGACTTTCAGGCGGTGATCGGACGTGAAGCCCGGGCGCAGATGCTCCAGGCTACGGGGCAATTGCCAGCCGCCGTCGTGGCCTGCATCGGCGGCGGTTCCAACGCGATGGGGATATTCGATGCCTTCGTCGATGACACCGCGGTGGACCTGATCGGCGTGGAAGCGGCGGGCGAGGGGCTCGAGTCGGGAATGCACAGCGCGTCACTGGGCGCGGGCTCTCCCGGGGTCCTGCATGGAAGCCTGAGCTATCTGCTGCAGGACGACGACGGCCAGGTGCGCGAAGCCCATTCGATTTCCGCCGGCCTGGACTATCCCGGTGTGGGTCCGGAACACAGCTGGCTCGCAGACAGCGGGCGCGCCCACTATTACTCGGTCGGCGACCGCGCGGCGCTCGATGCGTTCGGCGAGCTTTCGCGGCTCGAGGGGATCATTCCCGCGCTGGAGACGGCCCACGCGCTGGCGTGGGTGCGACGCCCGGCGACGCCCTGGCCGGAAGGCGCACGCGTACTGGTGTGTCTCAGCGGCCGGGGTGACAAGGACGTCGCGCTGGTGGCCGAACGCGCCGGAGCCACGGCGTGACGACCGAGGCCGCCACGGTGCTCCCT
Source organism: Gemmatimonadales bacterium (assembly GCA_025937755.1). Classification (GTDB taxonomy): domain Bacteria; phylum Gemmatimonadota; class Gemmatimonadetes; order Gemmatimonadales; family GWC2-71-9; genus CAMLHP01. The sequence goes on along the minus strand of JAICQR010000030.1, from coordinate 15,923 downwards.
CCGTCGCAGGTGGCGGAGCTGATCCAGAGTCTGGTCAAGGCGCTGCGGGCGTTCCAGATGTACCTCCCCAACAATCCCATTTACCAGCGTGCAGAGCAGACCGCGCGCGCGGCCTTCGCCCCGATCTGGGCCGCGACCGACGAACTGGTGCTGGTGGTGGCGGAGACCGACTTCCACTGGGAAGAGCAGGTCGTCTACCAGCAGCTCAGCAAGGCCGACAGCCTCGCCTGGACCTTGTACAAGGACGGGTTGCGCGTGCTGACGTTCAAGCGCGGGGTGGAGGGCGACGAGATCATCCAGTTGCTCGACCTGATCAACAAGGCGCGCTATCTCCCTGCAGATGCGCCCGATGACCTGCTGACCCTCCTCTGGGAGCGCGAGTTTCAGTGGATTTCCTACGTCTTCGCGGAGCCGTTCACCGACGCTGATGCGATGGAATCGCAGGGCAAGGCGGACCCGAGCGTGACGCCCGATGCGCGCCGGGAGCAGGTGGAGCAGGAGGCGCCGCGGCCGTCCGGCGTCGTGGACCTCGACGATTTCGACGGCACGCTCTACTTCCTCGACGAAAGCGAGATCAACTACATCGTCCAGGAGGTCGAACGCGAATACGGGCGTGATGTCCGGTCCAGTGCCTTGAGCGTCCTGTTCGATCTGTACGAACTGGAACCGGCGCCGGCAGTGCACGATGAGATCCTCGCGATTCTCGAAGCGCTCTTTCCCAACCTGCTGCATCGCGGGGACTTCGGGGTGGTGGCCAACATCCTGCGCGAACTGCGCGCGCTGGGCGCCCGGCTCCCCCCCGAAGCGGCCGGGGACCGCGCCCGCCTCGATGCATTCGAGGCCCGGCTGAGCGAGCCCGCGATCGTTCGCCAGCTGGTCCAGTCCCTCGACGAAACCACCATCCGCGCCGGCGACTCCGACGTGCGCGACGTGCTGGCGGAACTCAAGCCGGCCGCGCTTGAGGCGATCCTCTCCGCCATTCCGGACCTCAACTCGGAATCGGTGCAGGAGATGCTCGAGGCCACGGTCGATCGGCTCGCGTCCGAGAACTCGGCCGAAGTGCTGCGGCTGTTGCACCAGCCGGATCATGCGGCGCTCCCGGCGCTGGTGGAAGTCTGCGGCCGGCTCAGACTGCAGGGCGCGGTCCCCGGCCTGGGCGACCTGCTGACCCACCGCTCGGCCGAAATCCGGTTCCTGGCCGCGCAGGCACTGGCCGCGGTGGGGTCGGCCGGTGCACTGGGTCATCTCGACCGGGCGCTGGACGATGCCGACCGCGAAGTGCGCATCGCCGCCGCCCGCGCGGTGGGTGCGCGCGGGTATCGAAATGCGCTTCGGCGGGTCGAGGCGGTGGTCAACGGCAAGGGCCGCTCAGGTATCGACCTGGGCGAGCGCCGGGCTTTCTTCGAAGCGTTCGGCGCCATCGCGGGCGAGCAGGCAATCAAGCCGCTGGCGGCGATGCTTGAGGGGAAGGGCCTCCTGCGGATGAAGGAGTCGGCCGAGACCAGGGCCTGTGCCGCGCTCGGGCTGGGACGCATCGGTACGCCTGAGGCGCGCGCGGTGCTCGAGCGCTCGACGCAGGAGAAGGACGTCGTCGTCCGCAATGCGGTCCGCAGCGCGCTCCGGGGCGGAGCCGAGTGACCATGCCGGCCGAAGGCGCCCCGCAGGAAGGCCATCTCCGCGCCGGCGGTCGCGGATTCCTGCTGGCGTTCTACACCGCGCTGCGCAGCCTCAAGCTCTATCCGGTGGAAAACACCACCGTCCAGCGCGCGCTCGACGACCTGGAGCACGCGGCTGAGACGCTCCTGGGCCCCGAACCCGAGCTCGAACTGCGCCTGGCGGGCGACTTCATCTTCGTCAATTCCACCCGGCTGCGGCTCGAACTCGACAACTACGCCTCGTTCAGCAACATCCTCGCGCTCTTGCGCCGCTGCCAGGTGGGTGTCGTGCGAGTGCGGCGCGACGTGCGCCGCCGGGACTGGCAGGCATTTCTCAGCATTCTGCTCGCAGTCAGCGAGAAGGAGTCGGCCGAGCCGTTCGAGGACCTGTCCGACCGCTTGTTCCAGGCCGGGGTACATGGGCTGGAGGTGGAGCGGCTGCATGACGACGATGACTCCGTGGACGAGCAGGCACGGCAGCGGGAGCTGGCCAAACGGGTCTACTCTCACGGCGTCAGCGTTGCGCGCGAAGTCGTCACCAGCGTTCGAATGGGGCGCGCCAGCAGCGTGAAGAAGGTCAAGCGCGCGGTGCAGCTGATCGTCGACCAGGTCCTCAATAACGAGACTTCGCTGGTGGGGCTCACCGCCATCCGTGACTACGACGAGTACACCTTCCAGCACTCGGTCAACGTCTGCATCTTCGCCGTCTCGCTCGGCAAGAAGCTTGGCTTCTCCAAGATGCAGCTTTACGACCTGGGCATGACCGCCCTGATGCACGACATCGGCAAGGCACGGGTGCCGGCGGATGTGCTCAACAAGACCGGCGGGCTCGACGAGCACGAGTGGCGGATCATGCAGGCGCACCCCTGGTTCGGCGCACTCACGCTGTTCGGGTTGCGGGGCTACGACGAGATCCCGTATCGGTCGATCCTGGTGGCTCATGAGCACCACATGAAGCGGGATCTGACGGGGTACCCGCGCAGTATCCGGCCGCGTGAACTGGGGCTGTTCTCACGCATCGTCGCGGTGGCCGACGGCTTCGATGCCGCCACCTCGCGACGGAGCTACCAGACGGTGCCGATCGAGCCGGATCAGGTCCTCCGCGAGATGTGGGAGAACCCCCGGCGCGGCTACGACCCGGTGCTGGTCAAGGCCTTCATCAACCTGATCGGGATCTACCCGGTTGGAACCTGCGTGATTCTGGATACCTTCGAGGTGGCGGTGGTGGCGGCACCCAACCCCGATACCGCGCTGCTCAACCGGCCACAGGTGCGTATAGCGATCGACACCGAAGGCGCCATGGTGCCGCCGCCGGGCACCACCGTCGATCTCGCTGACGTGGACGCCGATGGACGCTTCCTGCGCTCGATCGTGAAGGTCACCAATCCTGGACGTCATGGCATTGTCCCCGGCGATTACTTCATCTGACGTTGGGCTGCGCGGCGCCTTTGCCGGGCCCGCGCCCGCGCTCGTCGCCTATCTCACCGCCGGCCATCCCGACCGGACGGCGTCGCTCGAGGCGCTCCGGGTGGCCGCGCGCTGGGCCGATGTCATCGAGGTGGGCGTCCCGTTCAGCGATCCGCTGGCCGACGGGCCGGTGATCCAGCGCGCGTCCCGGCAGGCGCTGGAGGGCGGCATGACTGTCCCAGGTGTGCTGGAGCTCGTGGCCGAAGCCGACGTGTCTCGTCCACTCGTGCTCTTCAGCTACCTGAATCCGCTGCTGCGGTACGGCCTGCCGCGCCTCATGGATGATGCCGCCGCCGCCGGAGTGGCAGGACTGCTCGTCACGGACCTCCCTGCCGGCAGCGACTCGGCGCTCGAGGCGGGGATCGCGGCCGGTCCCTTGACCAGGATTCCCCTGGTGGCCCCAACCACCTCGGTCGAGCGGATGCGTGCGGTGAGCAAGCTCGGCGGCGGGTTCGTGTACCTGATTTCGCGCCTCGGGGTGACCGGCGCGCGGGCCAGGCTCCCTGGGGACCTCTCCGCTACCGTCGCGCGGGTACGCGAGGCAACCGCCCTGCCGGTTGCCGTCGGTTTTGGAATCTCGACGCCGGAGCAGGCCCGCGCAGCCGGCCAACTGGCCGACGGCGTCGTGGTGGGAAGCGCGCTGGTGTCGGCGCTCGACGCGGGCGGCGTGGCCGGGCTCGAGGAATTGTTGATGCAATTGCGCGACGGGCTGGAGGCGGTGCTGTGAACGTCAACGTCCTGCTCCGGGGCTACGCCCGCTTCCTGCAGGTTGGTGGTATCGCGCTCGCACTGCTGGCGCTGGGTGTGGACCGCCGATGGCTCGACCACCCGGTGGGCACGCCGCTGCTGCTGGTGGGTGTGGTGCTGCTGCGGGCTGCTCCGATCCGGCTGAGCAAGTATTCGTACCTCACCCAGACCGGCCTTGCCGCGCTGGCCGGCGCCGTCGTGCTGGGACCCTCACCCGTGGTGCTGGCGCTGCTGGTGGGCGTGCTGGGCAGTGATCTGCTGTTCCTGCGCAAGGCCGCACGAGTGGCCCAGATCAATGCCGGACGCGAAGTCATCGCGTTTCTGGGCGCGTATGGGCTGTATGCCCTGGTGTGGAGGGCCACGGGGCGCCCGGCGTTCGAGATCGAGATCCTGCCCGCCGCCTTCACGCTGATCGCCACCTATTTCGTGCTCAGCCGGGCACTGTTCTACTTCAGCATGCTGCTTCGCAACAAGCTGGAGGCCCAGGAGCAGCTGCTGATCCTGCGCTGGGAGGTCATTGCGTTCCTCGTCACGCTGGTCGGCATGGTGGCCGCCAGCGGCGCGGTCCACGCGCTCCCCCCGGCGGGATGGATCCCGGTGCTGCTCCTGCTCGCGGTGCTGGGCCTGCTGACCCGAAAGATCCTGGAGGAGGCGATCGCCGCCGAGGACCTGAACAAGGTCCATCTCATGGAACTGGCCGTGAGCGGCAACGTGACGCTGCAGGCGTCACTGGAGCAGATCGAGCGCCTCGCCTATCGCTTGCTCGACTGGGGTGATTTCCGGATTTACCGGCGCGATGGTGAAGACGCCACGCTGATGTACCGGTCGGAAATCGGCAGGCCCGGCCGCGGCGTGCCGCCCGCCGAGTTCGCCGCCCAGCGGCGTGAGGTGCTGGCCACGGGTCGGACGGCGGTGATTCGCGACGTGCGCCGGGATCCCCGCTTCGGCGACATGGACGAGGGGATCCGCTGCGTCGTGCTGCAACCGCTGCGTTTCGGCGATGAGAACCTGGGGACGATGGAACTGGACCACTTCAAGGCCAATGCGTATCACGCCAAGGACCTCTCGGCGCTGAACACGGTGGCGGCACAGGTGGCCACGGCGATTCACATCGCGGAGCTTCGGCGTCCGCTGGTGGGCCTGGTCGAGTTGATCAGCACCCAGGTTGCCGCGCTCGCGCGCGCTACCGAATCGCTGCGACGTTCGGCCTCGACCTTGAGCGCCACGTCGCGTGCGATGGGCCAGAGCGTGGGAGAGCAGCGGACCTTCGTGCGCGAAGGACTGGAGGACACCACCACTCTCGCCGGGGTGAGCGCGGCAATGGCCGGCGAGGGCTCGCGCGCGTCGGAGGCGAGCGCGCGTGCCGCGGAGCTCGCCAGCAGCAATCGAGTCGTGCTCAATCAGGCGCTCGACCGGCTGGGGCGGTTCAAGGAGTTTGTCGGCGCAAGCTCGGTGCAGGTCGCCGCGCTGGGTGACGTGAGCCGGCGGATCACCGGCTTCATCGGCAGCATCCGGGAGATCGCCGATGCGACCAACCTGATCGCGCTCAACGCCGCGATCGAGGCGGCTCGCGCGGGCCGGGAAGGACGCGGGTTCGCGGTCGTGGCCGAAGAGATCCGGCAGCTCGCGTCGCAGTCGCTGGCCGCAGCGCGGGAGGCGGGTGCGCTGGTCAACGAGGTGACGGACAAGGTGGGCGCGGTCGGCAGGCAGATGCATGTGGGCGAGGGCGTCGCCGCGGATGTGGAAGGCGTCAGCAACGCCACCGCATCGGCCTTCGACCAGATCGTCACCGCCACCGGCGAAGCGGGCACCCACGCGCAACGCGTGGCCGGCATGGCTGCGTCGCAGGAGTCGGCGTTTCACCGCCTCAACGAACGCTTCAGCCGGATCGCCGACGGCTCCGAGAAGATGAACACCGACGCGGCCGCGTTGGCGCAGCGCGCGGATGAGGCGGCGCAGGGCCAGGCCGAGCTGGAGCGCGCCATCGGCGAGCTGGGCGATGTGGCCGCCGAGCTGCAGCAGATCGCGCGACACTTCGACGTGGGTGGATGACCGCTGGACCGGGGGAGGCCGCCTACGTCGCGCTGGGAAGCAATCTCGGTGATCGCGCCGGACACCTCGACGCCGCTCGCGAACAGCTGGCCGCACTTCCTGATACCGTGTTCGAGGCCGCCAGCAGCATCGAGGAGACGGCCCCACTCGGCGGACTGGACCAGCCAGCATATTTGAACCAGATGGTCCGGCTCCGGACCAGGCTCACGCCACGCGGCCTGCTGGAGGCGTGTCAGCGGATTGAACGATCCCGCGGCCGCCAGCGCGCGACGGGCGCACGCTGGGCATCGCGCACGCTGGACCTCGACATCGTCCTCTTCGGGGATCGCCTCGTGGAGGAGCCGGGCCTGACCATACCCCATCCCCGCCTGCCCGAGCGCGACTTCTGGCAGCGGGAACTCGCGGAGCTGCAACGTGACGACCGCTGACGAACGCCCCCGATCGGTGCTGGAACTGGTTGCGATGAAGGCGGCCGGGCGCCGGATCGTGATGCTGACCTGCTATGACGCGCTCTTTGCGCGGCTCCTGTCGGATGGCGGCGCGGACTTGCTGCTGGTGGGCGATTCGGTGAATCAGGTGCTGGCAGGGCGTGACTCGACCCTCAGCGCCACGCTGGACCAGATGATCTACCACGCAAGCTCGGTGCGACGGGGCACCGATGCGCTGGTGATCGTCGACCTGCCATTCCTTACGTACCAGGTAAGCGTCGAGGAAGCGATCCGCAACGCCGGCCGCGTGATGCAGGAAACGTCGGCAGACGGCGTGAAGCTCGAGGGCGGCCGCGCCATGGCCGACACCGTTCGCGCGCTGGTGGACCGGGGCATTCCGGTGATGGGTCATCTCGGCCTCACGCCGCAATCGGTCCATGCCCTGGGCGGATACCGGGTGCAGGGCCGCGATGCGCAGACCGCGGAACGGCTGCTGCAGGACGCGAAACTGCTCGAGGACGCCGGTGCATTCTCGATTGTGCTCGAACTGGTGCCCCGCGCGCTGGCGCAGCAGGTCACGGCCGCGCTTCGCGTGCCCACGATCGGCATTGGAGCGGGCGAACATTGTGACGGTCAGGTGCTGGTGCTGCACGACATGCTGGGGCTCAACGAGGGCTTCACTCCGAAGTTCCTCAAGCGGTATGGCGAACTTGCCACGGCCACGCGTGAGGCAGTCGCGGCATACGCTCGCGAGGTGCGCTCGGGCGAGTATCCTGGTCCGGAGCACGGATTCGAGTGAGCATGGCCGAAGTCGAAGCCATCGGCCAGTTGCGCAGCTGGCGCCGGCAGCAGCGGGAAGAAGGCCGCCGGGTCGGGTTTGTGCCCACGATGGGCGCGCTGCACGAGGGCCATCTTGCACTCGTGGATCGCGCCCGTGACCTCAGCGACCGGGTGGTGATGAGCGTCTTCGTCAACCCGCTCCAGTTCGGCCCGGGTGAGGACTTCACGCGGTATCCCCGCAATCTCGATCGTGACCGCGCGCTGGCGGAAGATCGCGGCGTCGACCTGCTCTTTGTGCCCACGGTGGAGGCGCTCTATCCGGAAGGCGCGGATACCCGCGTGGTGCCCGGCACGACCGCCGACCGGTGGGAGGGTGCCGTGCGCGCCGGGCACTTTGCCGGCGTCCTGACGGTGGTGGCAAAGCTGTTCAACCTGGTGCAGCCCGACGTGGCCGTATTTGGCCAGAAGGACATTCAGCAGGTGACACTGGTGCGCCGCATGGTGGATGACCTCGATTTTCCGCTGCGGCTGGTGGTGGCACCCACGGTTCGTGACCCCGACGGGCTCGCGCTCAGCAGCCGCAACGTCTATCTCGACCCGCCATCGCGGGCGCAGGCGCTGGGACTGTCGCGTGCGCTCGCCGCTGCGGAGCAGGCCTTCGCCGACGGCGAGACGAATCCGGCCGCGCTCGAAGGTCGTATTCGCGCGATTTTGGCGGGCTTTCCGGGCCTGAAGCCGGACTATATTGCGATCATCGATCCGGAGCGGCTGGAGGCGGTTGCGGCGGTCGTGCCGGGCACGATCGTTGCGCTGGCTGCGCGGGTGGGCGCGACGCGCCTGATCGACAACACCATTCTGGGAGCGCACTGAGCACCATGCAGCGCCACTTGATGAAGTCCAAGATCCACCGGGCCACGATTACGTCGGCGGATCTTCATTACGAGGGTTCGTTCACCGTGGACGAGGACCTGCTCGAGGCGGCCGACCTGGTCGAGTTCGAGGAAGTCCAGATCGTCAACGTCAACAACGGGTCGCGGTTCAGCACGTACGTCATTCCCGGGCCGCGCGGCTCGGGCGTGATGCAGCTCAACGGCGCCGCCGCGCGCCTGGGCCTGCCGGGCGATCTTGTGATCGTCATCTCGTACGGCACCTATGACGAAGCCGAGGTTGAGCGGCACCGTCCGCGGGTGATTTTCGTGGACGAACGCAACCGGATCGTTCGTCCGCCACTCCGCGCCGAAGGCTGATTCTCCCGGCCGTGCGCGACCGTCCTTCCGCGCCCTTCGCCCTGCGGCCCACGCTTCCGGCCTGGGCTGTCGTCACTCCCGAACGCATCGATCACATCACCCGGGTCGCCGAGCTCGCCAGCAGCTGGGCCGATGAGATGGGCGTGCCTGACTCGGAGCGCAATCGCTGGCTGCGCGCCATCTGGTTGCATGACGCGTTGCGGGATGCCACCGAGGATGAGCTGGAAGAATGGGCCGCCAGCACTCCCGGGCCGCCCGAGCTGCGCCACGGCCCCGCCAGCGCCGCGCGCGCCAAGGCCGAGGGCGAGGCCGATCGCGGCGTCCTCGACGCCGTTCGCTATCACTCGGTGGGTCTCGCGGAATGGGACATGGTGGGACGGGTGCTGTACTGCGCCGATTTTCTGGAGCCGGGGCGCGACTTTGCCCGGCAGGAGCGCCGCGAACTCGCCGAACAATTCCCCGATGAACCGCGCAGAGTACTGCGGGAGATCGCCCGCTGGCGTGTCAGCTACACGGTCGAATCAGGATGGGCGCTGCTCGAACCCACGGTGCGCTTCTGGAACGCTCTCGCCTCCTCGTCGGCGCCGGCGCGCTGATCCTCGCGCTGCTGGTTGCCGTGCTGGCGCTGCAGTCGGGCGACGGCGGCCCGGTTGCGGCCGTCCAGCCTGGCAGGGAAGGGCAACTGGCATGGCCGGTACCGGGAGTGCGCGACAGCATCGACGTCGAGGTGCTGAATGGCACCCGGCGCAGCGGGCTGGCGGTGGACGTCGGGCGCCTGCTGCGCTCACGCGGGATTGACGTGGTGGCCCTGGGCAACGCGGACACGTTGAGCGCCCGGACCCGCGTCATCGCGCGCCGGGGCAGCATCGACGCCGCCCGCCGGGTGGCGAGGGCGCTGGAACAGGGACAGCCGGAACTGGTTCCCGACTCGCTCCGGTTCGTCGATGTGACGGTGATCATCGGATCCGATTTCGCCACCGACCTTCCGCTCCATCCCTGACCTTACCAGCGCAGCGCCACCACCACGTCCATGACATTCGTGCCGGTGGGTCCAGTGCGGAGCAGCGCGCCGGCAGCGGCGAGCGCACCGTGGGCATCATGGCGTCGGAGTGCTGCATCGCCGTCCGGGATCCGGGCCCAGGTGGTGCCATCCACCAGCGCCCCCGCCGCGTCGGTCGGCCCATCCCGGCCGTCGGTGCCCGCGGCGAGAAGCAATACGTTCGGCACACCACGGAGCTCGCGCCCAGCGGCGAGCGCGAGTTCCTGGGAGCGGCCGCCGACTCCCGGCGAATTGGGTAACCTGACCGTGGTTTCGCCTCCGGCGATGATGCAGTGACGAGTGCCGGTCGGCAGGGCACGCAACTCGGCAGCGAGCGACCGGCCGGTGTCCGCGGCCTCTCCCACCAGGGCGCCAGGCCGGACATCGGCCTGCCAGCCTGCCAGGCGCGCCACGGCAAAAGCGGCGTCGAGGGCTTGGGCGTTGGACGCCCCGATCATCACGTCGATCCGCCTGTCGGCCGGCAAATCGAGGAGCCCCGCATTCCATTTGCGCACCAGCGGTGCCCGCATGTGGCTGGGGAGCACCTGCAAGACATCCGCGAATCCGTCATCCTCCGGCTGGTGCCCGGTGAGCGGGCCGCTCCCGATGAGCCGTGGATGGTCTCCCGGCACATCGGAGATGGCAACCGCGTGGACGCTGGTGGACGAAAGCGCCGTGGCGAGGCGACCTCCGGCCCAGCGGAGTACCCGGCGCCGGATAGTATTGCTCACGTCAATCGGAGCTCCGCTTGCGAGGAGCCCCCGGGTCAACGCGCCAACGTCGAAGGGCCCGAGCTCGGCGACGGGGGCAGCAACCAGGCTCGACGCGCCGCCGGACAGCAGTACCAGCGCGGTGTCGCCCGGCCGCATCGCCGCTATTGCTGCTCCGAGTTCGGTCGCGGCGCGCTGCGACGCGTGGCGCGGCACCGGGTGATCCCCGGGCGCAGAGGCCAGTACGGGATGCGGTGCGGCGACGTCGGTATGGCCGATTACGATGCCGCCCGCCGGCTCCACTCCCTGGCGCGCCAGCCACCGCACCGCACCCGTCGCCATTCCGTCGGCTGCCTTGCCCACTGCGATGATGTGGCAAGGGCCGTCAGCGGTTCGGCCGGCGAGCAGGCGCTCGACAGTCAACACCGGGTCGGCACTCGCGACTGCGGCCCGGAAGCAGTCCACGACGAATGTCGTCGCGGCGCCAAGGTCAGGATACTGCCACTGGATCACGGGAACGGATTTCCGGGGAGGATGTGATGCCGCAACACCAGGTCACCGTCACCCGCCGGCTGCCGGCGCCCATCGAGGCCCAGCTGGCGCAACGCTACCGCGCGCAACTCAACAAGGACGACGCCGCACTCTCGCCGGACGCGCTGGGTGCCGCGCTCCGGAACGCGGATGCGCTGGTCGTGACGGTGACCGACCGTATCGACGCGGCCATGCTGCAGGATTGCCGCGCAGGAATCATCGCCAACTACGGCGTCGGGCTCGATCACGTCGATCTCGCTGCGGCTGCACGGGCCGGCGTCGTCGTGACCAACACCCCAGGCGCGCTCACCGAAGCCACTGCCGAACTGGCGTTCACGCTGATGCTGATGGCGGCGCGGCGCGCCGGCGAGGGCGAGCGGCTGGTCCGCTCGGGAGACTGGACGGGCTGGGCGCCGACCCAGCTGGTAGGGCGTTCACTGGATGGCGCGACGCTGGGCATCGTGGGCATGGGCCGGATTGGCCGGGCCACCGCCGCGCGCGCCGCCCGGGGATGCGGCATGAAGGTCCTCTATTGGTCGCGCAGCGCGGTTGCGGAAGGCGTGATGGGCGACGTCGCCGTCGAGCGCGTGGCCTCGCTGGACGAGTTGCTGCGGCGAGCCGACGTGGTCTCGCTCCACACCCCGTCCACTCCGGAGACACAGCATCTCATCGATGCCCGGCGCCTGGCCCTGCTCCAGCCACATGCGATCCTGATCAACACGGCACGGGGATCGGTGGTGGATGAGGCAGCCCTGGTGGATGCGCTCGCCAGTGGCAGGCTCATGGCCGCCGGACTGGACGTATACGAGCGGGAGCCGAAGGTGCATCCGGGGCTCCTGCAACTGGAGCAGGTGGTGCTGCTGCCGCACCTCGGCAGCGCCACCGAGACCGCCCGGGTCGCGATGGGCAACACTGTGCTCGCCAACCTCGAAGCGTTCTTCGCGGGGAAAACGCCTCCGGACAGGGTCAGTTCCTGACAGCTCGTCGCTTTCGCTCCATCTCCACTTTCAGCTGACCGCACGCGGCGTTGATGTCGAGGCCGCGGCTTCGACGCACCGCCGCCTCCACGCCTGCGGATCGGAGCCGGGCCGCGAAGGCGCGGATCCGGTGAACCGGCGTCGGCACCAGGCCCGGCGCTCCGCCCGGATGCAGTGGCAGGATATTGACGAACGCACCGAGCCGCCGGGCGTAGCTGATCAGGAGGTCGGCGTCGGCGTCGGCATCGTTGACGCCCGCGATCATCACATATTCGAAAGTCACCCGCCGCCGAAATGCTTCCGCCGCCGAGAGCACGTCCGACAGCGGATACTTCTTCTGGATCGGCATGATGCCCGCACGCTGCGCGTCGTTCGGTGCGTGCAGAGAGATCGCCAGGCGGAACTGCTCGGGCCGCTGCGCGAACGCCGCCATGCCGGGCAGGATGCCGACGGTGGAGACAGTGATGTGCCGCGCCCCGATGCCGAATCCGAGGGGGTCGTTCAGCACGGTAAGTGAGGTATCCACCGCTGGCCAGTTGAGCAGTGGCTCGCCCATGCCCATGTACACCACGTTGGTGGGCTTGTCGTCCGGGGTGGCGAGGACGATCTCGCGCACCTGGCCGGCGATCTCGAAGGGCGACAGGTTGCGCCGGAATCCCATGGTGCCGGTGGCGCAGAAGGCGCACTTGAGGGCGCAGCCCGCCTGCGACGAAATGCAGAGTGTACGGCGGCTGCCGGACGGAATCAGCACCGACTCGATGGCCTCGCCGTCGGGAAGTCTCCAGAGGTACTTGCGGGTACCATCGGCCGACTGCTCGACCACGTCCAGGGCCAGCCGGGTCAGTGGCAGCTCCTGATCGAGCTCGGCCCGGAGCGCCACCGGCAGCTCGGTGGCGTTCGTCCAGGCGGCAACCGGGGCCTGCCACAGCCGCCGCACCAGTTGATCCACCCGGTACCGGGGCAGCTGGCGCTGGGCGACCCACGCCTCCAGCCGCTCACGGGCTGCGGCGGGCGGCAAGTCGAGAATTGCGGGTAGGGCGAGCGCGTCTGGCATATCCCAAGAATAGACGGGTGGGCGCTGCGTCGCCGCACCCCAGAATTGCTTGTCGGGGTATCGGGCGGCGGTTAGGTTCCCCCCAACAGCGCGAGTGGAGCAGCCGTGCAACTGAGCGAACTGCTGGCCCCCGAGCGAGTGCGGGTGCCGCTGCAATCGAAGGACAAGGCCGGGCTCCTGCGTGAGCTTGCCACCCTGATGGCGGGGTCGGTTGGGGGAGACGCGGCCGATATCCTCAAGGCAGTTGAAGAGCGCGAGGACGTTCTGAGCACCGGCATCGGGTTTGGCGTGGCCATTCCGCATGGCCGGACGCCCTCCGTTCCCGATCTCGCGATGGTGGCCGGCGTGACGTCCGAACCGGTCGCGTTCGAGGCGCTGGATGGCGCGCCGGTGCGGGTGCTGTTCCTTCTCGTCGGCCCCGAACGAAGTGCCGGAGAACATTGCAAGGCGCTGAGCCGGATTGCCCGGCTGGCCCGGAGCGACACGCTGCGCAACCAGCTGCTGCAGGCCACGAGCGGCGAGGAGTTCATGCGCGCGCTGGCCGAGGCCGAGGCGAGCTGATCCCACACTGCTGGCATCCATGAAATCCACACCCACAATGTACGGTACCCGGTGAGCGCCACCGCCCTGCGGTCGGGCCGCGCCGGCGCCCTGACACGCCAGGACCTCGGCCGCACCGTGCGCCTGGGCGGCTGGGTCCATCGCGTGCGCGATCTTGGTGGACTGGTCTTCGCCGACTTGCGCGACCTCGCCGGGCTGGTCCAGCTGTCCTTCGATCCGCGATGGTCTTCACCTGAGGTGATGCGCGCGGCGGCGAGGCTCGGCACCGAGTGCGTGGTGCTGGTGGAAGGCCTTGTGGCCCAGCGTCCCGAGCCGGCCACCGACCAGTCGATGGGCTCGCGCGACGTCGAGGTGCAGGTCACCGCGCTGCGGGTCGTGGGCCAGGCCAGCACGCCGGCCATTCCGGTGGCGCGCAACGAGGGTGAAGAGCTTCCCGCGGAGGAATTGCGCCTCCGGCATCGGGTGCTGGACCTGCGCCGGCCCGAGCTGCAGAAGAACCTGGTGCTCCGTCACCATCTCCTGCAGCGGGCGCGACAGACCCTGACGGGTCTCGGCTTTCTCGAGATCGAAACACCAATCCTGACCCGTCCCACCCCCGAAGGCGCCCGTGATTATCTCGTGCCCAGCCGGGTACATCCGGGAGAGTTCTACGCGCTCCCGCAGTCGCCCCAGATCTACAAGCAGCTGCTGATGGTGGCCGGGTACGACCGCTATTTCCAGATTGCCCGCTGCTTCCGTGATGAGGACCTTCGGGCCGATCGGCAGCCGGAGTTCACCCAGATCGACCTCGAGGCGTCGTTCGTTTCCGCGGAAGATGTACAGGAAGTTGTCGAGCAGGTGCTGGTCGAGTTGTGGCAACTGGCGGGGCACGAGGTGCCGGTGCCGTTCGTTCGGCTCGCCTGGCGCGATGCGATGGAGCGCTTCGGGGTGGACAAGCCTGATCTGCGCTTTGACCTCGAGCTCAAGGACTGGACCGCGCTCGCTGACGACACGGTTGCGCCATTCGTGCGCGATGCCATCAGCGGCGGGGGCCGGTTGCGCGGCATCGTGGTGCCGGATGGCGCACTCTCGCGCAAGGAACTGGACGCGCTCGGCGTGGTCGCCAAGGCGTCAGGCGCGGGTGGGCTGATCTGGGCTCGCCGGACCGACACCGGCTGGGAGGGCCAGGGAGTCAAGGCGGTGGGGACCGCGATGCTGGATGGCACCGGAGGCGGCGTCGGCTGCACCGTGCTGGCGGTGACCGGTCCTGATCGCGTGACGTCTCCGGCATTGAGCGGGGTGCGGCTGGCGCTTTCGCGGCGCCCCGGCTTTGTGATGGCGCGGGAGCACGCCTTCTGCTGGGTAGTGGATTTTCCGCTCTTCGAGCTGGATCCCGGCAGTGGGAGCCACGTGCCGGCGCACCATCCCTTCACCGCGCCTCATCCCGACGACGTGGCGCTGCTCGAGACCGCACCCGAGCGGTGCCGGGCGCAGCACTATGACGCGGTGTACAACGGCAACGAGCTGGGGAGCGGCTCGATCAGGATTACCGATATCGCAGTCCAGGGGACGATCTTCCGCCTGCTCGGCCTCGAGCACGATGAGGCGCAGCGCCGTTTCGGGTTTCTGCTCGACGGGCTCGCCGCGGGCGCGCCGCCGCATGGCGGGTTTGCGCTGGGTTTCGACCGGATTGCCATGCTGTTGGCCGGCGCGCCATCACTGCGGGACGTGATCGCGTTTCCCAAGACCACGGCCGCGCGTGCGCTGTTCGAGGGCGCGCCCACGCCGGTGGGACGGGCCGAGCTGGAGGCGCTGGGTATTCGCGTGGCCCGGGCTGAGCGGGAGCAGCCGGTATGAGCGACGATCATACCCATCGACTGTCCACCGAGGGCGCCGATCCGCTGCTGCTGACCGGCGTCAACGATGCCAACCTGATCGAACTGCAGCGTCAGCTGGGGCTGCGGCTGGCGTTCAGGGGCGATGCGATTGCGATGAGTGGCACCACCGAGCAGCTCGAGCGAGCAACGCCGGTGGTGCAGGGCATCATCGATCTCGCACGGATGGGCGAGGCCGTGACGGTGGACGATGTCGCGCGGCTGGTGGAGGACGGCCCGACCGAGGTCCCGGCGGCATCGGGCGATGGCCGCATCGTGCTGCCCGGCCTCAAGCGCGCCATCGTGGCCAAGACCCAGGGGCAGCGCGACTACCTCGCCGCGATCGCGGCCAACGACATCGTGGTGAGCATCGGGCCGGCCGGCACCGGCAAGACCTACCTCGCGGTGGCCAAGGCGGTGGAGGCGCTGGCGCGGAAGCGGGTCAAGCGCATCATCCTGGCGCGCCCCGCGGTCGAAGCCGGCGAATCGCTCGGCTTCCTCCCGGGCGACCTTCAGGCCAAGGTCGATCCGTACCTGCGGCCGCTGTACGACGCGCTGGAGGACATGATGCCGCATGACCGGGTCCAGCGCGCGCTCGAAACCCGTACTATTGAGATCGCCCCGCTGGCCTATATGCGGGGACGGACGCTGGCCGATGCCTTCATCATCCTTGATGAAGCACAGAACGCCACCGGCGCCCAGATGAAGATGTTCCTGACCCGGCTCGGGGTGAACAGCCACACGGTGGTCACGGGCGACAAGACCCAGATCGACTTGCCCAAGCGGGAGGACTCCGGGCTGGTGCAGGTCGAGCGCGTGCTT
>JAICQR010000194.1 GCA_025937755.1 Gemmatimonadales bacterium | reverse complement strand
CCTTCACCCGGAACGCCAGGTCAGTGTCGTCGATCCCTTCCACATGCCCGGCATTCTGGATCCGGTGCAGCCCCACGTCGGCCGAGACCGTCAGCGGGCCCTCCCGGCCAGCGGCCGTGAGCCCCAGCCGCCAGGTCCGCTCCACCGTTCCGATGAATAGCGTGGGAGCGTTCTGCCGATCCTCGCCCACCGGATAGGGTGTGTTGATCGCCCCCTCGCCCTGCCGGAGCAGCGCCACTTCCGGTGCCACTACCCACCGGTCGCGCACGGGGAAGCTGACGCTCGCTCGCCAGAAATCGTTGTCCGAAAAGTTGCGGCCGATCCCCACGCCGGCGTCGCTGAAGTTGTCAGCCGGATTGAAGGCCCGGAGCGCCAGCGCGCTCACCACCGAATACTGCGCGCGCCACGCCGTACGACCCGCCAGCGGGCCCTGCGCTGACAGCGTGACACCGAACCGGTCGCGGTTGTTCTGGCGATTCTTGAACCAGATGTCATCGATTGCGATCTGCGCCTCGATGGTGGCGCGGCGATGCGCCTGCCACCGCAGGTCCGCGCCGAGCATGACGTTGCCGCGGTCGCCCAGGCCGATGGTGTTGGCCACATAGCCCACCGAGAGCGGGTTGCGAAAGCGGGTCTCGAACGCTCGGCCCTCCCCCGAAATCACGTTGCCTTCCCAGATGGCGAGATCCAGCCGGGGCGACACCTGGACACCGAGCCGGTGCACGAAGTAGTAGCGATTGACTTCGGTGCCGGCGCTGTCCGGACCCGGCGCGAGATCAGTCGCCATCGCCGACAGGCGAACCTTGCGAGTGCCCAGCTGGAACATCAGACCCTGCCGCTCATAGCCATATGCCGATAGCGGCAGCCCCGGCAGCCCTGCCGGTCCCCAGTTGTGCTCCAGCTGACCATAGGTGATGCGGGCGTACTTGAATTGGGCCGACAGGTACCCCTCCAGGATCCGTCCGGCCACATCCACATTGCGGCGCCCCGGCCAGTCGGGATCATCGGTCACTCTCGGCTCGGCCGCGGGGCGGGTGACCGCGACCACATTGCCGAAGCCGGCGGCCAGCCGCAGTTCGACGTAGGGGCTCACCCCGTCGTCGCCCACGGGATGCAGCAGGTCACGTCTCGGAGTGGAATACGCCTCGGCGCCGGCCGCGCCGCCCGCCTGCCACCACGCTTCCGACGCGGGGGCCGCGAACCGCGCACGCAGCCGGTCCAGCAGGGCAGCGTCGGGACTGGCTGGATCGGTGTCCGCCATCGCGAGCGCGGCGGCGATCTCTGAAGCAAGCAGCGGACGCACCATGGGCTGCGGGTCGACGATGACGCCGCGCTGCATCAACTGCTCCACCAGCGCGAGATCAGGATCGTCGAGCGACACGAAGGGCGTCGCCGCGAAAGGCGTAGCCTGGGCAGCGAGCCGGGAGACGCCCAGCACGATCGCGAGGGCGATGAGCAGCAGGCGGGTTGGCATGGGAGCCTAACCTAACGGCGGTTATCTTCCCCTGCCATGAACGCGCTGAGAATCGAGTCTACCCGGGGCGATGAGGTCGAGTCGCTCCACACCGTTTCGGTGGCGGTTACCGACGCCGCCGGCCGACTTGTGGCCCAGTCGGGCAATCCGGACCTCGTGACGTTCTGGCGTTCCGCCGCCAAGCCGTTCCAGGCCTGGCCGACCGTGGCCGACGGCGCCGCCGACCAGTTCAATCTCGCGGACGACGCGCTGGCACTCGCGTGCGCATCGCATTCCAGCGAGCGGGTGCACCTCGACGTGGCCGAGCGGATGTTGCGTCATATCGGACTGGGCGAAGATGCACTCGCCTGCGGGCCCCATCCGCCGCTGGGCACGGCCGTCGCCGAGATGGTGACCCGTGCCGGGCTTTCGCTCACGCCCCGCTGGAGCAACTGCTCCGGCAAGCACGCCAGCATGCTGGCGCTCGCACTGCATCACGGATGGCCCACCCGTGGCTACGAGCGCAGCGGCCACCCGGTGCAGGATCGCGTGACCGCTTCGGTGTCTGAATGGACCGGAGTGCCGCGGGACCAGCTTCGTTTCGGGGTGGACGGTTGCACCGCGCTCTGCTTCGGGCTGCCGCTCAGCGGCATGGCGCGGGCCTACGCCAGGCTTGGCGGCAACGAGGATGCTTCGCTCCGTCGCCTGGCCGAGGCGATGCTGGCGCACCCCAACCTGGTGGGAGGCGCCGGCCGGTTCTGTACCGAGTTGATGGTGCAATGGCCCGGAGAAGTCATCGCCAAGGTGGGCGCCGAAGGCATCTACTGTGCGGCCGTTCCGCGACACGGGCTGGGCATCGCCCTCAAGATCGAGGACGGCGATATGCGGTCGGCCCCGGCCGCACTGCTGAGCGTGCTGCGCCAGGTGGGTGCCCACGTGGGAATGGATCTGACTCCGCTCGACGCGCTGCAGCGCATCGCCGAGCCGGTGATCTTCAATACTCGTGGTGAAGTGACCGGCGCTCTCCGTGCAGCCGGCACGCTGCGATTTTCTGCGGGAGCAGTGCGGGCGGCGGGTTCGTCCGGCTCCCGGTGAAGAGGTAAGATGATGGCGAAACAGGACAGCCTGGATGCGCAGACCCGGGATCTGGTGCGCTTTGCGGCTGCGATCGCCCAGGGCTACGAGCCCGAGTTGCGCGAGCGGGTCGGCCCCGTGCGCCAGTCGCAGGTGCCGGTGGAATGGGTCGAGGAGCTGCTGCTGCAGTCCCTGCTGTTCGTGGGGTATCCCCGCACGCTGGTCGCGTTTGGCATCTG
>JAICQR010000111.1 GCA_025937755.1 Gemmatimonadales bacterium | reverse complement strand
GTGAAGCCCGATATTCATCCCCAGTACCGCCAGGTGACGGTCGTCTGCGCCTGCGGCAACAGTTTCGAGACCCGCTCGACCGCCGAGAGCATCCACGTGGAAGTCTGCGCTCAGTGCCATCCGTTCTATACCGGCAAGCAGCGCCTGGTGGACACGGCCGGCCGGGTGGATCGCTTCCGCCGGAAGTACGAGGGCACCAAGGCGTAGGCGGTGGACGCTCGACTCCGCCAGGCGCTGCAGCGGGCGGAGGAAGTCGCCGATGCCCTCTCAGACCCTGCGGTAACCCGGGACTCCACGCGACTTCGCACGCTGGGCCGGGAGCACACCCGGCTGGTGCCGGTGGTGCGGGGTGCGCAACGTCTGGAGCGCCTGCGGCTGGAAGAAGGACAGGCTCGGGAGTTGGCCACGGAGGCCGACCCCGAGCTTGTTGCGTTGGCAGAAGCCGATCTCGAGCGCCTGGCCGGTGAGATTGCCGCCGTGGAGTCCGAGCTTCATGAATTGCTCCTGCCGAGGGATCCGCACGATGATCGCGACGCGATTCTGGAGCTTCGGGCCGGTACCGGCGGCGATGAAGCCGCGCTCTTCACCGGCGACCTCTACCGCATGTACGAACGCTTCGCGTCGCGGCACGGCCTGAGCTGGGAGCCGATGTCGGTCACAGATGGCAACATGGGTGGCCTGAAGGAAGCCATTGTGGCGGTGCGCGGCACCGAGGCCTTCGGATTGCTCCGGCGGGAGAGCGGGGTGCACCGGGTCCAACGGGTGCCCAGCACCGAAACCCAGGGCCGCATCCACACGTCGGCGGCCACGGTCGCCGTGCTTCCCGAAGCCGAGGAAGTGGACGTGAAGATCGATCCCAACGAACTCCGGATCGACGTGTTCCGCTCTTCGGGTCCGGGCGGCCAGAGCGTCAACACCACCGACAGCGCGGTACGGATCACCCACATTCCCAGCGGGATCGTGGTGCAGCAGCAGGATCAGAAGTCGCAACTGCAGAACAAGCTCAAGGCGATGGAAGTACTTCGCGCCCGGCTGCTCGACCGCATGATCGCGGAGCAGGAGGCGGCACGTTCTCGTGAGCGCCGCGCCATGGTGGGCACCGGCGACCGCTCGGCCAAGATCCGCACTTATAACTTTCCCCAGAGCCGGGTCACCGATCATCGCATCAATCTCTCGGTGCACAACCTCACCGAGGTGCTCAACGGCGATCTCGACGCCATCCTGGACGCGCTCCGCATGGCCAGCCGGGAGGAGCAGTTCGGTGAAGGTTGATTCGGGCGCCGGGATTGCCGCGCTGCTGGCGGAAGCGACCACGCTCCTGATGGCGCGGCACCCTGACACAGCTCGCCGGACGGCCGCCCGCATTCTGGGCGACCTCCTTGGAGCCACGCCGGCCGAGCTGCGTCTCGATCGCACTCGCACTGTGAGCCCGGAACAGGCCGAGCGATTCATGGGTCAGGCCCGTGACGCCGCCGCCGGAATTCCGCTCGAGCACGTGACGGGCTACGCCGGATTTCGCCACCTGGAGCTTTTGAGCGATGCCCGGGCATTGATTCCCCGGCCCGAGACCGAAGGCCTGGTGGATCTGGTACTGAAGCGGATGAATCGTGGCGTTGTCGCTGACATCGGCACCGGCAGCGGTGCGATCGCGCTGGCACTCGCCGCTGAGGGCGGCTTCGATACCGTCGTCGCCGTAGACCGCTCGACTGACGCGCTGGCGCTTGCCCGTGAGAATGCCGGCAGGACCGGGCTCCGCATCGCGCTGATTCAGGGCCATCTTGCGGCTCCACTGGCCACCGGCAGGTTCGACGCGGTGGTGAGCAATCCCCCCTATCTTACGGCTTCCGAGTATTCGGCCCTCGACCCCGCCGTGCGGGAGCATGAGCCGCGGATGGCGCTGGAGAGCGGAGCCGATGGACTGGCGGCGACGCGCGAGCTGCTGGACGATGCGCGCCGGGTCCTGCGCCCGGCAGGGTGGCTGGCGCTGGAGATCGACGCGACCCGTGGCGACCGTACGCGGACCCTGGCCGAGGAATTCGGCTGGCAAGGTGCCGCGATTCATCTGGACCTGTTCGGACGCGAGCGCTACCTGCTCGCACAAAGGAGTGAGCGGTGATCTGGGACAAGGCGCAGGACCTCGGCAGGCTCATCGGTCAGTCGGACGAGTACAAGGCGTTGCGTCGTGCGGAGTCGGCGTTGCGCGAAGACAAGGACACGGTGGCCAAGCTGGAAAAGATCCAGACGCTTGCGCGCGATGTGGATCAGCTGCTGGCGCAGGGCCAGATGCCGACGCCCGAAGTGTCCGAGTCCTACGAAACTGCGGTGCGTGAACTCGAGGTGAGCGCCACCGGCCAGGCGTACGCCGTGGCGCGAGCGAACTTCGACAAGTTGATGGCCAAGGTGAACGAGCAGATTTCCGCCGGCATGGAGAAGGGCGCCCAGAGCAACATCATCACCCTCTCGTGAGCGGCGGACTCTTTCTGGTGCTGGAGGGCCCCGAGGGCGCAGGCAAGAGCACCCTGGCCCGGGCACTGGTGAAACGGATGCGGGCGCTGGGGCTCGACCCCGTGGCGGTCCGCGAGCCGGGCGGCACCGGCCCTGCCGAGCACGCCCGGGCTGCACTGCTCGATCCCGCGTCCGAGATGGAACCCCAGACCGAACTGCTCTTCTTTACCGCCGCACGGGCACACCTCGTGCAGTCAGTGGTCCGGCCGGCGCTCGAAGGCGGCCGGATCGTGCTTTCCGACCGCCATGTCCTCTCCACCCTGGCCTATCAGGGGGCTGGAGGAGGGCTGGATGAGGCGCAAATCCGTCAGGTGAACGCAGTCGCCACCCAGGGCCTGGAGCCGGACATCACCCTGGTGCTCGACGTCTCCCCGGCCACCGGCCGGTCGCGCCAGCTGCGCGAAGGCAAGGCGGCTGACAGGATCGAGGCGCACGACGACGCATTTCACGACCGCGTTGCAGCGGCGTACCGGCGCGCTGCAGGACCGGGCATCCATCATATCGATGCATCCGGCAGCCCCGACGAGGTGCTCGACCAGGCCTGGCGGGTGCTGCACCAGGAGCGCCCCGACACCTTTCCGGCCGGGCGCCGTTAGTTTTCAGGGAGGGGCGGTACAGTCCGCCACCGCAAGGCCAAGGGGTGACGTGCCATGAATCATCGTTGGAGCATTATCAGCGCCGTGGTGCTCGTTTCGTTCGCGAGCGGGGGATTCCTGCTGGAACGCAGCGCCACCGAGGGCGAGCCGGCGTTTGAAGAAACCTTGTTCGAGAAGGTCCGAAGCCACGTTTCGCACTACTACGTCGATTCGCTCACCGACAGCGACCTGTACCGCAAGGCTGCGGACGGGATGCTGGTCGAGCTGAAGGATCCGTATTCCGAGCTGCTGATGGGCGACGATTTCAAGGCGCTCACCGAGCAGACCACCGGCAACTACGCCGGGCTCGGCATCCAGATCGACGTGCGCGACGGCTGGATCACCATCGTAGCGCCACTTCCCGACACGCCGGCCGAGCGGGCCGGACTCGAGTCGGGCGACCAGATCGTTGAAGTGGATGGAGTGTCCACCGAGGGCTGGTCGAGCGAGAAGGCGGTCAGTACGCTGCGGGGCCAGCCGCGCAGCAAGGTGAAGATCGTGGTGCGCCGTCCGGGCGTCAGCTCGACCATCCCGTTCGAATTGACCCGTGCGCGGATCCACCAGAAGTCGGTACCCGAAGGCACGCTCTATGACGGCGGCATCGGGCTGATCGAGCTGAATCCGGTGGCCGAGACGTCAGCCCGCGAACTGCGCGAAGAGATCGAGCGGATGCGCGGACTGGGCATGCGCGAACTGATCCTCGACCTGCGGCGCAATCCCGGCGGCTTGCTGGTGCAGGGCGTCGCGGTGGCCGACCTCTTCCTCGACCAGGGCGATGAAATTGTCTCGACCCGGGGCCGGGCGCCCAACTCGACCCGCACCTTCAACGACGAGGGCCCGCAGCCCTGGCCCGAGCTGCCCGTCGTAGTCCTGGTCAATTACTACTCGGCGAGCGCCGCGGAGATCATCGCCGGCGCGCTGCAGGACCACGATCGTGCGGTGGTGATCGGGACTCCCACCTTCGGCAAGGGACTGGTGCAGACCTTGTACGAGCTGGATGCCGGCGTCGCACTCAAGCTGACCACCGCGCGCTGGTTCACTCCCAGCGGCCGCACCATCCAGCGCGAGGCCGACTCCAGCGAGACCGAGCTGGCGGCTATGCCGGACTCGGCCGAGAGTGAAACTGATTCCACCATTTCCAACCGTCCAATCTTCCACACGGATGCCGGGCGGGTGGTGCGCGGCGGTGGCGGCATCGTCCCGGACGTGGTGGTCCGGCCGGATACGCTGACGGTGGGCGAGCGCGCCTTCATCGACCAGCTGGGCGACAAGGTCGCGGAGTACCGGGACGTGCTGGTGACCTACGCGCTGGAAGTGAAGGGCGCCAACCGCATCGATTCGGAGGACTTCGAGGTAACGCCAGCGATGACGGCCGACGTGCTGCGCCGGTTGCGGGCCAAGGGCGTCACTATGACCGACAGCGTCTTCAACAGCGGGGCGACGCTGGTGCAGGAGCACGTAGGCTACGAGGTCGCACGTTATGTCTTTGGGCGGAGCGGTGAGTTGCGGCGGCGTGCGGCGGACGACCTCCAGCTGCAGCGGGCGCTTGCGATGTTGCGCGAGGCGGACTCGCCGGCAGAGCTGATGACCCACGCCACGGCGAGCGCCGCCCGGGCCTCAGGACGCTGACGAAGCCAATCGTCGTCGTCGGCGCCGGAAGGATGGGCGCAGGCCTGGGCGTGGCACTGGCCCGGGCCGGGCACGATGTGACCCTGCTGGCGCGGACGGAACGGGCGCCGGTGGGACCGCTCAGCGTAGTGGCGCCGGAGGCAGCCTGGGCTGCGCCGCTGGCGGCTGCAGGCACCGTCATCATCGCGACGCCTGATGACGCCATTTCTTCCGTCGCACAGCGGCTGGCTTCTGCCAAGTTGCCAAGCCGGCCCGTGGTACTCCATCTCTCAGGACTTCTGGATCATCAGTCGCTCGATGCGCTGTCGGGATCGAGCGCGGGGCGGGGCTCGCTCCACCCGCTCATGGCCGTGCCCGATCCGCTGCGCGGCCCCGAGTTGCTGCGCGGTGCCTGGGCAGCCGTGGAAGGCAACGGACCCGCGGCCGTAGATCGTGCCAGCGAACTGGCGCGCGCCGTCGGGATGAATCCGGTGCTGCTGTCGCCCGGTGCCAAGCCTGCCTATCACGCCGCTGCCACCATCGCTTCGAATTACACTGTCACCCTCTATGACATGGCGGTCCGCACCGCCATTGCCGCCGGGATCGCACCTGAGGCCGCGTCGATGATGTACCTGCCGCTGGTGAGGAGAACGGTCGAGAACCTGGGCAACGCGGCCCCGGCCGCCGCGCTCACCGGTGCCATCCGGAGAGGCGACGCCGAGAGCGTGCGCAGCCACCTGGCTGCGCTGGGCGATGGTCCGGAAGCCGACTGCTACAGAGTGTTGGGGCTGGCGACACTGGAACTGGCTGTGCGGGCCGGGCTGGACGCTGACTCGGCAGAGAGGGTGGGGGCGGAGCTGCGAGCCAAGCGTTGAGAGTCGAGAGCATCTCGCGCACGCTTACCGCCTTACCGCCTTACCGCCTTACCGCTGATCGATGATCCGCACGCCCTGCGGCACCGTGAACGCGAAGGCCTGCTCGGGCACCCGGTCGTTGGTGCGAAGTTGGCTGAGCGTAATGGTGCGGGTGCCGCCTCGGCGCTCCGAAATCTCAAGCTTGCGGGGCAGGGCATCATCGCGATCGAGCCACACGATGGCCTTGCTGAAGGGCATGTCAGCCGAGCGGGGAGTCAACTCCACCACATCCGCCGTACGGCCCGCCACCTTCTCACTCCGCAGATACCGAATCCGGTAGCGCTCACGCGGACGATCGAGAATCCAGGAGAGAACATTGAGCCCGTGCACCGGTCCCGACGGGAGCGGCATGCGGATAACCTGGCCCGGCGCAGTGCTCGGGGTGTAGACCCAGACCTGCTGGCCATCGACGATGATTGCGTCGCCGGCGGGGTCGCTGAAGCGCATGGCAAGGAGGTTCTGGCCTGCCTGCACCAGTGACCCCTTGCTGTCGAAGGTGCCGATGAGCGAGTCGGCGATGCGCTGCTGGAAGTCCGCCCGCAGCGAACCCAGCGACGCGTAGACCTGCGCCGCGCGGCCCACGATGGCTCCACCATCCTGGGCTTCGAGTGGGGCTGCAAGCACGGCAGCCGCCATCAGTGCCGGGAACAGTTTTCGGGCAACAATCATCATCAGACTCCAGCCGGCTCCGCCACGCGCCGCCCGATCGCTTCCGCGATGGGACGGGCCTCCCGCATCAGTGTCCTGAATTGCGCCGGGTCGAGGCTCTGCGCGCCATCGGACAGCGCGCGCTCCGGGTGCGGATGCACCTCGACC
>JAICQR010000097.1 GCA_025937755.1 Gemmatimonadales bacterium | reverse complement strand
GGGAGGGGCTCCGCAGGGGCGCGGGGGCGGTGGTCGCGGCGCCGGTCCGCAGGGCTCCGGCGGCTGGGGCGTGATCGAAATCTTCGAGACCTACAACACGGTTGCGCCGGCAGTCACGCTGACGTGCGAGGACTACGGGCTCGTGTTCCGCCTCGCCGAGACCGGGAAGAAGCCGAGGGTGAAGCTGGACCTCGACGCGGACCTGCTGGGCGAAGTGCCGGCGTTCAACACGATCGGCGAGATCAAGGGAACGGAGAAGCCGAACGAGTACGTGATGTTCTCGGCCCACTTCGACTCGTGGGACGCCGGCTCGGGCGCGACGGACAATGGGACCGGCACGCTGATGATGATGGAGGCGATGCGGATCCTCAAGCAGGCCTATCCCCAGCCGAAGCGCACCATCGTGGTGGGACACTGGGCCGGCGAGGAGCAGGGGCTCAACGGTTCGCGCGCGTTCATGGCCGATCACCCCGAGATCGTGAAGGGGATGCAGGCGCTGTTCAACCAGGACAACGGCACCGGCCGGGTGGTGCGGATGTCGGGTGCGGGGCTGATCGACGCCGGCGGATTCCTGGCGCGCTGGCTGGCGCGGGTACCGGAGGACATCACCCGCCACATCGACATGTCAGTCCCGGGGACGCCCGCGGGAGGTGGCAGCGACAACGCCTCCGCCGCGTGCTATGGCGCGCCGGGGTTCAGCCTGGGGTCGATCAGCTGGGACTACGGCACCTATACCTGGCACACCAACCGCGACTCGTTCGACAAGGTGATGTTCGACGAGATCCGGAACAACGCCACGCTGACGGCGATGCTGGTGTACCTGGCGGCGGAAGATCCCGAATTCATGTCGCGGGAGCGGCGGGTGATGCCGACGGGCCGCGACGGCGAGCAGCGCACGTGGCCGGAATGCGTGGCGCCAGCGCGTGCGTCAAGCGAGAGCACGAGATAGCCGCGGTTGACGGCTAGCGAAACCCTGTTGCCCTGACGGTAACTCGTCCAGTTGGGTCGTCGTGGAACACCAGCACGGCGGTCCGGCTGGAGCGAGGCGGCAGGTAGTCGAGCACAACTGAACTGGGTTGCGAGCCGCCGCCGATGGCGCCGTCCAGGTTGACATCGGCGGCGGTTGCGTCACCCGCATTGGTGGCGGTGACGAACGCGAGCCACCCCGACTTCTGGCGCACCACGCTGTCAACCGCAACCGAGATGTCGGGAGGGCGGCGCGGGCCGTCGAGGGCCGACCGCAGCAGGTAGCCGAGCAGGGCCAGCGTCAGGACCAGGCCGAGCGCGCCCACCACCCACTCGATGGTGGGGATCGGCTGGCTCTTCCGGGCGCTCACAGAACCAGCCGGGCCGCGGCGGCGCCGACGGCTGCAGGGAAGCCCAGTACAACCATTTCAGACACCACGAACGCAAGCGATGTGTCGTCGGTGCGTCCGAAGAGCCAGAGTACCAGCAGCGACGTGAGCAGTGCGAGTGCGTAGCCCGCGACGCTGTACCGCAGTGCGATGGATGCCACAGTCATGCCCTCGGCCCGGTGGTGGTGCCCCTTGAATTCGAGCGAATAGACGAAGGCATGCATGATCGCGAGGGACAGGAGCACCAGGCCAATACTGTGCCAGGGTGTCATGCCGGCCGCAAGCAGCACCACTTCGTCGGTCGGCGCCACGTTGATGGACAGGAAGAGCGCCCCGATCAGCATGGCGAGGAGCTGCGCCGGATAGCTGGACTCGATCCGGCGGTCGCGCTTCTGCTGCTCCCGGCGCTCCTGTTCCGGTGACGCGTGCAGCTGGCTCTGGGCCAGCAGCGCGCCAATGGCGCCGGCGACGGCAAACAGACCAACGGCGCCGGCGGCCTCCCGCCAGGAGCTGCCGGCTCCCAGTACGTTCAGCTGGAACAGCATGGCGATGCTGATGATGAAGCCGGCGGCGAGCGCCACAAGCGCGTCCACACCGTCCTGGATCAGTTCCACCGTGGGCTCGAACCCGACCAGGTGCGACAGGCCCACCAGCATCGGGAACGCCAGCGCCACGAACAGCATCAGCCGGAGCGGAGACATGGTATGACCCAGCGCCCACATCTCCATGGTCATGAAGAGCGGCAACGCGAAGATGACGGCGCCGCCGCCGGCGCGTGCCAGCCCTCGCAGGAAACGCCTGTTCGCAGCGTCGATGGGAGCACTCCCTTCTTCCGGCTGGCTAGCCGCGCGGCCCGGGCACAAGCTACTTTCGGGGCCCCGTCACTGGCGGCCCGCCGGCCCTTCGCGAGGAGCTGAATGATACGCCAAAGTCTGCTGTGGCTCTCCCAACAGGATAGCATCTTCCGGCTGCTGCGGAGCAATCGGCTGGCCTGGAAGTTCGCCTCGCGATTCGTGGCTGGCGAGACCATCGAGGAGGGGGTAGCCGTTGCCTCGCAGCTGGCCGCCAGGGGAATCACCGCATCGCTCGACCTGCTGGGTGAAAGCGTCTCCCGTCCCGAGGAAGCAATCGCTGCCAAGGAAGCATACCTCCGTATGCTGGACCAGATGGCGGCAGCCGGTGGACTGGAAGTCAACGTCTCGGTCAAGCTGACCCAGATGGGCTTCGACATCGACGAGGCGCTGTGCCTCCAGAACATGCGGGAGATCCTTACCCGAGCCGCCGCCCTGGACGGGTTCGTCCGGCTGGACATGGAGAGCTCCGACTACACCCAGCGAACGCTCGATTTCTTCACCAACGAACTCCATCCGTCGTTCGGCAACCATTGCGGCGTGGTGATCCAGACCGCGCTGCGACGCTCGGAGGCCGACATCGAGCGGCTGATCACCATGGGTGCGAGGGTGCGGCTCTGCAAGGGGGCGTATCTCGAGCCGCCCAGCGTGGCGTTTCCCGACAAGGCCGATGTTGATCGGAACTACGTCAAGCTCATGGAGCGGCTGCTGCTGGACGGCAACTATCCCGGCCTCGCCACCCACGATCCTGCCATCATCACCCACGCGCGCGAGTTCATCTCCCGACACGCCATCCCGGCGGAGCGGTACGAGTTCCAGATGCTGTATGGTGTGCGACGCGACCTGCAGCAGCAGCTGCGTGACGCCGGGCACCGGATGCGGGTGTACGTGGCATTCGGCACCCAGTGGTATCCCTACCTCATGCGCCGGCTGGCGGAGCGGCCCGCCAACATCGCGTTCATGCTGGGCAACCTGGTCAAGGAGTCCGTCAGCAGAGGGTGACCGATTTCACGCTGGGTGGGTACATGGCCACCCATGGGCGGGCCGCTGCGTTCGGCGGCAGTGACGGCGAATCGTATTCGGTGGGACTGTTCACCGAGGAGGAGCCGGACGAGCGGGGCCGCTACGGCGCCGCGCTGCTGTTCGTGCGATGGTCGCGGGCCGGCGACCGGCCGGTGGGACACGTGGAGACTCCGGCGCTTGCCTGGGGCCGGACCCCGGAGGAGGCAGAGGAGCGGATCAAGGCGCTGTCGCTGTTCGACGTGAAGGCCGCGCTGGACGAGGCAATTTCAGCTTCGCCGGGTGAATGGTGACCACCGGCCAGGATCGCCTGCTGGGCCGGGTGCTCCAGCGCGACGGCGCGGGTTACCGGGTGCTGGTCGCGACCACCGAGTATCGCGCGGTGCTGCGGGGTCGGGTCAAGCGCGATTCGGACAAGCTGGTGGCAGGCGATATCGTCCAGCTCGAGCCGGATGCCGGCAGCGAGTTGCTCGCCATCACCGGCGTCGAGCCGAGGCGAACGCTGCTGGAGCGACGGGTGCCGGACGGACGCGGCACCCGGCCGGTTGCCGCCAACATCGACGAGGTCTTCGTGGTGACTTCCATCCGCGACCCTGCCCCGGTGCCCCAGCTGCTCGACCGCCTGCTGGTGCTGGCCGAAGTGAGCAGCATTCCTGCAGCGGTGGTCCTCAACAAGGTGGACATGGCTCCTCCAGATGCACTGGTCGAGCGCTTCCGCCTGACGGGCTATCCCATCTACCAGACCAGCGCCGCGACCGGCGCCGGCGTCGAGGAATTCGCGGAAGCGTTGCGGCGCCACGCCTCGGTAGTCACCGGCGCGTCCGGGGTGGGCAAGTCGAGCCTGTTGAACGCGGTGCAGCCGGGACTCGGGCTGCGGGTCGGCGCCGTGAGCGAAAAGTCCCGGCGGGGCAAGAACACCACCGTGAGTGCAGTAATGATCCCGCTGGCGCGGGGCGGATTCCTGGTGGACACACCTGGATTCAGCGATGTGGGATTGTGGGGCGTGGATGCGCGCGAGCTGGCGTCCTGCTTCCCGGAGATGCGGCCCTTCATCGGCACCTGCCGATTCAACGATTGCCATCACCAGCACGAGCCGGGCTGCCAGGTCCTCGATGCCGTGGCGCGCGGGGAGATCCTGCCAGACCGGCTCCAGAGCTACCACCTGCTGCTGGACGAAATTCGGGCGGAACCCGAGGAGTGGGAATGAGAGGGAGTGTGGGAGTGTAGGAGCGTGGGAGTGTGGGAGTGTGGGAGTGTAGGAGTGTGTTGCAGACTCTCACACTGCCCAAGACTCCCATACTTCCACACTCTTCCAGCGTCCTGGCCGGTTACTTCTCCGTAACACGTATCGCAATCCGCCGGTTCTGCTGCCGGCCCTCTTCGGTGTTGTTGTCGCCGACGGGGTGCTGCTCACCGTAGCCTTCCGACTCCAGTCGATCCTGTGAGATGCCCATGGCCACGAGCTCGCGCATCACGCTGCCGGCGCGGCTCTCGGAGAGCTGCTGGTTGGCGGCTTCCTCGCCGGAGTTGTCGGTGTAGCCGCCGATCTTGACCTCCACTTCGGGATAGGCCTCGAGAATGGCGGCGACATTCCGCAGCTGCTCCTGCGATTCCGGCCTGAGCGTGGCCGAGCCGGTCTCGAACAGCAGCCGATCAAAGTTGAACCAGGTGGTCTCGTCCACCGGCCTGCCGTCGTCCTCGATGAACGCCACCAGCTGACTCTCCAATCCGGTGGCTGGTACGGAGAGGGTCGAACCGTTGGGAAGCGAAAGGGCCCGGCTGCCGCTGCCATAGGCGGATACGTCACCCGGCTCCATCATCGGTGTGGGTGCCGCCAGCGTGTCGGTGGCGACGGCCGGCGAGTCCGGCGTCCGGTTGCGCGACAGGAACCAGACCAGGCCCAGCGCGACCAGTGCCGCGACTGCTGCCCATCCCAGACCACCCTTCTTCCGCGGCTCGTTGGCGATGCCACTCATCCTCGGTGCGGCGGCGCTGGCGCCGCTCACCACCGTCGAGAAGTCGGCCGGTGCCAGGCCCCGGATGGAATCGCGCTGGCTCAGCAGCAGCGAGCCGAGGCCGCTTGGTGACAGCCCTTCATTCCGGACTCGGCCGGCGATCAGGCTGAGCAGAATGGGCGCGACCAGCGACAGCAGTCCATTGGCGGTGGACGAGCGCACGCCCGCCGACCGGCTCACTGCTTCACCGACCGACGCCGTGTTCCCGCCAAAGACCATCCGCAACAGCCGGTCGCCCAGCCCGCCGATGACCGAGCCCGACGGGCCGCCGGAAAGCAGGTCGCCGATACCACCGGTGGTGGCGTCGCCGATTGCGTTATTGCTGATGAGGCCGTGGAGGTCCCGCATGGCGCCGGGATCGTTGGCCTTGTTGATCAAGCCGAGCAGGATCGAGCCAAAACCAGCTTCAACTCCCCGCATGATGCCGGATTCCGACTCGCCGAAACGATCGGCGATGGACCTCACGGTATCGGGAGTCATGAGGGAGCGAAAACTGTCGATCAGAGTGGTCGACATGGAGTGCCTCCGGACAGAATTTCACGAACGGCAGGTTCGAAGTGAAACATCTCGAACTGGTCAGGAACAGAAACCAACCTATCGTGCATCTTCTGCAGCACCATGACCCACGTCACCGTTACGGCCGGCGCTTCTCCCATCGATCGGCGTCCCGAGTCTCGACCTTGGCCATCATCCGGTCAAACGCGACGTCGAGATCGATCCCCTCACGATTCGCCATGCATATCAGGACGAAAAGGATATCGGCCATCTCCATGGCGAGGTCGCCCTCTGGCTCGTCCTTCCTGCGGGTCTTCTGCCCGAACTGATGGTTCACCTCGCGAGCGAGTTCTCCGACTTCCTCGGCCAGGCGAGTCATGTTGGTGAGGGGATGGAAGTAGCCGGCTTCGAAGCCGCTGATCCACTGGTCGACGCGCTGCTGGAGCTCGCTGAGGGGCATTAGTCGGAAGTGGGAAGTGGGAAGTGGGGTCCGCTCACGCCAGGAGCCCGATCAGGGCCTTCATGAATTCCGGCAGATCTCCCGGATTCCGGGACGAGACCAGGTTCCCGTCCACTACCACCGGGCTGTCCTCCCAGATGAGACCGGCATTCTCCAGGTCGTCGCGGATGGCGCCGACGCTGGTGCCGCGGCGTCCCTTGACGATGCGCGCAGAGATTGGCACCCAGCCCGCGTGGCAGATGAACGCCACAGGCTTGCCGGCCTCGAAGATCTGCCGGGTCACGTCCAGGACTCTTGCGGATCGCCGCAACTTGTCCGGCGCGAACCCGCCGGGAATGACCAGGGCGTCGAAATCGTCGGCATCGACCTCATCCGCGGTGGCGTCGGGTTTGCAGGGATAGCCGTGCTTCCCGCGGCAGAGCTCGCGATCGAGCCCGGCCACCGTTACCACGGCGCCTTCCTCTTCCAGCCGGATCCTGGGATACCAGAGTTCCAGGTCCTCGTACTGCGGGGCGACCCAGATGAGAATTCGTTTTCCAGACATCAGGGGCCTTGGTTGAGGGCGTGAGGCGCGGGGCGCGGGGCGTAGGTCCTGTGGCGGGGCCCTATGCCCTACGCCATATGGTCCGCCCGCCTTACGCCCTACGCCGTACGCCTTAGATTAGGGGAACCGCCACTGCACGGCCACCCCGGGGCCGATCCATCAGTCCTCTACCTGCATCGCCCATGCGCTCGCGCGATCGTATTCTTGGGAATCTCGACACGATCTACCGCGAGTCGTATGATCGCGCCAAGGAGTCGGCCGACGAGCGCCGCATGGTGGAGCTCGACTGGGCCTACATGCGCGACCAGCTGATGCTCGAGATCCTGCTCGACATACGGGATTTGTTTTCGGTTGCCCCCGCCGCCGCCGGCGGCACGGCGCTGGAGAAGCTCGAAGCCATTCGCCGGCTCACCAAACTCCGCTAGCCGAGGTGCACGCACCGATGCCGCTGACATCCGCTCGGGCCCTGCT
>JAICQR010000134.1 GCA_025937755.1 Gemmatimonadales bacterium | reverse complement strand
CGTCTCGCTCGGCTTCGCACCGAACAAGGTGCACGCGCTGATCGGGCCGTCAGGCTGTGGCAAGACCACGTTCCTGCGCACGCTCAACCGGATGCACGAGCTCAACGAGGGCGGCTGGATCACCGGGCGGGTGCTGCTCGACGGACAGGACATCTACGGCTCGCGCATCAACGCCATGCAGCTGCGGCGCCGGATCGGCATGGTGTTTCAGAAACCCACGCCCTTCCCGGCCATGTCGATCTACGACAACGTCGCCGCCGGACTCCGGGTGGAGAACCGGGTCGGCCGCCTCCGTGGCGCCGCACTGGACGAAGTGGTCGAGCGCGCGCTGACCCAGGCCGCCCTGTGGGACGAGGTCAAGGACCGCCTCAAGAGCAGCGCCACCGCGCTGTCGGGCGGCCAGCAGCAGCGCCTCTGCCTCGCACGGACCATCGCGCCCCAGCCCGAGGTGATCCTGCTCGACGAGCCCACCGCGTCGCTCGACCCTCAGGGTACCCAGCGAATCGAGGAGCTGCTCTTCGGACTCAAGAGCGCATTCACCATTGTGATCGTCACCCACAACCTCCAGCAGGCCGCCCGCGTCAGCGACACGACCACCTTCTTCTACATCGGCACGATGGTCGAAACCGGCGCCACTCGGCAGCTCTTCACCGCGCCGGCCGACGAGCGCACCGAGGCCTACATCACCGGGCGGTTTGGATGACCGGCATCAGCTTTGCCACCGCATTGCGCGACCGCACCCGCCCGGCCACCGCGGGGGCGGGCGCCATCGCTGGATCGCCGGCCATCGTGATGAACCGCTTCTCGTTCGCGTACGGCAAGCGCGCGGTGATTCACGATCTCGACCTCGCTATCGCACCGCGCGCGGTGACCGCCATCATCGGGCCGTCGGGCTCGGGCAAGAGCACCGTGCTCCGCTCCATCAACCGCCTCAACGATCTCATCCCCGGCGCCCGATACAGCGGCGACATCCGGGTGCACGACGAGTCGGTCTTTCGTCCCGGCATCGACCTCGTGGCGTTGCGGCTCAAGGTGGGCATGGTGTTCCAGCGGCCCAATCCGTTCACCAAGTCGATCTTCGACAACGTGGCCTACGGTCCCTCGCTCAACGCGCTCGTGCCCGATCGCGAATTGCCCGACCTGGTCGAGCGCTGCCTTCGGCAGGCGGCGCTGTGGGACGAAGTGAAGGACCGGCTCGACCAGCCCGGCACCGGGCTGTCAGGCGGGCAGCAGCAGCGGCTCTGCGTCGCGCGCGCGCTCGCCAACAGCCCCGAAGTGTTGCTGATGGACGAGCCCGCGTCCGCGCTCGATCCGCTCTCGACCCAGAAGCTCGAGGAACTGATTCACGTCCTCAAGCGTTCCTATACAATCGTTATCGTCACCCACAACATGCAGCAGGCAGCCCGCGTGTCCGACCACACCGCCTTCCTCGAGGCGGGGCGCCTGATCGAGTTCGGCGACACCGAGCAGGTCTTTACCGCACCGGTCGAGAGTCGCACCGAGGCGTACATCACGGGGAGATTCGGATGAGTTTCGACGCGCACCGCCACTTTCACGACGAGCTGAGTCACCTCAAGGTCCGTCTCCTCACCATGTCAGGTGAGGCGGAGGCGGCCCTCGGCCTCGCCGTCGAGGCCCTGCTCTCGCGCGATGCATCCAGGGCCGCCGACGTGATCGCCAATGATCGCGCCATCGACGCCATGGAGATCGAGATCGAAGAGCAGTGCGTCAACCTGCTCGCGTTGCAGCAGCCCATGGCGCGCGACCTGCGCATGGTCACCTCGGCCCTCAAGATCGCCAACGACCTCGAGCGCGTCGGCGATCATGCCGTCAACATCGCCCAGAGCACCCAGCGCCTGCTCCAGGCCAGGCCCATCGCGCCCGAGCCCGAGCTGATCGAGATGGCCCGGCTCGCGCGCGAGATGCTGTCCGATGCGCTGGAGGCCTTCATCCGTGGGGACGCCGCTGGCGGTCGCGAGGTCTGCGCCCGCGATGACAAGGTCGATGCGCTGCACGACTCGGTCTTCCGGATCCTGCTGACCCACATGATGGAAGACCCGCACACCATCGGCGCGGGCATGGACCTGTTCCTGGTGAGCCGCAATCTGGAGCGGGTGGCGGACCTCGCCACCAACATCGGGGAGGATGTCGTGTTCCTGGTGGAGGGCAAGTCCATCAAGCATCACGCCGAGGACCGCGGCGAGCCGAGAGCGGCCGGAGTCAGCTAGGAGCTGCGGCCGCCAAAGGCTTTGGTCAGCAGCCAAACGAGCAATCCCGCGCCGAGCAACGGCAACACCGTCCGCTCGTCCACCGAGCTGATCCACCCGCCGACAATCTGCTTCGCGCTCTCCGCGCTGAGCATCGCGTACTCAACCATGCCAGGCCTCCATGGTCATCGGGCAGGGCCCACTTCCCACTTCCCACTTCCCACTTCCCACTTCCCACTTCCCACTATTTACTCTCCATACGGTATCCAGATATTCTTGACCTGCGTCGCCTGCTCCAGGAACTCGCTCCCGGCTCCCTGCTCCGCATCCGCCCAGTCGCGCGCCTGGCCATGACTCACCCAGGTCCGCTTCATGTTGCCGGCTGAGAGTCGCTCCACCTCGGCTGAGCCATCGGAGGACCCGAAGTACCACACGCTGCTCACGTCGTCATGCGCCGCCAGCACCGGCGCCAGTTCCTCCCGCTCGCCGGTCACGATGTTGATCACGCCTCCCGGCACATCCGACGTCTCCAGCACCTGGTACAGGTCAGTCGCGGCCAGCGGCCAGGTGCCCGATGGAATCGCCACTACCCGGTTGCCCATCGCCACCGCCGGCATCACCACCGAGAGGAACCCCAGCAGCGGCGCTTCATCCGGCGCCACGATGCCCATCACACCCATCGGGTCCGGCATGGCCAGCGTCACGTTGCGGTATGGAGTATGGTGCACGTGGCCATCGTACTTGTCGGCCCACGACGCCCAGGTGTAGAGCCGCGAAAGACTCAGCTCCACCTCGCGCCTGGCAGCAGCCGAGGCATCGAGCCGCCGAGCCGCTGAGCTGCCGAGTGCGAGCCGTTCGGCAAACTCGTCCGCTCGCGCCGCGAGATTCTCGGCGATGTAGAACAGCACCTGCGCCCGGTTGTGCGCCGTCGCCTTCGACCAGCTCGACGCCTTGTGCGCTGCCTCCACCGCGTTGCGGATGTCCTTGCGATTCCCGCGCGACACCTCGCCCACCACCGCACCGGACCTGCTGTGCACCGGCAGGCTGTAGCCGCCATCGGGCCTCACCTGCTTCCCGCCGATGTAGAGTTTGGCGGTGCGGTCGATTGCCGCCGCCGAGCCGCCGAGCCGTCGAGCCGTCGCGCTGTCCGTCCTGTCCGCCTTGACCGCCTTGACCGTCTTGACCAACCTGTCGGCCTTCCCGGATTGCCACGCCGTCGTCACATACTCCCGCAGCCCCTCTCGCCCCCCCTCACGCCCGAACCCGCTCTCGCGATATCCGCCAAATCCTGCGGCCGCATCGAAGACGTTGGTGCAGTTCACCCACACCGTCCCGGCCGCCAGCTTCGGCGCGACGTCGAGCGCCAGGTTGATGCTCTCGGTCCACACGCTCGCGGCCAGCCCGTAGCGGGTGTTATTGGCCAGCTCGACCGCCTCCTCGGGGGTGCGGAACGTCATCAGCACCACCACGGGCCCGAAGATCTCTTCCTGCGCGATCACCGACGACGGCGCCACGTCGGTAAACAGCGTCGGCGGATAGAAGTAGCCCTCGGTGGGACAGCTCCATGACGGCTGCCACATCGACGCGCCTTCTTCCCGGCCCTGCTGCACCAGCTCGGTGATCTTCTCCAGCTGCACCGGCGCGATGATGGCGCCGATGTCCACCGCCTTGTCCAGCGGATCGCCCACCCGAAGTGTTTCCATCCGCGCGCGCAGCCGATCGATCAGGTGCGCCGATACACCCTCCTGCACCAGGATCCGCGATCCGGCGCAGCATACCTGCCCCTGGTTGAACCAGATCGCGTCCACCACGCCCTCGACCACGCTGTCGAGGTCCGCGTCCTCGAACACGATGAAAGGCGACTTCCCGCCCAGCTCGAGCGACAGCTTCTTGCCGCTGCCCG
Source organism: Gemmatimonadales bacterium (assembly GCA_025937755.1). Taxonomy (GTDB): domain Bacteria; phylum Gemmatimonadota; class Gemmatimonadetes; order Gemmatimonadales; family GWC2-71-9; genus CAMLHP01. Next base: position 1,026 of record JAICQR010000134.1, on the reverse strand, counting down.
CGGTCGCCACCCGGATCTTGCGCCCCACGTCGGTCGACCCCGTGAACGCGATCTTGTCCACGTCCGGATGCGACACCAGCGCCTCACCAGTGCGGCCATCGCCGGTGACGATGTTGATGACCCCCGGCGGCAGCCCCGCTTCATGCGCGATCGACCCGAACAGCAGTGCGGTCAGCGGGGTGAACTCGGCGGGCTTGAGCACCACCGTGTTTCCCATCGCCAGCGCCGGCGCGATTTTCCACGAGAGCATCATCAGCGGAAAATTCCAGGGAATGATCTGTCCCACCACGCCCACTGCAACCATCCCCGGCAGCTCCTGTTCCATCAGCTGGGCCCAGCCGGCGTGATGATAGAAGTGCCGAGCCACCAGCGGGATGTCGATGTCGCGCGACTCGCGGATCGGCTTCCCGTTGTCGAGCGATTCCAGCACCGCGAACAATCGAGAATGCTTCTGCACCTGTCGCGCCAACGCGTACAGGTGCCGGGCGCGTCCATGGCCGCCCAGCTGTTCCCAGGCCGGTTGCGCCGAGCGCGCCGCCTTCACCGCAGCACTGACATCGCGCGCGCTCCCCTGCGCCACCTTGGCAAGCGGCTTGCCGGTGGCGGGGTTGACCGTGGTAAAGATCTCCCCGCCCGACGGCCTGGCCCACTTGCCGTTGATGAAGTGGCCGAACTTGCCGTCATGTTCGGCAATCCACTCCAGCGCCGGCGCCGCCGCCTCAGGCGCCGGCCCGTACTCCATGGACGTGAAGATCTCGCTGATGGAAGCCATGTGGTCCCTTTCAAATCCCACTTCCCACTTCCCACTCCCCACTCCCCACTTCTCACTTCTCACTTCTCACTTTTGTCTCAGCCCATCGGCTGCCGATACCCCGCCGCATACCTTCCGGTCGCGTAGTACTCCAGCTGCCGCTCGATGTCCGTCAGCAGGCTGCTGGCGCCGAAACGAAAGAGGTTGGGCTCGAGCCAGTCGCGGCCGAGCTCCTCCTTCATGAGCAGGAGGTAGTCGGTTGCCTGACGAGCGGT
>JAICQR010000095.1 GCA_025937755.1 Gemmatimonadales bacterium | reverse complement strand
GCCATCATTGTTGCATTCGTCGGCGCCCTGGTCCTGCTTGCAATTGTGAAAGCTGTGAGGCGAACGCCGAGAGTCTAGTCATATGATAGCCCAAATCCCCCGATGCGCCATCCAGCGCAGCGGGGGATCTCCTTAAGGCCTACCGCCTTACCGCCTTACCGCCCTACCGCCCTTCGCTCAGTCGTCTGAAAACAGCACCCTGCCGTTGATCTCCCGATTGGGCGAGACCACCGGCGCGCGTTCGCCATCCGCAGGATAGCCCGCATCCGAATGCTTGAGCATGACCAGTTGCATCCCGGCGCGCGCCGTCGTCATCGGAGCCACCAGGTCGCGCCAGCCGTTGGTGCGGGTGTTGGCCGCGATCATCGGGGTCCGGCCGAGGCGCATCTCCGAGGAAAGCGAGTAGCCGTCACCCGTATTCTGGAACACCAGCACCTTGCAGCCTGACGCCGAGCAGTACCGCCGGCTCTGCATCAGCACCAGCGCATCATCCCGGTTGTCGCCATTGAGGTCCACCCGCTCCACCACGTGCTTCCGGTCGGCACCGGTCGCGTGCTCGGCCTGGAGATAGCGATTGACCGCCGCCTGCACTGTCGGCCCGCTGATCGACCGCCGCCGGCTCGCTGCCTCCGCCGAGCGTCCCGGAAGCTCCCGTCGCACCGGAGGATGCGCGGCGTCAGGCGGGCGATTCGCGGCAGTGGAAGGCGGCTGTGCCGGTGCCGGCGCTGCAGCTTCTGGCACGCGCCCGCTGGAGCAGGCCGTCGCCAGGACTACCAATCCGAGTGCCAACCGCTTGGTCGAGAACGACATGAGTCCTGATCCCCCGAATGAGCGTGAGCCTGCACTGCCCTCTCAAACGGGCAGGGATCGGGCCAGCTCGAAGCGGGAAGCAGGAAGTGGGGAGTGGGAAGTGGTGGGGCTATCTTGAAATATGAGAACTCTTCCGCTGCTGCTCCTTCTCGTTGCCTCGCCGCTTGTGGCTCAGACGGCCGAACCTTCGATCGTGCCGCGCCCGGTTTCAGTGACCACGGGCCATGGTACATTCGTGCTGGAGCCCGCCACCGTCATCTGGGCCGACAGTGCTTCGGCTGAACTGGCCGCGCAGTTGGCCGATTATATCGAGCCCGCCACGGGTTATCGCTTCCGGGTGGAAGTCGGCGGCATCCCGCTCGCCGGGATCCGTTTGCGGCGCGACCCCGGACTCGAGCGGCTGGGGGAGGAGGGCTATTCCCTGCAGGCGACGCGGGACGGAATTGAGATCCGATCCGCCGGAGCGGCGGGAACGTTCTACGGCATTCAAACGCTGCGACAACTGCTGCCGCCGGAAATCCTGCGTGACGCGCGCGTTGAAGGAGTAGAATGGACTGTGCCTGCGGTCCGGATCGAGGATCGCCCGCGTTTCGGATGGCGTGGCGCCCACCTTGATGTGGTTCGTCATTTCATGCCGCTCGACTTCGTCAAGAAGTACATCGATCTCCTCGCGCTCCATAAGTTGAACAGCTTTCACTGGCACCTGACCGACGATCAGGGCTGGCGAATAGAGATCCGGAAATATCCCCGGCTCACCGAGGTTGGTGCCTGGCGGAAGGAAACCATGATTCCGCCCTTCCAGTCCGACCCGGCGCTGCGGAAGTACGACGGAGTTCGGCACGGAGGTTTCTATACCCAGGAGGATGTGCGCGAGATCGTGGAATACGCTCGGAAGCAGTTCGTGAACGTGGTGCCCGAGATCGAGATGCCTGGTCATGCCAGCGCGGCCATCGCCGCCTATCCTCGGCTCGGCGTCGGTAGTGAACCTTCCGAGGTAGCGACGTACTGGGGCGTGTTCAGCAACATCTTCAACGCCAGTGACTCCACGATCGCGTTTCTTCAGGATGTGCTCACCGAGGTGATGGAGCTCTTCCCCAGCAGGTTCATCCACGTGGGGGGAGACGAGGCCGACAAGGCGTGGTGGAAGGAGAGCCCACGGATCCAGGCACGGATCAGGGAGCTGGGTCTCAAGGACGAGCACGAGCTCCAGAGCTGGTTCATCCGGCAGATGGACAAGTTCCTGGCCGAGCGCGGCCGCCGGCTCATTGGTTGGGACGAGATTCTGGAGGGGGGGCTCGCTCCCGGTGCTACAGTGATGTCATGGCGCGGCTTCACCGGCGGCCTCGCTGCTGCCCGCGCCGGCCACGACGTTGTCATGTCGCCGACCCAGTGGTCCTACTTCGACTATTACCAGTCAGCCGACCGCGCCAACGAGCCGCACTCCATTGGCGGCTTCCTGCCGATCGACACGGTGTACGCCTTCAATCCGGTGCCGGCCGCCCTCGAGCCCCAGTACCGGCACCACATCCTTGGCGCTCAGTTCAATCTCTGGACCGAGTACATCGCCACAACGCGCCACGCCGAGTACATGGCGTACCCGCGCGGCGCAGCGATGGCAGAGGTGGTGTGGACCCCGGTCGAGCGGAAGGACTTCGCCGATTTCAAGCGGAGGCTGGCGGTGCACCTGCAAAGACTGGATGCGCTGAGCGTAAACTACAGAGAACCTCGAGAGTAGAAGAGGTACCCCATCTACCTCTTCTACTTCAGCGGTCTTGCCCAGATGTTTCGGTAGCGCACGGCCTCACCGTGATCCTGCAGCAGGATGGGAAGTTTCGCTGCATGCGCCTCGTATGGTGGACGGGCGCGGTGGGCGGTGGGGCCAGTGAGCACCACATGGTCCTGGACCAGGACGCCGTTGTGGAACACCGTCACAATGGCGGGTGATGTCAGCTTCCCCGCCCCATCGAACCTCGGCGCGCGGAAGGTGATGTCGTAGCTCTGCCATTCGCCCGGTGCCCGGCTTGCGTTGACCAGTGGCGGATACTGGCCATAGAGCGCCGCCGCCTGCCCATCGGGATACGTGTCGTTCTTGTAGGAGTTGAGCACCTGCACTTCGTAGTGCTTCATCAGGTAGACGCCGCTGTTGCCGCTGTTCTGTCCCTGCTTCACATCCTTCGGCGCCATCCACTCCACATGCAGCTGCACATCGCCGAACGACTCAGCGGTCTCGATGTCACCGGCGCCCGGCACCGCCACCATTGCGCCGTCGCTGATCTGCCACGTCGCTGCGCCACCCTCAGGCGAGCGCCACGCATCAAGGCCTGAACCGTCGAACAGCACCGTGGCATCGGAGGGCACCGGGTCTGGCCTGACCACTTCCGGCCGGGGCCGGGTGGTGTCGTGCACCGGCCAGCTGATGTCGGGGACCTGCTGGGCCGAGAGCGGCGCGGCAACGACTGCGAGGGCGAGTAGAGGGGCGAGTGTGCGCATGGAGGGATGATAATCACGCTTCGCTCAGGGTGACGAGCGGCCAGATGACGCGTGTCATTCGCCGAAAACCCCCACCCGCTCCACCCGCGGCGTGTCGTGACTCTCCTCGACCACGACCCGGACCGCATCCGCTTTCGTCGGCGCAATTCGGTGCAGCCAGCGGTTGCCGATCGTACTTCCCCGCACCGCTACCTGCCATCGTCCATTCACGCGCAGCTCCACCCGGTGGCGGGCGATGTGCTGCCCGAACTGGATATCCTCTCGCAGGTCGATGACCCGGACCGGCACTGCCCTGCCGAGCTCCAGCTCCACGAAGCCGGAGGTGCGGCGCACCTTGGCATCGTGAGCTTCGTCCCGTGCGAACTCGTCCCGCACCAGCCGCCCGAACGCTTCCAGCTGACGCACATCGTTCTGGTGGAAACGCCCCGACGTGGTGGGCGGCACGTTGAGCAGCAGCCCCGCATTGCGTCCAACCGAATGGTAGTAGAGGTCGAGCAACTCGGATGCGGGCTTCACCTTCTCGTCTTCTTCCGGATGCCAGAACCAGCCGGGCCGGATCGACACGTCGGCCTCGCCCGGGCGCCAGACGCTGCCGTCGGCATCACCGTGCTGCAGCTGCCGGACGACCCGGTCACCAGACAGGCCCGGCACCGGAACGGTTTCCGGGTCGACGCTGGCCCAGTTGGGTTCGCCCGCGATGCCTTTCTCGTTGCCGATCCAGCGGATGTCGGGCCCGGCGTCGGAGAAGATCACGGCCTCCGGCTGCAGCGCTCGCACCGTGCGATGGATCCGGGGCCAGTCGTACACCTGCCGCCTGCCGTTGGGGCCCTCGCCGTTGGCGCCATCGAACCAGACCTCGGTGACCTTGCCATATCGAGTCAGCAATTCGCTGAGCTGCGCAATGTAGAAATCGTTGTAGTGGGGCGAGTCACCGTAGGACTGCTCGTGCCGGTCCCAAGGCGAGAGGTAGAGTCCCAACCCCAGTCCATCGGCTCGGCACGCATCGGCCAGTTCGCGCACCACGTCACCCCGCCCGTTTTTCCAGGGGCTCGACGCAACGCTGTGCGACGTGAGCTGGCTGGGCCAGAGGCAGAAGCCATCGTGGTGCTTGGCGGTGAGGATGACGGAGCGGAATCCTGCCGAGCGCGCGCTGCGGGTCCACTGACGCGGGTCCAGCGCCGTGGGATTGAAAAGTTGGGGCGACTCGGTGCCGTCACCCCACTCGCGGCCGGTGAATGTGTTGATGGTGAAATGAACGAACAGTGCCCGCTCGTCACGCTGCCAGCGGAGTTGCGCCGGCGATGGCGTGGGCCTGGGCAAAACGCCGCGCAGCTTCCTGCCTGCATAGAGCGCTGCAGCCGCCGAAATGAGCGATCTTCGGTCCATCCTTCCTCCACTTCCCACTTCCCACTTCCCACTTCCTACTTGGCAGACGCAATCCGCGCCGCGATCCCCGGCGTCACGCCCACCAGCGGCTGGTCGCTGTTGGCGAGCAGTGCCACCACCAGCCGTTCGTCGGGATAGATCACCAGATACGCCGTTCCGCCCATCGATCCACCGGAATGCATCACTCGGCGGCGACCAGCCTGATCCTGCGACACGCCCCATCCCAGCCCGTAACCGGTGGCCTTCCCGTTCCTTAGCGTCAGAGTAGTCCACAGCAGGTCGCGGGTCTCGCGCGAGACCAACTTGTCGTCCAGCATCGCAAACCCGAAGCGCACCAGGTCCTCGGTGGTGGACAGGAATCCCCCGCCAGCCCACTTGTAGCTGTTGTCCACGAACGTCGCGTTCACGACGCTGTCCTGGTCGCCGCTGTACCAGCGGGCCCGAAACGGGATCAGACTGTCAACGAAGTCCGGTGTGGTCTGGCGCATTCCCGCCGGCCGGAAGACACGCGTGACCATGTACTCGAGGAAGGGCGTGCCGCTGGCGCCTTCGATGACGGCGCTCAGCAGGTTGTAGCCATAGGAGGAATAGCGGTACGCGGTGCCAGGTTCAAACAGCAGCGTGTCGTCGGCAAAGATGGTGAGCCCGTCACTGACGGTCGGGAATGGCCGGTTCAGGGCAAATTCATCGCCCCGGTAGTGCCGGATCCCGGCGATGTGCCCTGCCACCTGGCGAGTCGTGATGGGCCAGCGCTTGACCGGGAACGACGGCACATAGCGCTGGACCGGCTGGTCGAGGTCCACTTTCCCCTGCTCCACCAGCATGCCAAGTGCGGCACTGGTGAGCGACTTGGAGACGCTCCCGACCCGGAATCTGGTCAGCGGCGTTACTGCCACCCGTTGCTCCAGGTCGGCCCAGCCCAGCCCCTCGCTCCAGAGCACTCGGCCGTCGCGCGCCACGGTGATGGACACGCCCGGGACGCCCGCCTGCTCCATCGTGTCCAGCAGCTCGGCGCGGAGACTGTCCACGAGCCCAGTGGGCAATACCTCATTGGCTGTCGCCACCTGCGCTTCAATCGAAGCCGGCCAGGCGAAGAGGAGCATGGACAGGATGATCGCTCGTGACCGCACGCCTGTCAGCACCGCGATTCCCTTCTCCGTATTGTCCACTTCCCACTTCCCACTCCCCACTCCCCACTTCTCACTCTTCGCCTGCGGTCTCGTCTTTCCGGGAAGCGCCCGCCGGCACCGAATCCGCGAGCAGCTTGGCATAGTCTACCGTGCCTGCGATCCAGTCGGGCCGGCTGCAGCGGGCAATACGGGTGTCGCTCGCCGATTGAGCGATCAGGATTACCCAGTCCTGGCGCTCGCCCTGCCGCACGCGGGGACGCTCGACAAAAGTCCAGATCACGCCATCCGGGTCGGTCCAGGTCAGATCGCTCACAGGGCCTCGAGTTGTGGTGCGCGTGAATGGATGCTACAGCAGCGAGCGCTGTCCCAGTTCCTGCTTCAGTTGGGCGGCATCGTGAAACAGGATCGTGTCCATGCCCAGTCGGCGGGCGGGCTCGAGGTTCTGCTCGCGGTCGTCGATGAAAAGGCTCCGGGCCGGCACTACCTGGGTCAGCGCCAGCGCCCGCTGGAAGTAGCGCAGGGTTGGCTTGCGCTCTCCCAGCCAGCAGGAACTCAGAAATGCAGTGAAGATGTCGCGCAGTCCGAAGGCCTCGATCCGATGGAGATTGAGCGCTTCGGATTCATTGTTGAGAGTCATGAGAGCGAGGTCGGTCCGCGCCGCCAGCTGGCGTGCCAGCGCGATCGCGTCCCTGTCAGGGATGCTTTGCGCTCGCATGAAATCTGCGAAGTCGTCCCGGGTGAACGGGCGCGGCCGGAAGAAGACGGTGCACTCGAGGTAGCCTTCGAGGTTGAGGTAGCCCACTTCGAACTCGCTGGACACCTCCTGGTGACGCTGCTCCACCTCGTCCTCGAGCGAAAATTGCTCGCGGGCGAGAGCCCGCTGCTCCCGGTCCCAGCCATTGGTGCCGAGGACCCCGCCGATATCAAAGAAAACGTGACTGAGCGCCGGAGTCGGCATCAGTCCGGGAGATACGAGAGGCGCACACTCACGCGGGTGGTGTCGGACGGGGGCGTGACCGGCGACAGGTGGAGTGCGATGTTGGTGGTATCGGTGACGGCAAGTCCACTGGAGGGAGCTGGCGCAACGTTCAAGGTCAGCAGGACCTCGCCATCGACCACGTCCTCGCTGCTCACCGCGACCGAGAAACGACCGTCTGCGTCAGTGGTAACCTGGCTAGCCAGAATGGGACTGCCAAAGGGAGTGCGCCGGCCTTCGATACTTACCAGCGCGCCTGCGACCGGCTCGTCCTGCGCGCTGCTGATCTCGCCCTCGATCACGCCGGAGCCGATCGCCAGCCGGACATCGGTTCCCGAGCAGGAAATCAGCCCGAAAGCCAGCAACGTGACGAGCACCAGCCCGAAGGGGGGCGAGCTACCCACGGGGCTCCTCCGGAATGACCACCCACAGGATGAGATACACCAGGGTCCCGGGGAATCCTGCCGAGAGGATGGAGAGAAGCACGTACAGGACCCGGAGCAGCGTCGGGTCCTTGTCCCAGTAGGCGGCCAGCCCGCCGATCACTCCGGCGATCATGCGCTCATCCCGGGAGCGCCTCAGCGGTGCGGAAGAAGTCATGGAGCATGATACGCCATAATTCCTTGCCCGGCCAGCCTTTTCCGTTGCACCCATGCGACAGGTGGTAGTAGCAAAGAGAACTCCCCGATGATTTCTCATCGGGGAGTCGCCTTGAAGTCCTGCCTTGGAGTCCTGCCTTGGAGTGGGGTCCCGCGCCGGCTGAATCGG
>JAICQR010000174.1 GCA_025937755.1 Gemmatimonadales bacterium | reverse complement strand
CGCGAGTTGCAGCAGAAGATCCGGCAGAAGAACGAGGAGTGGGAGAAGGAACGGCAGACCCGTCGTCCGGTCATCGACGAGGAGGCCATCGCCTTCATCGTCTCGCGCTGGACCGGCATCCCGGTCACCCGGCTGCAGGAGGCCGAGGCGACCCGCCTCCTGCGCATGGAGGAGGAACTGCACACCTCGGTGGTGGGCCAGGACGAGGCCATCAAGGCGGTGTCACGCGCCATTCGCCGCTCGCGTGCGGGGCTCAAGGATCCCGACCGTCCCATCGGCTCGTTCATCTTCTGCGGGCCCACCGGAGTGGGCAAGACCGAGCTGGCCCGCGCGCTTGCGCGCTTCCTGTTCGCCGATCCCACCGCGCTCATCCGGGTGGACATGTCGGAGTACATGGAGAAGTTCTCGGTCAGCCGTCTGATCGGCGCGCCTCCGGGCTACGTCGGCTACGAGGACTCGGGCGCCCTGACCAAGGCCGTGCGGCGGAAGCCGTACTCGGTGGTGCTGCTCGACGAGATCGAGAAGGCCCACCCCGATGTCTTCAACATCCTGCTGCAGGTGCTGGATGAAGGACACCTGACCGACAACTATGGCCGGGTCATCGACTTCAAGAATACTGTCGTGATCATGACTTCCAACGTCGGCGCACGCGACATCATGTCCGGCAAGACCATGGGCTTTCACGATGGCGACGCAGGCCAGGACTTCGAGCGGATGCAGGAGCGGATCAAGGACGAACTCAATCGGGTCTTCAATCCCGAGTTCCTCAACCGGCTGGACGACATCATCGTCTTCCACCCGCTCAGCAAGACGCATATTGCGGAGATCGTCACCATCCTGCTGAAGGACGTGCAGCGGCGGCTCGGCGACGAGGTGCGCCTCACGCCGGCGGCGCTCGACTTCCTGGTCGAGAAGGGCTACGACCAGAGCTTTGGAGCCCGTCCGCTGAAGCGGTCGATCCAGCGCTACATCGAGGACCCGCTGAGTGAGCGGATTCTCCTGGGTGAATTCGGGCGAGGGGACGAGATCGAAGTGGACCTGGCGGAGGAGAAGGACCGCCTCACGTTCAGCACCCTTACCAGCCAGAAGGCCTGACCGGCTGGCGCCCGGCCCTTCCGGGCCTCACCCGCCGCACGGACTGCATGCGACGACTCCCGTTTCTGCTCCTCCTGCTGCTGGCCGGCGCTGCGGCGCCGGCCCTGGCGCAGGATCCCACGCCACCCCGCATCGATACGCTCGCGGTCGAGGGCAACGTACGGGTTGCCTCGGCCCAGGTGCTGGGCGCCAGCGGGCTCACCGCCGGCCAGCTCGCGTCCTACCGCGACATCCAGCGCGCCATCGAGGCGCTGTTCCGCACCGGCCAGTTCGACGACGTGACGGTGATGCAGCGCATCGTGGACGGCCGCAACCTCATCGTGCTGCGCGTGGTGGAGCGGCCGGTGCTCACGTCGTGGTCGGTGGAGGGTGCCGACCAGCTTACGCCGGGCGACGTGCGAGGCAAGGTCAAGCTGCTGGAAGGTCGTCCGCTCGACCGGGCCGCGATGGCGCAGAGCGAAGCCGCGATCGATTCGCTGTACCGCGAGAAGGGATTCTATGCCGCGCAGGTCTCGGCCGATGTACTCCCGGTCGATTCCTCCCGGGGAGTGCAGGTGGTCTTCAAGGTCACCGAGGGCAACCGGGTGGCGGTGAGCCAGGTGCGGATCGAGGGCAACGAGCAGCTGCCGGATGACGAAGTCGTCGGTGCCATGTCGACCCAGCCCGAAGGCTTCTGGTGGTTTCGCAACGGGCGATTCACCGAGGAGCGGCTGGACGACGATATTCGCAGCGGCCTGCCCGGGCACTACGCCAGCAAGGGCTTCATCGACTTCCGGGTGGCGAGCGACACACTGCTCTCGACTCCGGGGGCGGAGAAGGCGGTGCTCGCGCTGACGGTGGAGGAAGGCCCCCGGTATCGGGTGGCCGGTTTCGAGATTCGGGGCAATCGCCGGTTCAGCAGCGAGGAACTCCGGAGTTTCTATCCGTTCGCCACCAGCAGCGATTCGATGCCGGTGTTCGACCAGGGCGCGTGGGACGCCGCACGCGATCGCGTCGCCACGCTCTACGGAAACAACGGTTATATCTACGCCACGGTGCGGCCGGAAGTCGTCCGTCGCACCCGGCCGGACGGCAGCCATGTGGTGGATCTGGCCTGGAACATCGCCGAAGGCCGGGTGGCGAACATCAACCGGATCATCATCGTCGGCAACGATGTGACCCACGAGCGCGTGATTCGCGAAGCGATTGTGCTCTTCCCGGGTCAGGTCTTCAGCCAGGACGCACTGGTTCGTTCCTACCAGAACATCTCCAACATCGGCTTCTTCCAGCAGCCACTGGCATTTCCGGGTGTCGATCCGATGCCGTGCCCGCAAGGGGTGGCGCAGGCCGATTGCCCGCCCGATGTGGACATCACGTTCCGGGTGGAAGAGCGTCGCACCGGCAACATCAACTTCGGCGCGTCACTGGGGCAGGGCACCGGGCTGGGTGGCTTCCTCGGGCTGGAAGAGCCCAACCTCTTCGGCCGGGGAAAGCGCGGCCGGCTGCAATGGCAGTTCGGCGCCAACATCAACGACTTCGTGCTGAGCTACACCGATCCGGCCATCAAGGAGAGCCGGATCAGCGGCACCATGTCGCTGTTCGACTCGCGCCAGCGGTTCATCATCCGTGACCTCGGGCGCCGCCGCCAGACCGGCGGGAGCCTCCAGCTCGGGTTCCCCTTCCTGGGGGCGCGCTACACCCGGTTGTTCGCGACCTATGGGCTGCAGCGAGTCCGTTACTCCGAGGGCTCGACCGAGCTGCAGGAGCGCTTCGTCTGCAACAACTGCACGCGGTCCTCGCTGGGCACCAGCGTCATCCGGGATACCCGGATCGGGCTGCCCTTCGCCACCGGCGGGTCGCAACTGCAGGCCAGCGGCGAACTCAATGGGGGGGTGCTGGGCGGGTCCGGCAATTACCGGAAAGTGGACGTCGAGGGCCGGTGGTATGCGCCGCTGGGGACACTTGGCGGCGGCGGGCAGCTCGGGGCAGGCATCCAGTTCGTGCTGGGCATTACGGCCAAGTCAGGCTTCATTTTCGGCGACGCCGACAATTTCCCGTTCGAGCAGTACTCGCTTGGCGGGGTCCAGTTTGGCGTGCCGCTGCGGGGTTACGAAGAGTTTGCGATCACGCCCGATGGGTTCGATCCCGGCGCGGGTGGCAGCCAGGCCAGCCCCGATGCCTTCGGCAAGGCTTACGCGGCCTTCACGATGGAGGCCGGCGCCCGGCTCAATCAGTCGTTCTATGTCAGTGCATTCATGGACGCCGGCAATGTCTACCGCACCGCGCGCCAGTGGGATCCCAGCCGGTTGTTCCGAGGTGCCGGCGTGGGTGTGGCACTGATTTCGCCCTTGGGGCCCATCGGTGTTGACCTGGCCTATGGGTTCGACAAGAAAGACGCCACCGGCCGGCCAGCGCCAGGCTGGATGTTTCACATCAAGGTCGGCAACCTGTTCTAGGTGGGTTGCCGGGCCGCTACCTCTTCACGGAGCTCGTTTCGCATGAAGGTGTCAGTTCTTGGCCGTCTCGCGCTGTCGGTG
>JAICQR010000028.1 GCA_025937755.1 Gemmatimonadales bacterium | reverse complement strand
TCGCTCTGGCCCATGCCGTTCGGCACCGCCTGCTGCGCCATCGAGTACATGGCGACGGCCGCCAGCCGCTTCGACCTCGCCCGGTTCGGGATGGAACGGCAGAGCTTCTCGCCCCGCCAGGCCGACGTGCTGATCTGCGCCGGACGGCTGCCATTCAAGCTGGCCCCGGTGATCCGGCGAGTCTGGGACCAGATGCCCCAGCCCAAGTGGGCCATCTCGATGGGGGCCTGCGCGTCATCGGGCGGCATTTTCGACAACTACGCCATGGTGCAGGGCATCGACACCATCATTCCCGTGGATGTGTACGTGCCGGGATGCCCGCCTCGGCCCGAAGGGCTGATCTACGGGATCATGCTGCTCCACAAGAAGATCCGGGGCGAGTCGCTGGCCGATCCGCTGCTGCGGGATGAGCACCTCGTGGGCCCGGACGGGTTGTTCCTCCCGCCGGAGCGGGTGGACGAACTCTCCGAGCCGTTCGGCAACTCGATCAGCCAGACCCGGTCGTCATGACGGCCACGGCTGAATCCGCGGCGCTCTCCCCCTCGGTGGCGCGGCTCCGCGCGCGCTTCGGCGACGCCATTCTCGGCGCGGCAGTCGTCTGCGGCGACACCATTGTGCACGTGGCCAATGGCCAGGCGCACGATATTCTTGCATGGCTTCGCGACGATCCGGCAGAGCAGTTCAACTACCTCACCGACATCACCGCCGTGGAGTATCGGGACACCGAGCTCCCCTTCGAGGTGGTCTATCAGCTGCGCTCGCTGGACCGGAAGGCCGATCTCCGCATCAAGATTCCGCTTGATCCGACCAAGGATCTCGAAGTCGCAACCGTATGGGATCTCTGGAAGGGCGCCGACTGGCTCGAGCGCGAGGCCTACGACATGTTCGGCGTCGCTTTCAAGGGACACCCGGACCTGCGCCGGCTGCTGATGTGGGAGACCTACGTCGAAGGGTATCCGCTGCGAAAGTCGTTTCCACTCCGGGGCCATTTCACCAGGGCAGAACAAACCCGCCAGGCGCTCGGCGCCAATCCGGAAGCGCACTACTCGATGGAGGAACTGTCCATCGCCGAGGCCAACACCGACCTGCCGCAAGACGTGCGCGAGCGGCTGGCCCGCGGCGAGCGGGGGGTGCTGCGATGAGTTCCCGCACGGTGGAGATGGAGCTCCAGACGCCGACGCTCGACGCCGAGGGCCGGGTCCGTCACGTTCCCCTGGGCGTCAGTGACTCGGCGTACGAGGAAGGCTTCGGCTCCGAGCACATGCTGGTCAACATCGGCCCGCAGCATCCCGCCACGCACGGCGTGCTCCGGCTGGTGCTGGAGCTGGAGGGCGAAACCGTCCTCCGCTGCATTCCCCACATCGGCTACCTCCACTCCGGCTTCGAGAAGCTGGGTGAGTATCGCCAGTACAACCAGCTGATCCCGCTCACCGACCGGACCGATTACCTCTCGCCCATGGCCAACAACGTGGGCCTGGCGCTGGCGGTCGAGAAGCTCATGGGGATCGAGCTGACCGAGCGGTGCAAGGTGCTCCGGGTGATCGCCTGCGAGATGAGTCGCATCATCTCGCACCTCGTCTGGCTCGGCACCACCGGCATCGACCTGGGGGCGTACACCCCCTTCCTGTGGTCGTTCCAGGAACGCGAACGGATCTACAATCTGCAGGAAGCGTGGACCGGCGCCCGGCTCACCACCAGCCTCACCCGGGTCGGCGGCCTCATGGCCGACATTCCGGAAGGCTGGGAGGACGGGCTGCGCGAGTTCTGCCGCACCTTCCCGTCCACGCTGGACGAAGTGGACACCATGTTCACCCGCAACGCCATCTGGATCGGCCGCACCCAGGATGTGGGCACGATGAGCCGCGAAGACGCCATCAACTACTCGCTCTCGGGCCCGATGCTGCGCGCCAGCGCCGTGGACTACGACGTGCGCAAGGACCGGCCCTACCTCGACTACGAGACCTACGACTTCGACGTGCCGGTCGGTGAGCATGGCGACATCTACGATCGCTACACCGTACGGATGGAAGAGATGCGGCAGTCCAACCGGATCCTGGAGCAGGCACTCGACCGTCTCCGGCCCGGCCCCATCAATGTGGACGACCCGCGGGTGATCCTCCCGCCCAAGTCGCGCGCCATGAGCGACATGGAGGCCATGATCTATCACTTCAAGCAGGTCATGGAAGGAGTCAAGCCGCCGGCGGGCGAGGCGTACATGGGCATCGAGAACCCGAAGGGCGAGCTGGGCTATTACATGGTGTCTGATGGGAGCGCCAAGCCGGTGCGGTGGCGGATTCGTCCGCCGTCGTTCATCAACATCGCGGCATTGCCGCGGATGTGCGAAGGCGCACTGCTGTCGGACGTCATCGCCATCAACGCCAGTGTGGACATCGTGATGGGCGAGGTGGATCGATGAGTGCCGGGCACGTGGTGGACGCAGAGCCGTACGAGCCGGTCTTTACCGGTGAGACCATGGCCGAGCTCGAGAGGCGCTTCGCCGAGTATCCCAACAAGCAGGCGTTGCTGCTGCCGGCGCTGTGGATGGTGCAGGAGCGCCGCGGGTGGATCAGCGAGTCCACCATCAGCGAAGTCGCCGCGGTGCTGGGACTGACGCCGGCCTATGTGAAGGGCGTGGTGACGTTCTACACCATGTATCACACCCACCCGGTGGGGCGCCACTTCATCCAGGTCTGCACCACCTCGCCCTGCGGGCTCTGCGGCGCGGAGGACACCGTCAGGGCGCTGCTGGAGCATACGGGCTGCGGTGAGGTTGGCGCCACCAGCGCGGATGGCAGGTTCACTGTGGTGGAGGTCGAGTGCCTTGGTGCGTGCGGATTCGCGACGCCGGTCATGGTCGGCGACGACTTCATCGAAAGCGTGACACCGGAGAAGGTGCCCGAACTGCTGGCGAGGTACCCGTAATGGGCTTCCCGCATCCCAGCCACCCCGGCGAGACCGTGGTGCTCTCGAAGCACTTCGGCGATGCCGGAGCGCGCACCCACGCCGGGTGGGTGGAGCGGGGTGGCTACGAAGGGCTCCGCAAGGCACTTGGGATGACCCCCGAGGCCATCATCGAGGTGGTGAAGGCCTCGGGCCTGCGGGGTCGGGGTGGAGCCGGCTTTCCCACCGGACTCAAGTGGAGCTTCATGCCGAAGGACGATGGCAAGCCCCACTACCTGGTGTGCAACGCCGACGAATCCGAGCCCGGGACCTTCAAGGACCGGGAGATCATGCGGTGGACCCCCCATGCGCTGATCGAGGGCTGCGCCATCGGCGCCTTCGCCATGGGTGTCGAGCGTTGCTACATCTACATCCGGGGCGAGTTCACCGAGCCGTGGGCGGTCATGGCGGAGGCGGTGCGCGAGGCGTACGCCGCAGGCACCCTGGGCGACAATGCGATGGGCAGCGGCAAGCCCATCCACATCACGCTGCATCGTGGTGCGGGCGCGTACATCTGCGGTGAAGAGACCGCCCTGATGAACTCGATCGAGGGCCGTCGCGGCAATCCGCGCATCAAGCCGCCATTCCCGGCGGCCGCGGGGCTGTTCGCCATGCCCACCACGATCAACAACGTCGAGACCCTGGCCGCGGTGCCCCATATCCTGGTGCGCGGCGCCGAATGGTACAAGTCGCTCTGCAAGGGCAATCCCAAGAGCACCGGCACCAAGCTCATTTCGGTCTGCGGTCACGTCCAGCGGCCCGGCAACTATGAAGTGATGTTGGGCACGCCAATGAAGGAGCTGCTGTACGACATGTGTGGCGGCATGCGGCCGGGCCGCACGCTGAAGGCGGTAATCCCGGGCGGCTCGTCGGTCCCCATCATGACCGCGGAGGAAGCCGAGAGTGCGCTGCTGGATTACGAGGGACTGATCGAGAAAGGCTCGATGCTCGGCTCGGCCGGCATGATCGTGATGGACGACTCGACCGATATGGTGTACCAGATCATGCGCCTGGCCCGGTTCTACGCCCACGAGAGCTGCGCCCAGTGTACCCAGTGCCGTGAAGGAACGGCATGGACCACGCGGATTCTCGAGCGGATCCTCTCGGGCAAGGGCAAGGAGTCCGACTTCGACCTCCTGCTCGACCTGGCGGACAACATGACCGGTACCACCATCTGCGTCCTCAGCGACTCGTGCGCGGCGCCGGTGGTGAGCGGGATCCGGAAGTTCCGCGGCGAGTTCGAGGCGTACATCCGGCGCGAGCGGGCGCCGGTACTGGAGCTCGCATGACGCAAGAACTGGTCACCGTCACCATCGAGGGCGCCCAGGTCCAGGTGCCCAAGGGCACCACCATCATCGAGGCGGCCAAGCAGGCTGGCATCCTCGTGCCGCACTACTGCTACCATCCCTCGCTGCCGGCGCCCGCGGTCTGCCGCATGTGCCTGGTCGAGGTGGA
Source organism: Gemmatimonadales bacterium (assembly GCA_025937755.1). Classification (GTDB taxonomy): domain Bacteria; phylum Gemmatimonadota; class Gemmatimonadetes; order Gemmatimonadales; family GWC2-71-9; genus CAMLHP01. The sequence goes on along the minus strand of JAICQR010000028.1, from coordinate 18,446 downwards.
GAAGGCGCCCAAGCTGCTTCCCGCCTGCGTGACCGCGGTGGCCGAGGGCCAGGTGGTGCACGTCAGCAGCGAGCGCGCGAAGAAGGCGCGCACCGGGGTCCTCGAGTTCCTGCTCATCAACCACCCGCTCGACTGCCCCATCTGCGACCAGTCGGGCGAGTGCGAGTTGCAGGACTACACCTTCCAGGAAGGCCGCGCCGCCACCCGCTACCGCGACTATCCCAAGCGCTACAATCCGGTGGAGGACTTCGGTCCCGACATCCTGTATGTCACCAACCGGTGCATCCTCTGCACCCGTTGCGTCCGCTTCATGGATGACGTGGCGAAATCAGCGGTGCTCAATGTGAGCGAGCGTGGCGATCGCGCCTTCATCGGCATCGCCGAGGAGCAGCTGCTGGATCATCCCTGGTCCGGCAATGTGGTGGATCTCTGCCCGGTCGGCTCGCTGATCTCGAAGGACTTCCTGCACAAGGCGCGGGCATGGGAGCTGGACAAGACCGCGAGCATCTGCACCGGATGCTCCCAGGGCTGCAACATCACCATCGAGACCCGGGACGATGCGGTGGTCCGGCTCAAGCCGCGGCCCAACATGGACGTCAATCGCCACTTCATGTGCGATACCGGCCGGCTGGATTACCGCTGGATGAATCGGGGCGACCGGATCGAAGCACCGCTGCTGCGTCAGGGCACGAAGGCCGTGGCGACCGACTGGGACACCGCGCTCGACCGGCTGGGACAGCTCACCGGCGGAAGCGGCAGGGCAGTCATTCTTGCGTCGGGGCGCGCGTCGGTCGAGTCGCTTGGCCTCGTGCGAGCGATGCTCGACGGATTTGACGTGACGGCAGCGGTGCGGGTGCCCACCGGGCCCGAGGCGCCGCTGGCCGGCATCCCCAATCTCGCACTGCGGTCGGAGCGCGCACCCAACGTGCACGGCGCCGAGCGGCTGGGCTACACCCGGGACTGGGCTGGCGCACTCAACGCGGCGGGCACTGCGGACCTCGTGGTCGTGCTCGACGCCAGCCTCGATGCCGAAGAGGAGCAGCGGCTGCAGGAAGTGAAGGGCGCGCTGGTGGTGCTGGGCACCGTGGTGGCGGACTTCCACCATCGCGCCGAGCTGGTACTGCCGGTCACGACCATGGCCGAGGAGAACGGCGTATACGTCAACCGCGACGGCCGGGCCCAGCGCTACATGCAGGCCCGCAACCAGGCGGGGATGGCGCGGCCCAGCTGGTGGATCGCGGGTGAGGTACTGGCGGGGCCGGGGCCCGATGCCGACGCACCCGCCACCGCGGCCCAGGCGTTCGAGGACGTCGGCCGGCGCTATCCGGCCTTCGCCGACCTCTCGCACCAGTCGCTGGGATGGGTGGGGCAGACGCTGCGGGAGACCGCGGGAACGGCACGATGACGCCGGAACTGAAGGGCTTCCTGCTGGTCAGCATCGTGAAGCTGCTCGTTGTCTTCACCGTTGTCATGGTGGGCGTCGCGCTGCTGACGCTACTCGAGCGCAAGGTGTCGGCCTGGATGCAGAACCGGCGCGGGCCCAATCGGGCCGGCTGGGCCGGACTGTTGCAGCCGGCCGCCGACGGCCTCAAGAACATCCTCAAGGAAGAGACCCGTCCCGGCGCATCGTCGCGGGTGCTGTTCCTGGCCGCGCCGGCCATGGCGTTCATCCCGGCGCTGATGCTGTCGGCCGTCATTCCGTTTGCGGCGCCGCTCCGGCTCGATTTCGATTTCACGCTCCCGCTGCTGGGACGGTTCGTGCACCAGGGCATGATGCCGATGGTGGTGGCGGACATCCCGGCCGGCTTCCTCTTCGTGTTGGCCATCAGTTCGATGGGCATCTACGGCATCGCGCTGGCGGGATGGTCCTCCAACAGCAAGTACAGCCTCATGGGCGGGCTGCGCGCCAGCGCCCAGATGGTGTCCTACGAGGTCGCCATGGGAATGAGCCTGATCCCGGTGCTGTTGCTGACGGGCGACGTGAGCTTCAGCGCGGTGATCCGGGAGCAGCAGCAGACACTCTGGTTCGTGCTGCCCCTCTTCGTCTCGTTCTTTGTCTTCGCGGTGGCGGGGCTGGCCGAGATCAACCGGCTGCCGTTCGACCTGCCCGAGGCCGAGTCGGAGCTGACCGCCGGCTACCACACCGAGTACAGCGCGATGAAGTTCTCGATGTTCTTCATCGCCGAGTACGCCAACATGGTGACCATCAGCGCGATGATGGCCACGCTCTTCCTCGGTGGCTGGGACATTCCGTTCACCACATGGGACGAGTCGGGCACCGTGCTCGCTGTACTGGTGAGCCACCTGTTCTTCTTCGCCAAGGTGTTCAGCTGGATCTTCCTGATCATGTGGCTCCGCTGGACCCTGCCGCGGTTCCGCTACGACCAGCTGATGGCGCTGGGGTGGAAGTTCATGCTGCCCGTGGCGCTGGCGTACATCATGGTCATCGCCTTGGCGCTGTGGGGCATGGGGCAGCTGGGCTGGACCGCGCCCGGAACCCGAGCCTGGGCGCTGACGGCCGTGAGCCTGATCCTGGGCGTGATCATTCTGGTGGGCCTTGACCGTGGGGCAATCGTGGGCGGATCCGATCTGCGTCGCAGGCGCCTCGCGGCTGCGGCAGCGCGTACCCAGCTGGCCGGGCGCCCTGGCGCCCCGGGAATGGACTGATGGCCATCGGCGTCAAGGTGCTCAAGCGCCCCGAGCGGCAGGTGAGCTACGTGCGGGCCACCCTCAAGGGGCTTGCGCTCACGTTCAAGCACATGTTCGAGACCAAGGTGACGATGCAGTACCCGGAGGAGAAGAGCACCCGGGACGCGCGCGGCGCCTGGTCGCTTTCGCCCCGCTGGCGCGGCACCCACCGGATGCTCACCGACGAGCAGGGTCGCTCCAAGTGCGTGGCTTGCGGGCTCTGCCCCCAGATCTGCCCCGCCAACTGCATCAAGCTGGTGCCCGGCGAGGACGAGCAGGGCAACCGCTATCCGCTGATCTATGAGATCGACGAGTTCCGCTGCGTGTTCTGCGGATACTGCCAGGAAGTGTGCCCCGAGGAGGCGATCCACGTGGGGCAGCACTACGAGAACTCGGAGTACAGCCGCAGCCGCTTCGTTTACGACCTCGAGCGGCTCCAGTCCCAGCCCCACGCAGTGTCGACGCTGTGGGATCCGACCGATCCCCGGGGCGAGTGATGACCGAGGCGGTCTTCTACATCTTTGCGGCGGTGGCGGTGCTCGGCGCCGCCATGTGCGTGCTCCAGCGGAGCGCGGTGTCGTCGCTGGTCTGGCTGCTGACCACCATGTTCGCGCTGGCAGCGATCTTCGTGCTGCTCCAGGCCGAGCTGCTGGGTGTGCTCCAGGTGCTGGTGTATGTGGGCGCGATCCTGGTGCTCTTCCTGTTCGTGGTGATGCTGCTCAATGTCGATGCGCTGCGTCAGTATTCCCGCGGCGCAGTGAGCACCGCGGCGGCGGTGGCCATCGGAGGCCTGCTCCTGGTCGAGCTGTTCGCCATCTGGCGTTACACGCCCGCCCGCCTGGCGGCCGAGCTGGCCCAGTCTCCCCAGATGGCGTCCGATCTTGCGCTGGCGTTCCCGGCGGCGAGCACCAATGCCGAAGCCATCGCCACACGCGGCATTGTGGGTGCCGTGGCTGCGCCGATGTTCCAGACCTACCTGGTCCCGTTCGAGATCACCTCTATCCTGCTGCTCGTGGCGCTGGTCGGGGCAGTGGTGCTGGCCAAGAAGAGGCTGTGACCATGGCCCCCGATCTTCTCGGCCCCGCGCTGGCGCTCAGCGCCGTGCTGTTCAGTATTGGCGCCGCCGGCGTCCTGCTGCGGCGCAGCGCCATCGTGCTGTTCATGTGCATCGAGATCATGCTCAACGCGGTGAACCTGGCGTTCATCGCGCTGGCCCTGCTGCACGGCGTGGCGGGGCACATCATGGTCTTCTTCGTGATGACCGTCGCCGCCGCCGAAGCCGCGGTGGGCCTCGCCATCATCCTTGTGGTCTTCCGGCACAAGCAGTCGGTCGACCTGCAGCACGTCAACCTGCTCAGGGGCTGATGCCGACCGCCACGCTCGCACAAGAGGCCGTCGTGATGCCAACCGGCGCCATCAGCCTGCTCTGGCTGACCGTCCTGCTCCCATTCGCGGGGTTCCTGTTCAACGGGATCCTGTCGCTGCGGCGCTCGACATCCAAGGCCGCGGTGTCCGTGGTGGGCCCGGCCGTGCTCATCGCGGCGTTCGCCGTGGCCGTCGCCGCCTTCTTCCAGCTCCAGGGCCTTCACCCCGAGGCGCCCATCGTCCTGCGCTACTGGACCTGGATGCCGGTGGGCGACTTCCAGATCGAGATGGCGCTGCAGTACGATCAGCTCTCGGCCATCATGCTGCTGGTGGTGACGGGCGTGGGCAGCCTGATCCATCTCTTCAGCATCGGCTACATGAAGGCCGACGAGGGATACGCCCGCTTCTTCGCGTACCTCAACCTGTTCGTTGCATTCATGCTGGTGCTGGTGCTGGGCGCCAGCTACCCGGTGCTGTTCATCGGCTGGGAAGGCGTCGGGTTGTGCTCCTACCTGCTGATCGGATTCTGGTTCACCGTCAAGCCGAATGCAGACGCCGGATTCAAGGCCTTCCTGGCCAACCGCATCGGCGACTTCGGCTTCCTGGTGGCGATGTTCACGCTGTACCACGTGGCCGGCGCACTGGACTTCGTCACGGTCAACCAGTGGCTGCTCGCCAATCCGCAGCTGGTCGATACCGGCATCGTCACCACCATCGCGCTCTTCTTCTTCCTGGGGTGCACCGGCAAGTCGGCCCAGATCCCGCTCTACACCTGGCTGCCCGACGCCATGGCCGGCCCCACCCCGGTGTCGGCGCTGATCCATGCGGCGACGATGGTCACTGCCGGTGTGTACCTGGTGGCACGGAGCAACGTGCTCTTCGCCATGTCGGAGGCCGCCAGCATCGTGGTGGCCGGCGTGGGCGCGCTGACGGCGCTGTTTGCGGCCACCATCGGGCTCCGCCAGTATGACATCAAGAAGGTGCTGGCGTACTCCACGGTGAGCCAGCTGGGCTACATGTTCATCGCCGTGGGCACCGGCGCGTACGTGGCCGGCATCTTCCACCTGGTGACCCACGCCTTCTTCAAGGCGCTGCTGTTCCTGGGGTCCGGCAGCGTCATCCACGTGATGCACGAGGCGCTCCACGCCACCCACTCCCATGCCGATGCGCAGGACATGCGCAACATGGGCGGGCTGCGGCGCTGGATGCCCACGACCTTCTGGCTGATGCTGCTCGCCACCCTGGCGATCGCCGGCATCCCGCCATTTTCCGGGTTCTTCTCCAAGGACGAGATCCTGGCGTTCGCGTTCGCCCGGGGCGAGGCCTCGCCTGTGTTCTATGTCTTCTACGGAATGGGGCTGCTCGCGGCGCTGCTGACCGCCATCTACATGGCGCGGCTTATGGCCATGACCTTCTTCGGCGAGAACCGCACCGGCGCCGCGGAGCAGCAGCACCTGCACGAGGCGCCCGCCATCATGACCTGGCCGCTGATCGTGCTGGGCGTCCTGAGCGTCATCGGCGGTGCGATCAACCTGCCGCACTTCGTGGGCGGGAACGAGTGGCTCCACCACTGGCTCGAGCCGGTCACCGGCGCCGGCCACGCGCTGCCGTGGGTGGCGGGCCTGCACTTGCCGGAAGGCGCCACCGAGTACGCCCTGATCGGCATCGCGGTGCTGGTGGGTGTCTTCGGATTGTGGTTCGGCATGCGCAGCACGCTGGCCCGCGCGATTCCGACGCCGGACGCCGCACCGCCGGAGCGGGGCTTCGCCCGGGTGCTGGCCAACAAGTACTGGGTGGACGAGATCTATGACCGGTTCATCGTCCGGCCCGTGGTCGGGCTGTCGCGGGGCTTCCTGTGGAAATTCATGGACAAGGGCCTGATCGACGGCGCAGCGGTGAATGGGCCGGCGTGGATCTCGCGCCACGTGCTGGGCAAGGCGGGCAGCCTGCTGCAAAACGGCCAGGTGGGCCTCTACCTGATCTTCTTCATGCTGGGGGCGCTGTGGATCCTGCGCGTCGCGCTCGGGTGATCCGGCCATGAACGGCTTCCTGGAATCGCTCAGCTACGGGCAGTGGATCCTTCACGCCCTCGTGCTGATGCCGGTGATCGGCATTCCGCTCGTACTGCTGGTGCCGGAGCGGATGTCGAAGCACGTGGCGCTGGGCATCACGCTGCTGACCTTCGTGGTGTCCGCCGGACTCTGGTGGCATTTCGATCCTGGGGCGGGCATGCAGTACCGCAGCGAGGTCGCCTGGCTGCCGCGCTGGGGCATCAGCTACGCGGTGGGCCTCGACGGCATCAGCCTCTTCATGGTGCTGCTGACCACGCTGCTGGGCCCGCTCAGCGTGCTGGGAAGCTACCGCTACATCACCGAGCGCGAGCGGGGGTACTACGCGCTGATGCTGGCGCTGCTGGCCGGACTGATCGGCTGCTTCCTGGCGCTCGACCTGTTCGTCTTCTACGTCTTCTTCGAGATCATGCTCATCCCGATGTACTTCATCATCGGGATCTGGGGCGGCGCCAACCGGCTGTACGCGGCCATCAAGTTCTTCGTGTACACCTTCTTCGGGTCGCTGCTCATGCTGGTGGCGATCATCGCCCTGGTCTGGAAAGTGGCACTCGCCACCGGTGAGCTGTCGTTCAGCTACGACCACGTGCTGCGCAACGCCGCCGCTGCGGGCGACCTGGCGCCGTGGCTCTTTGCCGCGTTCGCGCTGGCCTTCGCGATCAAGGTGCCGGTGTTCCCGTTCCATACCTGGCTGCCGGATGCCCACGTCGAAGCACCGACCGCGGGCTCGGTGATCCTGGCCAGCGTCATGCTCAAGATCGGCACCTATGGTTTCATGCGCTTCGCGGTGCCCTTCTTCCCGGACGTGGCGATGGGTGATCCGGTCCGCACCATCATTGTGGTGCTGGCCGTCATCGGCATCCTGTACGGGGCGCTGGTGGCGATGGTGCAGCCCGATTTCAAGAAGCTGGTGGCGTACTCGTCCGTCAGCCACCTGGGGTTCGTGATGCTGGGCATCTGGGGCGGGACCCTCGCCAGCGTGCAAGGGGCGCTGATGATGATGATCGCCCACGGCCTCTCCACCGGCGCGCTCTTTTTCCTGATCGGCATGATGTACGAGCGTCGCCACACCCGGGAACTTGCCGAATACGGTGGCCTCGCCCGGGTCATGCCGATCTTCGCGCTGGTGCTCACACTGGTGGCCTTCGCCTCCATCGGGCTGCCGGGACTCAACGGCTTCATCGCCGAGTTCCTGGTGCTGCTTGGCTCGTTCGGACGCTACCCGGTGGCAGTGGTCATGGCCACGCTGGTGGTCATTGTGGCGGCGGCCTACCTGCTGAGCGCGCTTCAGAAGATCGTCTACAACCCGCTGGACCGGCCTGAGAACCAGGGACTCACCGACCTCTCGCTTCGCGAAGTGCTGGTGCTGCTTCCGCTGGTCGCGGGCATCGTCTGGATGGGGCTGGCGCCGGGGCCGGTCCTGCGCCGGATGGAGCCCGCGGCCCGCGCGTTCGTCGAGGCTTCGGCGCGGACCGAGGCACCGGCGGGACGGGCAGTATTGGGGCAGGGGGAGGTGGCGCGGTGATCGATCTCTTCTCGCCCATGGGCGCGGTACGGGCGCTGCTGCCCGAGATCGTGCTGTCGGCCTGGGCCCTGCTGGTGCTGCTGGTGGTGGCTTGGCGACATCGCACGTCCGCCGATTGCCGGCTGGCCGGCTGGCTCAGTGCCGCCGGGGTCGTGGCGTCCGCGGCTGCGCTGGTGTGGCTCTGGGGTTCGGGCGCCCGGTCGACCGGACTGGATCACATGATCACCCTCGACTGGTTCCGCTTCGGCGGCGCCGCGGTGATCCTGTTCTCCGCCTTCGCCACCATTCTCGTGTCCATTCGCTATCTCGACCGCGAGGGGCTGGTGGCGCCCGAGTACTACCCGCTCGTCCTCCTGTCGACCGTGGGCATGCTGTTCCTCGCGGGGTCGGCGGACATGATCGTGCTGTTTCTGGGCCTGGAAGTGATGTCGGTCGGGGTATACATCCTGGCCGGTTATGACCGCCGGAACCCTGCCTCGGCCGAGGCCGCGCTCAAGTACTTCCTGATCGGTGCCTTTGCGTCCGGATTCCTGCTGTATGGCATCGCGCTCGCGTTTGGCGCCACCGGGCAGACCAACCTCCAGCTCATTGGCGCCCAGCTGGCCACGGGGCCGGCGTCATTGATGGCTCGTCTCGGGCTTGCGCTGCTCATCATCGGGATGGCGTTCAAGGTGGCTGCGGTGCCGTTCCACATGTGGGCACCCGACGTGTATGATGGCTCGCCCACCCCGGTCACCGGATTCATGGCCACCGGGGTGAAGGTCGCGGCCTTCATCGCGCTGTCCCGGGTGCTCATCGTGAGCTTTCCCGGGTTCGACCAGGTCTGGCAGCCCATCATCGGGGCGCTGGCGCTGGTCACGATGATCGCCGGCAACCTGATTGCGCTGGCCCAGAAGAACATCAAGCGTATGCTGGCCTACAGCTCGGTGGCGCACGCGGGCTACCTGCTGGTGGCGCTGTGGCCCGGCACCCGGCTGGGCGCGGCGGCGGTGCTGTTCTACCTGCTGGCGTACAGCCTCACGACGCTCGCCGCGTTCGCGCTGCTCGGGTCGCTGGGCACCGGCGGCGAGCGGGATGTCAGCTTTGATGACGTCGCCGGCCTGTCGCGTCGCCGGCCATGGACCGCGCTCGGCCTCGCCATCTGCATGCTCAGCCTGCTGGGTTTCCCGGGGACCATCGGGTTCATCGGCAAGTGGACCATCCTGGAGGCGGTGCTGGCCGAGGGCCAGTACATCCTTCCGGTGGTGCTGGTGCTCACCAGCTTGGTGAGCGCGGGCTACTACCTTCCGCTCATCATGTCGATGTACATGAAGCCCGAGGGTGAGCGGCCGGCGTGGAAGGAACTGGTGCTGGCGCAGCCCGGCGCCGCCATCGTCTTCGTGACCGTCGCCGCCGTGGTGGTGTTCGGAATTCTTCCGTCGGGCATCGTCGACGCCAGCCTGCGGAGCGCGGCCACGCTGGCGCAGACCGTCATGCCGATGGCGGGGCGCTGATCCATGAATGTCCCCAAGTCGATTTTCCGGGAATACGACGTCCGCGGCATCGTGGACAGGGAACTGACGCCCGACCTGGCCGAAGCGCTGGGCCGGGCGTTTGGTACCGCGGCCTGGGAACGGCTCGGACGCCAGCCAGTCATCGCGGTCGGCCGCGACAATCGTCCATCGGGAACCCGGTTGGCCGCTGGCCTCAGGCGGGGGCTGGTGCGCGCCGGCGCCGTCGCGATCGATATTGGCGTGGTACCCACGCCGGCGCTGTACTTCGCGGTGCACGCGCTCGAAACCGATGGCGGAGTGCAGGTCACCGGCTCCCACAATCCGCCCGAGTTCAACGGCTTCAAGATGGTGCTGGCCGGCGGCGCGCTGCACGGCGACGGCATCCTCGCGCTGTGGGAGACGATCACCACCGAGCGCTGGCGGGACGGCGATGGGGAAGGGCGCGAAGCGGCCGACAGCACCGTGCTGCGGCGCTATCGCGAGGCCATCGTGTCGCGCCACAAGCTCGAGCGGCCGGTGCGGGTGGTGGTGGACTGCGGCAATGGCGCGGCGAGCGTCGTGGCGGTGGGAACGCTGCGCGAACTGGGCGCCGAAATCACCGGCCTCTTCTGTGAATCGGATGGGACGTTCCCCAATCACCACCCCGATCCGACGGTGCCGGCGAACCTGGTCGACCTTCAGGCGGAGGTGCGCCGCAGCGGCGCCGAACTGGGTATCGCGTTCGACGGCGATGGCGACCGGATCGGCGCGGTGGATGAGAACGGGCGCATTATTTTCGGCGACCTGCTGCTGATCCAGTATGGCCGCGATGCCGTTCGCCGGTTCGGCAAGGGCGTACCGGTCATCTTCGATGTGAAGTGCTCCGAAGTGCTGCCGCAGGCGTTGACGGCGGCTGGTGCGGTGCCCGAGATGTGGAAGACGGGGCACTCGCTCATCAAGTCGCGGATGAAGGAACTCGACGCGCCGCTGGCCGGCGAGATGAGCGGACACATCTTTTTTGGCGGCGACTATTTCGGCTTTGATGACGCGCTCTTCGCTGCCGCGCGGCTGATCGAGATCGTCTCGCGCCATCCGGGCGGCCTGGCGCGGCTCTTCGCCGATGTCCCGTCGACCATTTCCACGCCGGAGATCCGGGTGCCGTGCCCCGATGACGTCAAGTTCGGCATCGTGGAGAAGGCCGCGGCGTACTTCAGCGAACGCTACCCGGTCAACACCATCGACGGCGTGCGGATGTCGTTCCCGGACGGGTGGGGACTGATCCGTTCCTCCAATACCCAGCCGGTGCTGGTGCTGCGGTTCGAGGCCGCCAGCCAGGCATCGCTCGATGCCTATCAGGCGGAGGTGATGGCGTGGCTCGCCGAGCAGGGCGTGCGCGCCTGAGTCCGTGACCCGTCGGCGGACTGGGCTGCTTACGGCCCTGGCGCTCGTCGTTCTGCTGCTGTTCCTGGGACGGTGGACTGCCGTCGTCCTGGCTGACCGCTGGTGGGCCGCACAGTTTTCGCCCGATGCGGCCGAGTTCCTCACCGGCTGGCACCTCCTGCTGTTCACCATCGACGCAACCGCCTGCCTGCTTGCGTGGGCCTGGTTCACCGGCAACCTCCTGTACCTCACTCGGGCCGTCGGCTCGGTCCAGATCCCGCGCCACGTAGGAAACCTCGAGTTCCGGGAAGCCGTGCGTCCCGGCGCGCTATTGTCGCTCGCGGTGGCGCTGGGCCTGCTGCTTGGCCTGCTGAGCGGCATGGGGAAGTCGGTCCACTGGCGCGCGGTTGCGCTGGCGTCCGAGACCACCAGCTGGGGGCTGGTGGAACCGCTGCTGGGCCGCGATGCCGGCACTTACGTCACCCGCCTGCCGTTGCTGCAGCTGGTCCAGGACTATGCGCTCACGCTGGCGCTGGTTGGGTTCGCGCTCTGCCTGGTGCTGTACTCGGTGATCGGAGCCGTTCGGCTGGAGCGGAGAAGGGCGGCCATCAACGATCACGCGCGAGTGCATCTCGGCCTGCTGCTCGCCGTGCTCGCCGCGGTTCTGGCGGCAGGGTTTGCGCTGGAGCCGTCCAGCTACGTGGCGGCGGCCGGCGGCGTACCCACGGCAAGTGGCTTCCGGCGACTTGCGCTGGTGGCGCCATCGCTCACGGGGACCGCACTCATGGCTGCGCTCCTCAGCGCTGCATGGGCCTTCACCGGAAGGCACACGCTGGTGGCTGCCGGTTGGGCGGTGCTGGCCGCGGCCACCGCGCTGGGCCGCCTGGGTGTACCGCTGGTCGCGCGTACGTCCGCTGATATTCCGCTGCCCGACTCGATGTACCAGCACTTCGAGGATGGTGCGTTCGGGCTGGGTCGGCTCCGCGCCGCGGACCTTCCCGCCCTGCAGGCGGCGCCCCTGCTCGACCGGGAAGTGGTTCGCGCGATCTTTCCCGACGCGACACCGCCAATCGGTGTCTGGCCTGGCTCCCGCTCCGCAGCTGGCGAGCCGGTCTGGGTAGCGCTGGTGGCGACCGGCGACCAGCAGGCCACCTCCTACGTGATCGCCGCCGACCAGACCGGCGCCGGCGGTGTGCCGCTCTCGTTTCCGCCGTCCGACTCGCTCGGATATCCCACGCTTTACGCGGCGGGCACACTGGCCACAGGCGCAGTCCGGCCTGACGCGCCGGAACCCGTCGCGGTGGACGCGCCGCGCGGTGTGCCGGCCGCTGGCGTGCTGCGGCGCGCCGTGCTGGCCTGGGCGCTGCAGGAACCGTCGCTGTTCTCGGCCGACGGCCCGGGCGACCGCATCGACTGGGTGCTTGACCCCCGGGCCCGCCTCGAGAAGCTCGCACCCTACGCGGCATGGGCTGCTCCCCGGCTGACGCGGAGCGAGGGCCGCATGACATGGATCGCTGATGGATACGTCAGCAGCCAGACCTGGCCGCTGGTGCGGCACCGCCGCTGGACCGGGGGCGATGCGAACCATCTGGATGCCGGCTTTGCCGGGCTTGTGGACGCCGAAACCGGAAAGGCGCGTATTGTCCTGCGCGCGCACGCCGGGCCGCTCGCATCCGCGTGGGCGACGCTCGCTGGTGAGGTGGTGGAGCGTGAGCTGCCCGCAGACCAATTGGGCTCGGGCGCCCCACCACTGGCGTTGTTCGGCGTGCAATCGCAGCTGGTGGCGGAGCGCAGGGGGCTGGAACTCGCTCCCCAGCCCGATGCGGGCTCCATCGTGCAGGGTTGGGACTCGACAGGCGCCCAGTTGCTGGTGGCACCGCTTCGGGTCGAAAAGCGGGACCGGATAGCCGGGCTGCTGGTGGCGCGATCCGACGGCGAACTCCTCTGGGTCGACGCCGAGCCCTGGCCGCTGCTGGACCCCGAACGTCTCAACCGGCTCTGGGGCAGGTTTGCCACCTACGCCCCGGTAGAGGATTCGCTGGCGGCTGCCGGTGCTGCCGCCCGTTCGGGGAGGGTGTACTACTTCGCGTCCGACTCCGGCCTGGCTGCGCTCCAGGTGCAGACCGCAGCAAGGCCCGGTGCGCGACCGTCGGTGGTCTGGGTCAATGTGGCAATCGTCAATCGTGCGGGAGCCGGCCGCACGTTCGGTCTGGCCTGGCGCAACCTCCTCGGTGGGGATGCTCCACTCCCGCAGGCCGCGGGCGAAGGGGGCGCGCTGGTGGATGCGCGATACTGGTTGCAGGTGGCCGACGAGGCGCTCAAGCGGGGCGATTTTACCGCCTTTGGCCGCGCGTTCGATGCCCTGCGGCAGACGCTCGAGTCTCGGCAATGAGCGCCTGACGACGTTGTATCTGCCAGAACTGCCCGTTAAATTGGGAGGCTTTTTCGCCTGCGCGGACGAGGCTCTGTGAATCGAATTGCCGTGCTGGCGCTCGGTGGCAACGCGCTGGCGCGTGGCGGCGAGCCGGCCACCATCAGCAACCAGTTCCTCCATGCGCGCGAGAGCATCGCGCCCATCGTGCAACTGGCGCGGGACGGCTGGCGCATCGCCATCGTCCATGGCAACGGGCCCCAGGTCGGCGATGAGCTGGTGCGGAACGAGCTGGCTCGCCGCGAAGTCGAGCCGCTGCCACTGGGAGTGCTGGTGGCCGGCACCGCGGGCTGGATTGGCTACATGCTGCAGCAGTCGCTCCAGAATGGTCTCGCCTCGGCACAGGTCGAACGTCAGGTGGTCACGCTGATCACCCAGACGCTGGTGGATCCCTACGATCCCGCACTCAGCCAGCCCAGCAAGCCGATTGGCCACGAAGTCTCCGCGGCAGCAGCGGAAGCACTCGCCGCCCGGGGCGTGGCACTGCGGGCGGATGGCAACGGGCGCCTGAGGCGCCTGGCTGCCAGCCCGCGGCCGCTGGGTGTGGTCGAGGCCGCGCTGGTGCGGGACCTGGTCCATGCCGGCGTCATCGTGATCGCGGCGGGTGGTGGTGGACCCCCGGTGTTCGCCCATCCGCTGCTGGGGCTGGAAGGCGTCGACGGTGTGGTGGACAAGGACCTCGCCGCGGCATTGCTGGCGCGGGATCTCGGCGCCGACGCACTCATGATCCTCACCGACGTGGATGCGGTGTACGAAGGGTGGGGCACTCCTGCGGCGCAGCCGATCCGGCGACTGACCCGCGCCCGGGCGGAAGCGATGATGGCCGACGGCGCCTTCGGCGCCGGCAGCATGCGGCCCAAGGTGGAAGCGGCGCTCGCCTTTGCGGGCGCCGGAGGTGGACGCGCGATCATCGCGCGACTTTCTGACGGACCGGCGGCCCTCGCGGGCCAGGCCGGCACTACCCTGGTGGGGGACGAGTGAACCTGCACGAATACCAGGCGCGCGATCTGCTCATGAAGGCAGGCGTGCCGATGTTTGAGGGCGGCGTGGCCGCCACGCCCGATGAGGCCGAGGCGATTGCCCGGAAGCTCGGTCGCGCGGTGGTGGTCAAGGCCCAGGTCCATACCGGCGGCCGCGGCAAGGCAGGCGGTGTGAAGCTCGCCGCCACGCCGGCCGAGGCGCGGGAGCATGCCAGCAGGATCATCGGCATGAACATCAAGGGACTCACGGTCGAGAAGGTGCTGGTGGTCCCGGCAGCCGACATCTCGACCGAGGCCTACGTCGGCCTGATCATGGATCGCGAGACCCAGCGCCCGGTGTACATGGTGAGCGCCGCAGGGGGCGTGGACATCGAGGAAGTCGCGGCTACCACGCCGGAGAAGATCACGCGCCTTCCCGTCGATCCGGTGTACGGGCTGCTGCCGCACCAGGCGCTTGGGCTGGCGCTCACGTTGTATCAGGACTATCCCAAGGTGAAGGCGGCTGCGCGGATCATGCAGCAGCTGTGGACCGCATTCACCGCCAATGGCGCGTCCCTCGCCGAGATCAATCCGCTCGTGACCACGCCGGACGGTGAGGTGCTTGCGCTCGATGCCAAGATTTCGATCGATGACAACGAACTCGACCGCCGCCCCGACCTGGCCCAGCTGCGCGACGACTCGGCCGAGGAGCCAAGCGAAGTGGCGGCGCGCGCGGCGGGGCTGACCTTCATCAAGCTCGATGGCAACGTCGGCTGCGTGGTCAACGGTGCCGGCCTCGCCATGGCCACCATGGACCTGGTCAAGTATTACGGCGGCGAGCCGGCCAACTTCCTCGATATCGGTGGCAGCTCCAATCCGGAAAAGGTCGTCAACGCGCTCCGGATCATCACGTCCGACCCGGCGGTGAAGGCGATCCTCTTCAACATCTTCGGCGGCATTACTCGCACCGACGACGTGGCCAACGGGATCAAGACCGCGCTGGAGCAGTTCCCGGTGCAGGTGCCCATCGTGGTCCGGCTGACCGGCACCAACGAGAAGGAAGCGGTCAGGATCCTCGAGGGTATCGGCATGACGGCGCTGGGCGACATGGACGAGGCGGTTTCCCGGGTCGTGGCGCTGGCCAGGGAGGCCGCGTGAGCATCTTCATCGATCGCAGCACTCAGCTGGTGGTGCAGGGCATTACCGGTCGCGACGGCGGCTTCCATGCGAAGCAGATGATGGAGTACGGCACCAACGTGGTCGCCGGGGTCACGCCGGGCAAGGGTGGCCAGAAATTCGAGGGCAAGGTACCGGTGTTCCACACCGTGGCCGACGCGATCCGCGAGACCGGCGCCAATGCCTCGGTGATCTACGTGCCGCCGGCAGGCGCCGCGAGCGCGGTGATGGAGGCCGCCGACGCGGGCATCAAGTTCATCGTCTGCATTACCGAGGGTGTCCCGGTCATGGACATGACCAGAGTGATGCCATACGTGCGCTCGAAGGGCGCACGGCTGCTGGGGCCCAACTGTCCCGGGCTCATCACTCCGGGCGAGAGCAAGGTGGGCATCATTCCCGGCAACATCTGCGCGCCTGGCCGGGTCGGGCTGGTGTCACGCAGCGGGACGCTCACGTACGAGGTGGTGCATCACCTCACGAAGAATGGTATCGGCCAGAGCACCTGCGTCGGCATCGGCGGCGACCCGATCATCGGCACCAACTTCATCGACTGCCTCCGCGCCTTCCAGGATGATCCCGCCACCGACGCCATCGTCATGCTGGGCGAGATCGGCGGCACCGACGAGCAGCAGGCGGCGGAGTTCGTCGCCGAGCATGTGACCAAGCCGGTGGTCGGCTTCATCGCCGGCCAGACAGCGCCGAAGGGCCGGCGCATGGGCCATGCTGGCGCGATCATCTCCGGCTCGAGCGGGACAGCCGAAGAGAAGATGCAGGCCTTCGAAGCCGCCGGGATCCGGGTCATGAAGCGCCCGGTGGACGTGGTCGAGCTGGTAGGGGGCAAGGCATGAACCGGACCCTGGCGATCATCAAGCCCGATGCGGTGGAGAACCATCGCAGCGGCGCGATCCTGGCCCACCTCGAGCGCGAGGGCTTCGTGGTGCGGGCCGCCCGGCTGGTTCGGCTGAGCCGAGCCGAGGCGGAAGCCTTCTACGAAGTCCACCGGGGACGGGCCTTCTATCCCGATCTGGTCGAGTTCATGACCAGCGGACCCTGCCTGCCGCTGGTGCTGGAGCGCGACAACGCGGTGGCCCACTACCGCGCTGTCATCGGGGCCACCGACCCGGCCGAAGCGGCCGAGGGCACCATTCGAAAGCTGTTTGCCGAGTCCAAGGGCCGGAACGCGGTGCACGGCTCGGACAGCGACGAAAATGCCACCCGGGAGATCGGTTTCTTCTTCCCCGAGCATGAGCTGGCCGGGCTCTGGGGCCAGGCCTGACCAGCTTGAAGTAACTCCCAGCCAATATTAGCTTTACTGGCTATGCTTCGAGTGGATCTGCGGGAGCTCCGGCACGGCCCGGTAGAAGTGCAGGCGGACGTGGCTGCGAGCGACGCAATGTTTGAGGGGCTCGACCTGGACCTCGTTGCGCCGGTGGAAGTGGACGGGATGGTCCAGGCTGCCGACAGCGGCGAATATCTCTTCCGGGCCCAGGTAGGGACCCGGGCACGGTCGTCATGTCGCCGGTGCCTCACTGACGTCGAACACGACATCGAGCTGGACCTGAACGTGCTGTTCAGTTCCGACCCCGACGCCGCGGACGACCCGAGTATCTACCCGCTTCCCGTGAACCCCACGCACCTCGATCTGGGGTCGGTCGTGCGGGAAGAGTTGGCGTTGGCGGTGTCGCCTTTCGCATTGTGTCGCGAGGACTGCGCCGGACTCTGCCCCGAATGCGGGGCGGACTTGAATGCGGGGCCGTGCAAATGCACGGTGGCCGCCGAACATAACTGAGGAATCCATGGCAGTCCCCAAGCGACGCACGTCCAAGTCTCGCAAGCGGCTCCGCCGCGGACACGACGCGGCCCCCGCAGTGGCCTCGCAGTCCTGTCCCCGGTGTGGATCGCCCCGGCTCCCGCATCGGGTCTGTGACTCCTGCGGCTACTATCGCGGCAAGAAGCGGGTCGAGGTCGAGGACCAGTAGGCGTGATCCGCGTCGCAGTGGACGCGATGGGTGGCGATCAAGCCCCCAACCCTGAAATCGAGGGTTCCCTCCGCGCGCTCGCCCAATACGACGATCTCCACCTTCAGCTGGTGGGGCAGCCCGAGGCCATCGAGGCGGCGCTCGCCGCTCACGCCCCGGCTGACCGCAGCCGCATCACCATCGTGCCCGCTTCGCAGGTCATCGGCATGGCCGAGAAGCCGCTTGCGGCGGTGCGCGCCAAGCGCGACTCCAGCGTCGTGGTGGGGCTCAGCCTGCAGAAGTCGGGCAACTCCGACGCGTTTGTCTCGGCCGGCAACACCGGCGCGGTGCTCGCTGCGTCTACCGTGCTGCTGGGCCTCCATCCCGGCGTCGATCGAGCCAGTGTGGCCACGCTCTTTCCGACTGCCGATGACCCGGTGCTGGTCCTCGACGGTGGGGCCAACGTCGATTGCTCGGCGCGCGAGATGGCCGGCTTTGCGCTGCTGGGCACCATCTACATGCGCGACGTCCTCGGTCGCCAGAATCCCGCCGTCGGGCTGCTCAACGTCGGCGAAGAAGACGAGAAGGGCAACGCGGTGGTCCGCGAGGCCCATCTGCTCCTCCGTTCGCTCCCCGGCATCAACTTCATCGGCAACATCGAGGGACGTGACATCCTTGCCGGCCATGACACCCGTGGCGCGGTGGACGTCGTGGTCTGCGACGGGTTCGTGGGCAACGTCGTCCTGAAGTTCTACGAGTCGGTGGCGCGGCTGATCGTTCGGATGGTCAAGCGCGACGCACCGGCACTGCTCGATCGGGATGACATCAAGCGGGTGTTCCGCACCCTCGACTACTCCGAGTACGGCGGCGCTCCGCTCCTGGGCGTGAATGGGGTGTCCATCATCTGCCATGGCTCCAGCGGCGCCAACGCGATCAAGAACGCGGTGCGGATAGCTGTGCAGGCCTGCCGGTCGGGGCTCAGTGGTCACATCGCTGCCGAGCTGGCCCAGCAGGCCCCGGCGGTCCGGGCATGACCCCACGCCGTCCCTTCGCCCGCCTCACCGGTCTGGGCACCGCTGTTCCGAAGAAGGTGGTCACCAACGCCTGGTTCGAGGAGCGGCTGGACACCAACGACGCGTGGATCGTCGAACGGACCGGCATCCGCGAACGGCGCCATGCTGGGCCGGAGGAAAGCGTCACCGAGCTGGCGCGCATCGCGTCAGTGGAGGCGCTCGCGCGGGCGGGGCGCTCGCCGATGGACCTCGATTCCATTGTGCTGGGCACCGCCACGCCCGACCGGCTGCTGCCGTCCACGGCCTGTGACCTCCAGGCGGTGCTGGGTGCCGAGCGGGCGGCGGCGTTTGATGTGTCGGCCGCGTGTCCGGGCTTTCTCTATGCCATGACCGTGGCCGAGGGCCTGATC